>JAFSXC010000008.1 GCA_017450105.1 Lachnospiraceae bacterium | reverse complement strand
CCTATTGTGAGAATGTTTTGGGGTATGAGACGGTGGGGATGACGCGGACCTAGGCCTCTCATGTTTTTTGGCCTCCCGGTTTGGCTTGAACGGATGACGCGGACTTTGTCCGCTCGCTGTTATTGCTTTTGCGGGGTTGCTTTCGATTCCAGCCGCGATATTTGCTGAGATGTGTTTCCTGGCCTCCCGGACGTGAACCGAATTTCAGTAGCGGCGGGTCGCTGTATTTGGGTTAATTCGATTCGGAAAAGTGAATACACTTTAAGAATAAATAAAATAACAGAAGGAGAGAAGAATGGTACAGAACGAGTATGAAATCAAAAAGCAGATCTGTGACATCGGGAAGCGGATCTACAACCGGAACATGGTGGCGGCCAATGACGGAAATATTTCCGTAAAGCTGAACGACAACGAGTTTTTGTGCACACCGACCGGAGTCTCCAAGGGCTTCATGACCCCGGAGTTTATCTGCAAGGTGGACGCGGAGGGGAAGGTGCTCCAGGCGAATAAGGGCTTCCGGCCTTCCTCGGAGATCAAGATGCATATGAGAGTATATGCAAAGAGACCGGATGTGAACGCCGTGGTACATGCCCATCCGACCTTCGCGACCGCTTTTGCCATCGCGGGAATTCCGCTGACCCAGCCGATCATGCCGGAAGCGGTGATCGCGCTTGGCTGTGTGCCGATCGCTCCCTACGGAACGCCCTCCACAATGGAAATTCCGGATGCCGTGGAGCCCTATCTTGAGCATTTTGACGCCGTTCTTCTGGAAAGCCACGGAGCGCTGACCTGGTCGGGCGATCTGCTGGCCGCCTATCATAAGATGGAATCCGTGGAGTTCTACGCGGAGCTTCTTTACAAGGCCAGACAGCTCGGCGGGCCGAAGGAATTTGACCAGAAGACCGTGGAAAGACTGTATGAGATCCGCCGCCAGATGGGGCTTCCGGGGAGACATCCCGCCGATCTCTGCCAGAATAAGGGAACCGCGAACTGCCATAACTGCGGAAAGCATCCGGTGGGTGACGGAGGCGCCGACAGCCAGGCGCTGATCTCCGAGATCACGAAAAAGGTTTTGGAATCTTTAGGAAAATAAATGGATAAGTATAAGCTGGAACGTGTGACAACCGAGATCGTAAGGGGAGCCATCGTAAAGGAGATCATGAGCCTTTCCCTGGCGGTTAAGCTCATCGAAAGGGTCGAGGAGAAGGCGGCCGAGATGGGGCTTGCCGTGGTGGTGGCCGTGTCGGATGCATCAGGCCGGCCGGTGGCGGTACACTGCATGGACGGAGCTTACTATGGGAGCTTCGACGTGGCGATCAACAAGACCTTTACGTCTACGGCCTTTCAGATGCCGACAGCGAAGCTCTCTGAGCTCTGCCAGCCCGGGAAGGAGCTTTACGGGCTGCAGTTTTCAAACGAGGGGAAGGTGCAGATTCTGGGGGGCGGCGAGCCGCTGATGGTGGGGGAAACCATGATCGGAGCCCTTGGGGTTTCGGGCGGATCGGCCAGGGAAGACACGGATCTGGCTGCTTACGGAAAAAATATGTTAAAGGAGGTAATCTCGTGCCTGTAGATGAAACAATGGTTCGCTCCATAGTTCAGAAGGTCATGGCGGGGATGCAGCTTCAGGAAAGTCCTTCCGGCATGCACGGCGTATTCCGGGACATGAATGACGCGGTCGCGGCAGCAGAGAAGGCGCAGAAGATCATGCGCGCGATGACTCTGGACCAGAGAGAGAAGATCATTTCCGAAATTCGGAAAAAAACAAATGAGAATGCCGAGATCCTGGCCAACATGGGCGTCAGCGAGACCGGTATGGGGAACGTGGGAGACAAGATCCTAAAGCACCGTTTGACGGCGGATAAGACACCCGGTACCGAGGACATTACCACCATCGCCTGGTCGGGGGACCGGGGGCTGACTTTGGTGGAAATGGGACCGTTCGGTGTGATCGGTGCAATTACTCCGGCGACGAATCCGTCGGAGACCGTGATCTGCAATTCCATCGGCATGATCGCCGGAGGAAATACCGTGGTCTTTAACCCGCACCCGAACGCGAAAAAAGTAACGATCTATACGATCAATATGATCAATGAAGCCTCGCTGGAGGCGGGCGGCCCGGACAACATAGCCTGTACCGTGGAGAACCCGACGCTGGAGTCCAGCGCCATAATGATGAAGCATAAATCGATTCCGCTGCTGGTGGCGACCGGAGGGCCCGGCGTGGTGACGGCGGTGCTTTCCTCGGGAAAGAGGGCGATCGGAGCGGGGGCAGGGAATCCGCCCGCGCTGGTGGACGAGACCGCGGATATCGCAAAGGCCGCCAGGGACATCGTAAACGGCTGTACGTTTGACAACAACCTTCCCTGCATCGCGGAGAAGGAGGTCGTGGCGGTGGATTCAATCTGTGACGAGCTCATGCATGAGTTCCTTACCAACAACGGCTGCTACCTGGCCTCGAAGGAGATCCAGGATAAGCTCGTGGAAACCGTGATCACGCCGAAGGGAGCCCTGAACCGGAAATGCGTGGGTCGGGACGCAAGAACCCTGCTTTCGATGGTCGGTGTGAATGTTGCCGCGGATATCCGTTGTATCGTATTCGAGGGACCGAAGGAGCATCCGCTGATTACGACCGAGCTCATGATGCCGATCCTCGGTGTGGTGAGGGTAAAGGATTTCGAGGAGGGCGTGGAAGCGGCCGTCTGGCTGGAGCACGGAAACCGTCATTCCGCCCATATCCATTCCAAGAACGTAGACCGGATCACGACCTACGCGAGAGCTCTGGATACGGCGATCCTCGTAAAGAATGGACCCAGCTATGCGGCGCTCGGCTTCGGAGGGGAAGGGTATCCGACCTTCACGATCGCTTCCAGAACAGGAGAAGGGCTGACCTCGGCGGCGACCTTTACCAAGAGAAGACGCTGCGTCATGTCCGACAGTTTGTGCATCAGATAGAGGAGGGGAAAATGGCAGTAAATGAAAAGGATGTAGAGGCCATTGTAAAACAGATCTTAACGCAGATGGGCGGGGGTGCGATGAACAGCGCTTCTCCGGTAAGCTCCGGGGCCGCTCCGTTTACGAGTTTGTCGAATATGGCCGGCGCTGCTCCGATTCCGGCGACAGCCCATGTGGCGATGCTTGTGGAGAAGGAACGGTTTGAGGTAAAGGAATTCCCGATTCCGCCGGTCGGAGACGGGGATATTCTGGTAAAGGTAGAGGGCTGCGGCGTCTGCGGTACGGATGCCCATGAATTCAAGCGTGATCCCTTTAACCTGATCCCCGTGGCCTTAGGTCATGAGGGAACCGGCGAGATCGTGAAGATGGGAAAGAACGTGAGAAAGGATTCGGCCGGAAAGGACCTGCATGTCGGGGACAAGGTCGTGACCTGCATGATCTTTAAGGATGATCCGGACATTACGATGTTCGACCTGAACAAGCAGAACGTCGGGGATTCGGATGTGTACGGACTGCTGCCCGATGACGATGTTCATCTGAACGGGTGGTTTTCGGATTACATTCTGATCCGGGAAGGCTCAACGGTCTTTAACGTCAGCGACCTGGATCTGGATTCCCGGATCCTGATCGAGCCCAGTGCGGTGCTTGTACACGCGGTGGAGCGGGCCAAGACGACAGGGATCCTGCGTTTCAACAGCCGTGTGGCGGTCCAGGGGTGCGGCCCGATCGGCCTTCTCTGCATTGCGGTCCTTCGTACGATGGGTGTTGAAAATATTACGGCCGTGGACGGGAATGAACAGAGACTCGCGTTTGCGAAGCGGCTCGGCGCGAATCAGACTGTAAACTTTAATGACCATAAGGGAATCGAAGCGCTTACTGCGGCGGTGAAGGTTTCGTTTGACGGACATCTTGCCGATTTCGCCTTCCAGTGTACCGGAAATCCGATGGCCCATGCGAATATCTATAAGTTTATTAGAAACGGCGGCGGCTTATGCGAACTCGGGTTCTTTGTAAACGGCGGTGACGCGACGATCAATCCCCATTTCGACCTGTGCTCGAAGGAAATCAACCTTGTGGGCTCCTGGGTCTATACCTTGCGGGATTACGGAACCACCTTTGATTTCCTGAAGAGAGCGAAGGGGATCGGACTGCCGGTAACGGAGCTGATTACCCACAAGTTCCCGCTGAACGAGATCAATGAGGCTCTGAAAACAAATCTGGCCATGACCGGATTAAAGATCGCTGTCGTCAATTCATAAATCCGGGAGCGTAAAGCATGGATGAAGGTGTTATAGTAAAAGAACAGAACCGTGAGGGGCAGGAGGCCGTAGGGCTTCTGGAGGTCTTTGGTCTGGTCTGCGCCTTTCTGGCGGCGGATGCCGGCTGTAAGGCAGCAAATGTCCGGCTGGAGGTCTTCGACAAGAACAAGCCCGCAAATGCGGATTCCCTGCCGGTTCCGCTTCTTGTAACGATCAAGTTCCGGGGGAGTGTGGCGGATGTGGAGGAAGCCATGCGCGCCGCGGAGGCGGTGGCAGAGGCGAACACCGGGATCGTACAGAAACATATTATTCCGAATCCCACGAAGGATACGGAGAAGATGCTGAAGATCAGCGCGTTGGATAAATCGTAACCGTTAATGCAAAAAGGAGGAAAAAGAAATGTCACAATCGTTGGAAGCTTTGGGAATGGTGGAGACCAGAGGACTGACCGCGGCCATTGAGGCAGCGGATGCCATGACAAAGGCAGCTGAGGTTACTCTGATCGGCACGGAAAAGATCGGCTCCGGTCTTGTGACCGTTATGGTACGCGGAGATGTGGGCGCGGTCAAGGCCGCTGTGGAAGCGGGAACGGCTGCGGCGAGCCGCCTCGGGGAGCTTGTGGCGACCCATGTGATCCCGAGACCGCATAATGATGTGGAGATGATCTTACCCAAGTTTAAGGCATAAATGACCGGCTCCTGAGGAGAAGCTTATGAGCAAAAGCTATGGTTTTATGGAAATAACCGGTGTGGTGGCGGCGGTGGATGCGCTGGACATCATGACCAAGGCGGCGGATGTGACGCTGGCTACCTGGGAGAGAAAGCTGGGCGGAAGGCTGGTGACCCTGGTGATCGAAGGGGATGTGGCGGCGGTAAAGCAGGCCATTGAAGCCGGAACGGCCGGGGCGATCAAAAGGCCCGTTGCTACAGGGATCCTGCCGAATCCGCATGAGGAGATCCAGAGGATCGTCGCCCTCTCGGCCAGCCGCTTTAAGGGCAAGGCCGAGGAATCGTCTGATTCGAAAATGCTGGGCCAGGATCCGCCGGATTTCAACATTAAGGAACAGATGAAGTAACTAAGACAGTTTGAATACAAAGGAGGAAAAAGATTATGACACTCGAAGCATTGGGAATGGTAGAAACCAGAGGACTTGTGGCTGCGATTGAGGCAGCGGATCAGATGTGCAAGGCGGCGAACGTAACCCTGATCGGTACGGAGAAGATCGGTTCCGGTCTTGTAACCGTTATGGTAAGAGGGGATGTCGGGGCTGTGAAGTCCTCCGTCGAAGCCGGCAGCAACGCCGCAGGCAAGCTCGGTGAGCTCATCGCTACCCACGTGATCCCGAGACCGCACAACGACGTCGAAATGATCCTTCCGAAGGTAAAATAAAGGCAGGTGGTATCTTTGGACACAGGCAGAATTGAAGAGATCACAAGGCTCGTAATCCGGGCCATGGAGGATGCGAAGGAGGATGTTCGGATGGCCGTACCGGTCGGGGTATCGGCCAGACACATCCATCTGACCCAGGAGGACGTGGAAAAGCTCTTCGGACCGGGGTACCATCTGACCAAAAAGAAGGACCTGATGGGCGGACAGTTTGCGGCGAACGAACAGTGCACCATCGTGGGCTTAAAGCTCCGCGCGATCGAGAACGTACGGATTCTGGGGCCCGTCAGAAAGGCCTCTCAGGTTGAGGTATCCGCCACGGACGCCAGGACCCTCGGGATCAATGCGCCGTTACGCGAATCCGGAGATATCGCGGGGTCAGCGCCCATCGCACTGGTCGGCCCGAAGGGAGCGATCTATCTGAAGGAGGGCTGTATCGTCGCGGCCAGACACATCCATATGACGCCGACGGAGGCCGCTGCCGCGGGACTGAAGGACGGAGATTATGTGACGGTCCGTATGGGGAATGACCGGGGAGCAAGCCTTACGAATGTGAAGATCCGTGTGCATGAATCCTTTACCCTGGAGATGCACATCGATACGGACGAGGCAAACGCCTGCCAGATAAAGCAGGGGGATGTTGCGTATATTGTAAACGACTGATGGGGGATAGCTATGATCATTGGAAGGGTAGTGGGAAGCATTTTTTCTACGCGGAAAAGTGAAAAGCTGGTGGGCAATAAATTCATGATTGTGCACCCCCTGGATTCCATGAACCGCGGCGGAGAGGATCTGGTGGCCATCGACATCATCGGTGCCGGCATCGGAGAGCAGGTGCTGGTGGCGACGGGATCGGCTGCCAGGATCGGCTGCGACCTTCCGGACGCGCCGGTGGACGCGGCGATCGTAGGGATAGTGGATGAGGGTCAGGAAGTAAGCTGATGGACTTGAATGAGCTGAAAAAAACAGCAAGAGAATACGGAATTGTGGGAGCCGGTGGCGCCGGCTTTCCGAGCTATGCGAAGATGACGGATCAGGCCGACACGGTTTTGTTAAACTGCGTGGAGTGTGAACCGCTCCTAAAGCTTCACAGGCAGCTTCTGGCGGCACATCCCGCTGAAATCATTGGGATGCTGGAGACCGTCCGGGAAAGCTTCGGTGCGAAGGAAGCCGTCATCGGGATCAAGAGCGAATACAAGGAGACGATCGAAGCGATCCGGCCGGTGGTACAGGACTACCCTTCGATTCGGATCGAAGAGGTGACGCCGGCCTATCCGATGGGAGACGAGGTGGTATTGATCTATGAGGCCACGGGAAGGATCGTCCGCCCGGGGGGGCTGCCGCTCGAGCAGGGAGCGGTGGTCTACAACGTGGAGACCATGTACAATCTTTACCGGGCGGTTCATGAGAACCATCCCGTGACCGATAAGCTTGTTTCCATCGTCGGGGAGATCGACCATCCGGCGACGCTTCGGATCCCGCTCGGTATGGCAGCGGAGGAAGCGGTGGCGCTGGCCGGGAAGCCGACGGTGAAGGATCCGGTCTATCTTTTCGGCGGACCCATGATGGGAAGAACGGGATCGCCGAAAACGCCCGTGACAAAGACGACGAATGCGATCATTCTGCTTTCGGGGGAGCATCCCCTGATCCGTAAGAGCGAAAAGAATCTGGAGGTGGAAAGGCGAAGGGCGTCCTCCTCCTGCTGTCAGTGCAGGACCTGTACGGACCTTTGCTCCCGCCATCTCCTGGGACATCCGATCGAGCCGCACCGGATCATGCGCGCGATCGCCAATTCGGATCTGTCCGACCTGTCGGTCTTTGTGAACGCGGCGTATTGCAGCGGCTGCGGAATCTGTGAAAAATATGCCTGCCCCCAGGGCCTGTCGCCGAAATCCATTATCCAGGAGTTCAAGGCGGGACTTCGTAAGGGCGGGATAAAGCTGGAGCCGTATACGAAGGAAAGCAAGGCGGCAGCGGACCGCGAATACAAAAAGGTACCGGTACACAGGCTGGCGGAGCGCCTCGGCTTAAAGCCCTATGACAGGGAGGCACCGCTGTCGGATCATACCGCGCCGGCGGCAGAGGTACGGATTCCCTTAAGCCAGCATATCGGAGCGCCGGCAAAGCCGGTGGTAGGTAAGGGAGAGAAGGTTAGTACGGCTCAGGTGATCGGCGAAGCGGCAGAGGGACTGTCGGTTGCGATCCACAGCTCGATAGACGGAACCGTAAAGGCGGTTTCGGAGAAGGAAATAATCATTCAAAGAGGGTAAAAAACGGATATGAGTTCTGCGATCGGAATGGTGGAATGTACAACAGTATCGACCGGCTTTCGGGCGGCGGATGACATGGCAAAGGCGGCGGAGGTGGAGCTCCTTCAGGCGGAGGCTACCTGCCCCGGAAAATTTGTGATCCTGGTTACCGGAGAGCTTTCGGCAGTAGAGGCTTCGGTGGAACGGGCGGCAAGGGCATACGGAGATAAGGTAATCGATACCTTTGTGCTGGGGAATCCCCATGAATCCATTTTTCCCGCGATCTACGGGACGGCGCATGTGGACAGGATCGAGGCGCTGGGCGTTCTGGAAACCTACGATGTGGCGGCCATGATCGTTGCTGCGGATATTGCCGCAAAAACCGCGATCGTGGAGCTCCTGGAGCTTAGGCTCGCCAAGGGCATGTGCGGGAAAAGCTATATGACGCTGACCGGCAGTGTCAGTGCTGTGAGCGCTGCGCTGGAGGCGGCGAAGGCATCGGCGGGAGAGAAGGGAATGTTTCTTGACTGGTCGGTCATCAACCGGCCCTCGGACCGCCTGATGAAGTTCATAAATTGAGTGTCATCCGTCAGCAATGTCATTCACGAAAGCTATGACCTGTCGGCGCTGCCTGTGCAGGCCATTTCCCGGATACTTCGCGCGGGGCAAATCTGGTTGCGATCGGGGCCCTCTTGATCACTCCGGGGAAATATCTGTGCTTATGTTAAAGACAGTGGGAAAACAAAACAGAACGGATGTCAGAACATAAAAAAGGGGAGAAATATGCTTGCGCTTGAAAGACGAAACCTGATCTTAGAGCGTGTACATACGGACGGGAAGGTCATTGTCAGTCAGCTTTCGAAGGAATTCGAGGTATCGGAGGAAACGATCCGGCGTGACCTGGAGAAGCTGGAGGAAGAGGGACACGTTACCAAAAGCTACGGCGGGGCCGTAGAAAATGAAAAGAACAATATCGAGCTTCCGTTTAATGTTCGGAAGGCGGCGAATCCGGAGGGGAAGAAACGGATTGCGGAGCTGGTTCTCTCGGAGGTGGAGGAGGGGGATCATATCCTTTTGGATGCCTCTACCACAGCGGTTTTTATTGCCCGGGAATTAAAGTGCTTAGAGCACCTTACGGTCATTACAAACTCCATTGAAAATATGGTGGAGCTTTCGGATGTGAAGGGGTGGGATATCTATTCGACCGGCGGGAGTCTGAACGGGAATACGATGGCTTTGCTCGGGACGAAGGCGGCGGAGGGGATCCTTTCCTACAATGCGGACAAGGCTTTCTTTTCCTGTAAGGCGCTGTCCATGGTGAAGGGGCTGACGGACGGGAATCAGGAGATCGCGAATATCAAGCGGATTTTTCCGGAGGCGGCCGGGACGGTGTATCTCGCCGTAGACCATACGAAGTTTGATTCGGTGGCTTTTTCGGGGATCTGCGGGTTTGAGCGGATCGATGTGGTTATTACGGATCTTAGGCCTTCGGAGGAGTGGCTTCGTTTTTTTGCGGAGAATGAGGTGCGGTGTGTTTATCCGCCAGATTAGGGATTTGAGTATTTACGTTGTGGCGGGACCGGCGCTGCTTGGGATTATTTATTTATAAATCGGGGGTAATTATTTTGAACACTTTTGATGCAACACCTGTGAAAAAGAGTGAACGGATCACGCGGCTGGTTCAGCATCTTTTTGCGAAAAAGCCGGAGATCGAGGCGGCAAGGGCGGAGCTTCTTACGGAATCCTTTCAGAAGACCGAGGGGCTTCCCATCGTAACCCGTAAGGCCATCGCTTTCCGGGATATTTTAATGGGTCTTCCGATTGTTATCCGGCCGGAGGAGCTTATTGTCGGATCGACGACGATCGCGCCGCGGGGGTGCCAGACCTATCCGGAGTTTTCCTTCGAATGGCTGGAGGCGGAGTTTGATACGGTAGAAACAAGAGCGGCGGATCCTTTTTATATTTCCGAGGAGACGAAACGGCGGCTTTTGGCGGTGCATCCCTATTGGAAGGGAAAGACGACGAGTGAGATGGCGCGGTCTCTGATGGCGCCGGAAACCTTACGTGCCATGGATCATAATTTCTTTACGCCCGGGAATTATTATTACAACGGCGTCGGGCATGTAAATGTCCATTATGACCGGGTGATCAATGAGGGTCTTACCGGGATCATGGGGCAGGCGGCGAAAAAGCTTTCCGGGCTTACCTTCTGCGATCCGAATTACGGGGATAAAAAGCGCTTCCTGGAGGCAGTGATCATTTCCTGCCAGGCGGTTATTGACTATGCAAAGCGCTACAGCGCTCTTGCCCATAAGTTGGCGGAGAAGGAAGGGGATGCGAAACGGAAGTCGGAGCTCCTTAAGATCTCCGAAACCTGCGCCCATGTGCCGGAGCAGCCGGCCCGTTCCTTTGAGGAGGCCTGCCAGGCCTTCTGGTTTGTACAGCAGACGATCCAGATCGAGTCCTCCGGCCACTCCATTTCGCCGGGAAGATTTGATCAGTACATGTATCCTCTGTACGAGAAGGACCTGCAGGAGGGAAGGCTCACCAGAGAATATGCCCAGGAGCTCATCGACTGCATCTGGGTCAAGCTGAACGACCTGAACAAATGCAGGGATGCGGCGAGCGCGGAGGGCTTTGCCGGGTATTCCCTGTTCCAGAACCTGATCGTCGGCGGACAGACGGCGGACGGGAGGGACGCGACGAACGATCTTTCCTTTATGTGTCTGGATGCTACAAAGCATGTATTCCTTCCCCAGCCCTCGATCTCGATCCGTGTGTGGAACGGGTCGGCGAAGGAGCTTTTGCTCCGGGCGGCGGAGGTGACCAGGACCGGGATCGGGTTCCCGGCCTATTACAACGACGAGATCATTATTCCGGCCATGGAAAACCGGGGTATTCCGATCGAGGACGCGAGAGGGTACTGCATCATCGGCTGTGTGGAGCCTCATGTGCCCGGCAAGGAGGACGGCTGGCATGACGCGGCGTTCTTCAATATGTGCAGGCCTCTGGAGATGGTATTTACAAACGGCATCGACAACGGCGAGGTGGCCTCCGTACAGACCGGAGATGTGAGTACGATCACCTCCTACGAGGACTTCAAGGCGGCCTACAAAAAGCAGATGGATTATAACCTGGCGCTGCTGGTGAACGCGGACAACGCGATCGACCGGGCGCATGCCGAGCTGGCTCCTCTGCCGTTTGAGTCGGCTCTGATCGACGACTGTATCGAACGGGGCGTACCGCTCCAGCAGGGCGGGGCGCACTACAACTTTACCGGACCGCAGGGCTTCGGGATCGCGAATGTGGCGGACTCCTTATATACCGTAAAGCGTCTGGTGTTTGAAGAAAAACGGTTCTCTCTTTCGGAGTTGAAATGGGCTTTGGAGATGAACTACGGCCAGGGCTTTGATGAGATCACGGCGAAGGAGATCGCCCTGCAGGCCGCGAAGGCTCTGGAGGCGGAAGGGAAGACCGTGAGCACAGAGGAGATCTCCGCGGTGATCCGGGAGGTGCTCTCGCTGCAGCTTTCGCCGGAGGAGAAGAGGCGCTGTGAGGAGATCCGGCAGGAGATCCTCGATCTGCCGAAATACGGAAACGACATCGACGAGGTGGACGTGATCGCGCGGGAGGCGGCCTATTACTATACGAAGCCGCTGCCGCATTACAAAAATCCCCGGGGCGGGATCTTCCAGGCAGGGTTATATCCGGTGTCCGCGAATGTGCCGCTGGGCGCACAGACCGGGGCTACGCCGGACGGGAGACTGGCTCATACGCCGGTGGCGGACGGGGTTTCCCCGACCTCCGGGTACGATCTGAACGGGCCCACGGCCTCCTGCAATTCCGTCGCCAGACTGGACCATGCGGCGGCCAGCAACGGAACCCTCTTTAACATGAAGATCCATCCGACGGCGATGACGACCGAGAAGGATCTTTGGGATTTCGTCTCTCTGGTGCGCGGCTATTTTGACCAGAAGGGGATGCATATGCAGTTCAACGTCGTGGACCGGCAGACGCTTCTCGATGCCCAGGCGCATCCGGAAAAATATGCGGGACTGGTGGTGCGTGTAGCGGGCTATTCCGCGTTGTTTACGACCCTGTCCAAGTCGCTGCAGGACGATATCATCAAACGGACGGAGCAGGGGCTGAACCGGTAAGCTTGTTACGGAAGGACTTATGGAAAATTACGATTATCTCGATGTAAAGGGAAGAATATTCGATATTCAAAGATACTCGATCCATGACGGCATCGGGATCCGTACCATCGTGTTTTTAAAGGGCTGTGCGCTGAGGTGCCGGTGGTGCTGTAATCCCGAATCCCAGTCCGGCGAGATCGAGACGATGCTGGTGAACGGGAGACCGAAAACCTACGGACAGGACGTGACGGTCCGGGAGGTCATGCAGACGGTGCGGCGCGATATGCCTTATTACAGCCGCTCCGACGGAGGGATGACGCTGTCCGGCGGGGAGAGCCTTCTGCAGCCGGAATTTGCGCGCGCTCTTCTTCAGGGGGCGAAGGCGCTGGGAGTGAATACGGCGCTGGAGAGCATGGGCTTTGCAAGGTATGAGACCATCGAGAAAATCCTGCCTTATCTGGACACCTATCTTATGGATATCAAGCACATGGATCCGAAGAAGCACGAGGCATGGTGCGGGAAAGAGAATACGCTGATGGTGGAGAACGCGAGGCGGATCGCTGAGAGCGGGAAAACGAAGCTCATCATACGTGTTCCCGTGGTGCCGGGCTTTAACGATACGGCGGAGGAGCTGCTCGCGATCGCAAAATATGCGGACTCGCTGCCGGGGGTGGAGGAGATCGATCTTCTGCCATACCATAACTTCGGAGAAGGAAAGTACACCGGCCTCGGCCGGGACTATCCGATGGGAAAAGCGAAACGCCCCTCCATCGAACAGATGGAGGAGTTTCAAAACCGGATCCGCGCAAATACGGATCTGTTCTGTCAGATCGGGGGGTGAAGACAGAAGGAAGAAAAACGGGGCAAGCTGCCCCGT
The DNA here is from genome assembly GCA_017450105.1 of Lachnospiraceae bacterium. Classification (GTDB taxonomy): domain Bacteria; phylum Bacillota; class Clostridia; order Lachnospirales; family Lachnospiraceae; genus RUG12461. The sequence goes on along the minus strand of JAFSXC010000008.1, from coordinate 8,006 downwards.
TTTTCTTTGCCCTGTGATATACTTAGCCAGGGGACCGGCCAAAAGGTCTTCTTTTGAAAGGAGTTTTTTATGAGAGCAGTGGTGACAAGAGTGCTGGAAGCGGGTGTTACGATCGACGGAACGGAGATATCCCGGATCGGGAAGGGGCTGCTGGTCCTTCTGGGGGTGCATAAGGACGATGAGGAAAAGGAGGCTCTTTGGATTTCGGACCGGATTACAGGAATCCGGATCTTTGAAGATGAAAACGGGAAGATGAACATCGGCCCGAAGGACGCCGGAGCCGAGATCCTGATCGTCAGCCAGTTTACCCTCTTCGGGGACATCCGGTCGCGGCGGCCCGGCTTTACCGAAAGCGCCCGCCCGGAAAAAGCCGTCCCGCTTTATGAAAGGGTGATCGGGGAATGCCGGAATAAGGGCTTTTCTGTGCAGACGGGAGAGTTTGGGGCGGATATGAAGGTGTTTTCCGTAAATGACGGACCGGTTACGATCCTGATGGATTCCGAAAACCGGTGAAGCCTCACGGCCGGTACCAAAAAACGGTAACCCTTATGCCGTTACAGTTTACACTTGGCGGGACCGCCCCCCAGTAACCCTTATGCGTGCCATCCGGGTGAGCATTTTACAAAGCCGTTGATTTTGCACCTGATTCGATGTAAAATAAAACGTGTGCAAAAAAGGAGAGAAGGCTTGTTCGGAAAACGAAAAAAACCGGAGCAAAACTGGGACAGGGAGAGAAAGACACCGGTGCTGAAATGCAGCATCTGCAACGGAGAGCAGGTGGCCGGCTTTCTGGATAAGGAAACAAAGGAGCTCGAGGAGGTGGCACTGATCCGGAACGAAAAGGAGCTTGCCGCCTTTCGCGAGGCTTACGGAATTACGGAGGAGATCAAAAAGATCTACTGAGAAACCATGAAAATATCGGAATTTCTGGAATCGAAAAAACGGACGCTTTCCTTTGAGGTCTTCCCGCCGAAGACCACGGAAGGGTATGAGGGGATCTTTCAGAAGGCGAAGGAGATCGCCGGACTGTCCCCGGACTTTATGAGTGTGACCTACGGCGCGGGCGGCGGGACCTCTGCCTTTACGGCGGGCCTTGCCCATGACCTTATGCAGGAAACGGGGGTGCCCGTGATCGCCCATCTGACCTGCGTTTCCTCGACGAAGGAGACCGTTAAGGAAACGATCCGGGTCTATAAGGAAAAGGGAATCGAAAACATCATGGCCCTGCGCGGGGATATCCCGGAGGGCGGCCGGCTCCCGAATGAGTATGCCCACGCCTCGGAGCTGATCGCCGAGCTGAAAGACGAAGGGGATTTCTGCATTGGCGGCGCCTGCTATCCGGAGGGCCATATTGAGAGTCCGAGTAAGGAAACGGATCTATGGTATCTGAAGAAAAAGGTGGATGCCGGAGTGGATTTTCTGACGACACAGATGTTTTTTGACAACAACATCTTTTATAATTTTCTGTACCGCGCCAGAGAGGCCGGGATCCTCTGTCCCATCCTCCCGGGCATCATGCCGATCACGGCAAGGAAGCAGCTCGGCCGGTCTGTTGCGATGAGCGGAACTATGGTGCCGCCCCGGTTTTTTGCCATTGTGGACTGCTTCGGGGACGACCCGAAGGCCATGGAGCAGGCCGGGATCGTATATGCGGCGGACCAGATCATCGATCTTTTTGCCAACGGCATTACCCACGTGCACGTCTACTCCATGAATAAGCCGTCTGTAGCTCTTGGGATTTTGCAGAATCTGAGAGGAATTCTCGGAGAAAAGCAGGTGGACTATGAATCGAAATTCGATTAATTTTTACGGCTACAACAAGCAGATTTATAAGGACTGCCTCCCGCAGATCAGGGTAATGAACTTAAACCATGCCGCCATCTTAAATACCTGGTTTCTGGTGGTGAGTCTTGCGGCCCTTCTGATCCGCTTTATTAATCCCGGAATCTTTACCCGGTTCAATATGCTGGGGCTGACCAGAGTATCGGAGGCCCCGTTCCTGATCTTCTTCCTGCTCGCGCTTCTTCTCGAGCTTCTGATCCTTTATGTGCGAAAAAAACCTGCGTTTGACAGCAGGTTCATCGTCTACGGAAATATGCTGCTGATCCTGGCCTTCTCGATTTTTTCCTCGGCGGCCCAGGCCTACAAGGCCTCCGTTTTCTTTCCGGTATTTCTGACGCTTTTGTCGGTGGCCTATATCGATACGTTTTACGGGATGCTTCTCTTTTTCGTTGCCTGCAGCGCCGTCTTTTTGCTGACCGTTTTTCAGGGGATCGCAGGTCTTCCTGCGCTTGCCGCGAAAACCACCTCCATCGCTCTGGAGGACCTGATGCTTCTGTTCTTTTTCTTTATTCTGGCCCTGGTCCTTCATTACACGATCCAGAGAACGCGCATCCGGCAGTTTGTCGTCTATTTACGGAGCCTTCAGCTTACACGGGAGCTGGAGGTGAAATCCAGCTTCGATACGCTGACGTCGCTGTTAAACCGGAACCGGTTCATGACCATGGTCGAAGAGGCGTTAAGACGGCCTTATAACGATTACCCCACGGTCTGCCTCGTGGATCTGGATAATTTCAAGCAGATCAATGACAAGCTCGGCCATCAGATGGGAGACAAGGCCATTCAGCTCACCGGTCAGACCATCATCGAGGCCCTGCATATGGACCTGCAGGAGCGCTGGTCCTTCCCGGAGAGAGCGATCCTGGAGAGCGCCAGCTTTGCGGGCCGCCTCGGAGGAGATGAGTTCATTCTTTTCCTGCGTGGGTGCAAAAGCCGGGAAGAGGTAGAGAAGAAGCTGTTTGAGATCCTGCATACGCTGAACGGGATCAGCTTCGAGAATTTGAACGGTTTGTCAGCGTCCCTTGGCGTTACGGAAATCTTCCCGGAGGAAAAGGACATAGACAATATCTACCGGAGGGCGGATGAGGCTCTGTACCGGTCTAAGGAAACCGGGAAAAACAGGATTATGTTTTATCGGAAAGCGGAGGAGTAAACGGATATGGAGTGGCTGCCTTACGCGTTTGTCATCGTCGGGATGATTCTTCTTATTTCTGTTCTTGTGTCGGTTATTATGCTGCTTTTGTCGGGGCAGGATGTGATCGGACGGGGGTTTCCCGGGAACGTTGTGTGTACGTGCCTGCTCTGTGCGGGCCTTGTTGTGTTATGTGTTTTTTACGGGAAAGCGCTGGAGAGGCCTTTGACGACGGAGGGGGCTTTGCCCTATCTGACGGCTGCGGTGGCTCTGCTTCTGTCTCTTCTCCTTCTTCGCGGAGTCGTACTGTCCTTAAAGCAGCGGTCTGCGGAGATCGTGACGCTGATCATGGGTGTTATGGAGTCCGGGGATCCGAGCCTGCACGGCCATTCCTCAAACCTGGCGTCTCTGTCCACGCTGATCTATGATTTCCTTCCCCTGAACCGTCGCCTTAAGATCAGCCGGTGGGACCTCTATTATGCCGCGATCCTGATGGATCTCGGGAAATACCGGATCCCTGCGTCTATAAGAAACAAGTCCGGGAAGCTGTCGGAGGAGGAGCAGAGGCTTATGAAGAGCTATCCGGAGGTCGGTGTGGAGGTTATGAAAAAGCTCCCCTCCTTCCATCGGATCCTGGACTGGATCCTATACCGGAGGGAGCGCTTTGACGGCAGCGGCTATTACCACCTCCAGGGAGAGCAGATCCCGCTGGCCTCGCGGATCCTGGCGGTTGCGGATGCCTTTGCGGCGATGACGACTCCGCGGCCTTACCGGCCGTCCCTGTCCTATGAAACGGCAGTGGAGGAGCTTAAGATCTCCTCCGGAACGCAGTTCGATCCGGAGATCGTAAGATATTTTTGCGAGATCCCCCTGAATACGGTTTCTCTATGCATCAAAAACGATGAGTACAGTATGTCTTCAGATCTGGGTTTGACGAAGGAGGAAGGACGATGAAAAAGAGGATACGGTTGGCCGGAGCCCTTTTGGCGGCTTCGCTGTTTATACTTCCTGCAGGCTGCGGCGGGAAGGAGGCGGTTTCCGAAAACGTGGTTTTCAAGATCGGGGTATCCACGGGGGAAAATGATCCCAGAAATGTGGCGGCCAGACAGTTCGCGGCGGAGATCGCCGAAAAAACCGGCGGGGCAGTGACGGCAGAGATCTATGATTCCGGGTCCCTCGGCAGCGATGCCGCGTTGATCGGGTCGCTTGCGCTAAACGACGGGAGCGTGGATATCGTGATCAGCGACGCGTCGAATTTTTCGGATTATGAGCCCACGATGGGAATCAGCGCCATGCCCTTCCTCTTTGAGGATTTCGACACGGCCTGGGAGTTCATGGACAGTGAGATCGAGGCGGAAGCAGAGGCCCGGCTGATCGATGACAATATCCGCGTTCTGACCCATTACTGCAACGGTTTCCGCTGTGTGACAAACTCAAAGCATCCGATCGAGACGCCCGAGGACATGAAGGGGCTTTTGATCCGTACGCCTCAGAATCCCGTTATCATGGCGACAATGACCGAGCTTGGCGCGACGCCGCAGCCCCTGGATTTCAGCGAGCTCTACGACGCGCTGGCGGCGGGGATCTACGATGCGCAGGAGAACCCGATCCCCGTGATCTACAACAACAATCTCTACGAGGTACAGGACTATCTTTCCGTTACCAACCACATCTACTCCGGTATGTGCTTCGCGATCTCGGAGTCCGTCTGGCAGAAGCTTACAAAGGAGCAGCAGGAGATCGTTCTTGCCGCGGCAGAGGCATCTGCAAAGGCTGACCGCGAGAGTAACCGCAGGCAGACGGAAGAGCTGATCGCTTCCTTGAAGGAGGCGGGTATGGAGATCAATGAGCCGGATCTGGAACCCTTTGTGGAGGCGACTTCGGGGGTCCTGACCCAGGAGGCTTCGACCCTCGGCGACCTTCTCCCGAAGCTGCAGGACTGGCTTGCGGCGAGATAAAGCAGGGAGAAAAGACATGGACTTTTTACAGAAGCTTAAGGAGGGCCGGATCTTTAACGACGGGGCCTTCGGGACAGATCTTCAGAAAAAGGGGATCAGGCCCGGAGAGCTGCCGGAAACCTGGAATCTGACCCATGAAGAGATCATTATCGGCCATCATAAGGAATTCTTTGAGGCCGGGGCGGATATCGCCACCACCAACACCTTCGGGGCCAACCGCTTAAGGTTTCCCGAGAACCTGAAGGAGATCGTCGAAAAGGGCGTGGCGCTTGCGATCGAGGGAAGAAAGCGTGCCGGCCGTGAGAAGGACGGCTTTGTTGCTTTGGATCTTGGGCCTACCGGGAAGCTGATCGAGCCGCTGGGAGACCTCCCGTTTGCGGAGGCCGCGGACCTCTTCCGGGAAACGGCTTCGATCGGGGAAGCGGCCGGTGCGGACCTGATCCTGATCGAAACCATGAATGACCTGGTGGAGCTTCGGGCGGCGGTCCTCGGGGCAAAGCAGGGGACAAGGCTTCCCGTCTGCGCGACGCTGACCTTTAACGAGAAGGGGAAGCTTCTGACCGGAGGAACCATCGAATCGACGGCGGTGCTCTTAGAGGGGCTTGGCGTTTCGGCTCTCGGCTTTAACTGCGGGACGGGGCCGGCGCTGATGAAGGAGAATGTGAAGCGCCTTCTGGCGGCTTCGGACCTGCCGGTCATGGTCTGTCCGAATGCGGGGCTTCCGAAGGTTAGAGACGGGAAGACCGTTTATGATGTCGGCCCGGAGGACTTTGCTTCGGAGATGGAGGAGATCGCAGAGCTCGGAGCGCGGATCCTCGGAGGGTGCTGCGGGACTACGACGGAGCATATCGGGGAAATGATAAAAACGGTGCGTCCGCTTCCCCTTAAGGAGAGGGAAGGGAAAAAGCGTACCCTTATTTCCTCGGCGACCCGGGTGGTGGAGCTCGGCAAGGCTCCGGTCCTGATCGGGGAACGGATCAATCCCACCGGAAAGAAGCGGTTTCAGGAGGCCTTGAGAAACAAGGACTTTGAATATATTCTGGCACAGGCCTCTGCCCAGGCCGAAGCCGGAGCGCAGGTGCTGGATGTGAACGTCGGGCTCCCGGAGATCGATGAGCCGGCCATGATGGAGGAGGTTGTGAGACGCCTCCAGGATGTGACGGACCTCCCTCTGCAGCTTGACACGGGAGACCCCGAGGCGCTTGAACGGGGTCTTTTTGCCTACCACGGGAAGGCCCTGATCAACTCCGTTTCGGGAGAACAGGAGAGGCTCGATTCGATCCTGCCGCTGGTGAAAAAATACGGCGGGGTTGTGGTCGGACTGGCGCTTGATGAAAACGGGATCCCGGAGACGGCCGAAGGGAGAGTTTTGATCGCGGAAAAGATCTATGCGGCGGCGGAGCACTACGGGATCCCGCGGGAGGATGTGGTGATCGACGGTCTGGCCATGACGGTTTCCTCCGACCCCAGGGCAGCGCTGGTGACGCTGGATACGATCCGTAAGATCAGCGCGCTTCCCTATGGGCGGACGATCCTCGGCGTGTCCAACGTATCCTTCGGTTTGCCGAAGAGAGAGAATGTGAACGCGGCCTTCCTCATGCTCGCGATGCAGGAGGGGCTGTCCGCGGCCATCATGAACCCCAACAGCCCGGCGCTGATGAAGGCCTACCATTCCTTCCTGGCGCTTACGGATCAGGATCCGAATTTTGAACACTATATCCGGTTCGCCGAAAGCCTTCCGGAGGAGGGCGTTGCAGTAAAGGCGGCTCCGACGGAAAAAAAGGGGACTGGAAATGAAGATACCCTGTTCTTCAGTATCCTGCGCGGGCGGAAAGAACGGGCGGCGGCCCTGACGACGGAGCTTCTGAAGACGAAAACCGGGATGGAGCTGATCGAGGGCGAGCTGATCCCGGCTCTCGATGAGGTCGGGAAGGGCTTCGAAAAGGGAACCTTATTCCTGCCGCAGCTTCTTATGGCGGCAGACAGCGCCCAGAGCGCCTTCGCGGTCATCCGGGAGAAGCTCGGGAAGACCACCGATGCGCCGAAGGGGCGGATCATTCTGGCGACCGTGAAGAACGATATTCATGATATCGGGAAGAATATCGTGAAGGTTATGCTGGAGAATTACGGGTATGAGGTTCTGGATCTCGGGAAGGATGTTGCGCCGGAGCTGATCGCGGAGACCTGCGTGAAGGAGAAGATACGGCTCGTCGGGCTTTCGGCGCTGATGACGACGACTGTGCCGAGCATGGAGGAGACGGTGAAGCTCCTTCGGGAGGCTGCGCCGGGGACGAAGATCGTGGTTGGCGGAGCGGTTATGACGGAGGAGTATGCGCGGATGATCGGGGCAGATGCATATGCGAAGGACGCAATGGAGACGGTGCGTTATGCGGATTCGGTATTTAATTGATTTAGGGTGTGGATATGAGAGGTGACGGGGTTGCCGCAACTGCTTTTGTAAAGGGGACGCCTTGAAAAACGTAGATTTGTTGTTGCAGGATATTATTATTTCAAATAAAGGAGGACATAAACATGGCAAAGGAATCACCATCAGCCTGCATTAAAGTGGAGGACGGGACGCATGTGGCAAAATGCGTTTTGATGCCGGGAGATCCGCTGAGGGCGAAATATGTGGCGGAGCATTATCTGGAGGACGCTGTGCTGTTTAATTCGGTCCGGAATATGTTCGGGTATACCGGGACCTATAAGGGGAAGGAGGTCTCCGTTATGGGAAGCGGCATGGGGATCCCTTCCATGGTGCTTTATGCGCATGAGCTCTTTAATTTCTTCGGTGTGGAGGCGATCATCCGGATCGGGAGCGCAGGCGGGATCGCAGACAGCGTACACCTCCGAGACGTGCTGATCGCGATGAGCGCTTCTACGAATTCCGATGTCGGTTCGGCTTACGATCTGCCGGGGGTAATGGCGCCGACCGCGGACTGGGAGCTGTTTAAAACGGCCGTGGAAGTGGCCGAAGAAAAGGGCGTTGCCATGAAGGCCGGCTCGATCTTTTCGACCGATGTTTTTTTAAACCCCGACCCGGACACAAACGTTAAGCTCCGTGACGCGGGCATCCT
>JAFSXC010000007.1 GCA_017450105.1 Lachnospiraceae bacterium | reverse complement strand
CCCGATCATCGCCTTGATATCATCTATATCTCTTTGTACCTTCGCCAGTTCCTCTTCCAATGAGACCTTTTTCTTCTTTTTCCGGTAAAAGGCCTCCCCGTCCCCGTCATTTACAGCCAGGATCAGCCGATTCCCGTCCAGCTTCGCCGCTACGCCTTTATGCCTTTCGGACAGGGATCCCAGTTTTTCCAGCAGCCGGGGCAGGACCCGACCGGACGCATCCTTCAGCTCCGAAACGTACAGATCGAATTTCCCGTCATATTCCGCATTTCCGATGGATACTTTCCCCTGCTCCTCCCCGGGGCTCAGCGCCCTGTCGGAAAAGGATCTGCTGAAAACCGTTTCTCCGGAACCGATCCTGTCCGGAAACTGAAGCACCATCATCCGGCCCTTAAAAAATGTAGTGTAATTGTTCTTCTTTGCCAGACGGTCATAATCCCGAACCGTCACATCCGACAATTCGATATGAACGCCATTCCGGTCACATCTTCCATATGCTTCCGAGTCAAATTCATTTCCCATCCTGCAGAGCCGGAAACCTTCCACCATTTCCTCGGAGAATCCCTCATAGGGTTCAAATGATACATTCTCAAAATTCCCGGTGAGCGGTTCCCGGATGAACACCTCTTTGTAAAGCTCATCCATTTCCTGATTGGCGTTCTCTCTCATCCTGCTGCCGGCAAATAAAAGTCCCAGACCAACAGGAAGGAGCAGAATTCCCACATAGCCCCAGGCTTCCAATTCTGCTCCCCGTTCTGCTTTTTTTCTCAGTTGCTCCATCCGGAGCAGCGAATCACTTTTACTCATAGTTTCCGTCCTATCCCTTCCTAAGGGGGATTTTATTGTTTTACGAACACAAGGTCCGAACCATTGTGCTGCAGCCTTACGGTGTCATTGGCGATATCTGCCTTTCCCGACATCTGCTTGCTTCCATTGGTTATTGTAAACTCATCACCCACCATTGTAAAGTCACAATGACCGGTAAATCCGAAAACCGTAAGATCCACCTTATCTCCGTCGATCTCAATGGTCGTATTCTTTGTGTTGACTCCATACGCTGCCAGCTGTTCGGGCAGGACCATTTCACCATGGACATCCACATGAGTAAAACGATAAGTGCCGTCTACCGGATTGGCTTTCTTCCGGAATACCCCCATCATCCAGCAGGTTCCCAGTGCAAGGAGCGAGATAACCGCAACCACAAGGATCGGATTCAGCCGGAATCCCTTCGGCGTATCCACGATCCGCGCGTCCTCTACCGGTGTTCTTAATACTGCCTTTTCTCTCTTTCATCGGGGTATATATTATCAGACCGTTTGTCACAGAACCGTCACACGAAAGTCACAGCTTCATATATGCCTTAGACCGCTGCCTGTCCGTGCCGTCCGGCGGTCCGTCCCCCGTAAAATCACTATAACGCCCTTCCTGCCTTCGGTGCTGCGGGCTTCGCCTTCTTCGCCGGATTCACCGGATTCTTCGGCCCTGCCGCCGGGCTGTCGGGATTCTTCGCAATGGCACGTGCAACCTCTTCCACTGCCTTACGATGATTTGCCTTCAGGGTCTTATCCTCCTCGGGAGTTCTGTCATTTGAATTCTTAATGAATTCATGAACGTCCGCTACGGCCTCAATCTCCCGACGGTTTCTTGCATTACCTACATCCGGTCCCTTTTTGCCCGGTACTACCTGTCTGTCCCCGCTATAGGTTAAAACCGCATCCCGGATCCTCTTCTCGGATTCCCGGACCTTCTCCAGATCATCTTTCGTAACATACTGACCGAAGTATTCACCTGTTTCCGCGGTATCTGCCTTTACCTTCTTCTTACAGTTCTCTGTCCTGGTGAAGATCTTCGACAGAAGCTCTGCATGCTTTTGCATCGCCTCTTCCAGCTTTCCAAAGCTTTCAGGTGCATCCGGCGTTGCCCATTTTGAGAGTTCTTCCTTCAGTTCCTCTGTCCTCTTCAGCCGGGAGCTGATCCCCGCTTCTTCTGCGCGGTTCAGTGTTTCGGTAGAAACATAATCCACTTCATTCACTTTATACTTGGCCAGGCTCTGAAAATCATCCAAAGTCTCCTTTGCTTCCACGAAAATGTTCTTCACTCCCTTTTTCGGCTTCATCAATTCTTCAATGTCATGATTAAGATCGGTCAATGACTCCTTAAATTCCCTGTAATTCTGATTCTCCGATTCTGTATTCTTTATCTCCTGCAAAAGTTCCTCTTTTGTTCTCGGATCTGCCATAATATCCTTGTCGTCTGTTTTTTCGGATATTATCAGAACAGGTATAACAAAAGCGCAACAAATTTCTTTTTTTTATTTTTCTTATTTCCATGGCAGGCGGATAATGAAAGGGAGCCGCTTTCGACTCCCTTCATACACGCTATATAGCCATAAGATCCTTCTTCGGTTTACCGGCCGGCATCCCGTCTCATCGGCCTTCTTGTTGAATCATCCGTGCCTGCAGATCTCTCTCAGAAATTCTTCATCCGTATACATCTTCTCCACATATTCATTTGCTCTTTCCTGTGCAAATTCATTTCCTCCCTATCCATGTCTTTGAATCTATTGT
>JAFSXC010000083.1 GCA_017450105.1 Lachnospiraceae bacterium | reverse complement strand
CTGCGGTCGATCTCGGTCAGGATCATGCTGGAGATCCCTTCAATATCGCTGTAATTGATCAGGTCGGAAAGCTGCCTGTCTCCCCTGCTCTCCTTCGCCTCGGTCTGGTCCTGCTCTTCCGCGTGTACATACGCCGCCATGCCCTCGGCTGTGGCGCTTCCGATCTGGGTGCGGACCCAGTCCATATAATCGTTCCCCATCATCGTGCGGCTGGTCTCCTCGACCATGGTTCTTGTGGCCCGGTTATAAATGCCGGAGCCGATCAGAACCGCTCCCACAAGCGCTCCCACGGTCACGGCACCGATCAGCCGTTTTTTCCCCGTACTTTTTTCCTCCTTTCCCGCAGCAAGCCGCAGATTTACTCTTTCCAGAAAACTACTGAGCTTTCCCTGTTTCATCTCCTCTTATCCTCCTTATTTTCAATGCAAGGCACAGAAAGTGCCGGTTTTGATCTCCTACCCCGTTTCTTCAAAGCTCCGCCCGCAAAGGCACCACCTCCCTGTTCGAATTTTTTGCGTTGAAGGTTCGGGCAGACCTGCCCGCGTGATATTACTCCGGCCATGAAATATCGACCTGCTTCGCTGTCATCCGTTGCCGGCGGACAACCATCGGCTCCTTCTTTGGCTTTGCATGTCGTATTTTTCAGTGCGCAGTCCCTGTCGACATTTCATGGCCGGAGTAAGAAAAAAGATAAAAAAAGAGAGAGCGGGTTTCGCTCTCTCTGCCGGCACATTATAGCACGGTTATTCCTCAATATGCAACATAAATTTTATGATTCTTCCTTCAAATCGTTCAGAAAATCCAGGTATTTCCGGATCTTCTGTTCATAGCCGTTCTCTCCGGGCGTAAAGAAGACCTCGTCCTTCGCCTCATCGGGAAGGTACTGCTGTTGGACGTAGTGGTGCGGGAAATCGTGGGCATATTTGTAGGTCAGGCCGCGTCTCAGCTCCTTCGCGCCCTTGTAATGGGCATCCTTCAGGTAGACCGGCACCTCTCCGGTCTCATGGGTCCTTACATATTCCAGCGCCCGGTCAATGGCCAGGTAGGAGGCATTGCTCTTCGGAGCGGTGGCCACGTAGATCGCGGCCTCGGCCAGCGGGATCCTGGCCTCCGGGAGTCCCACCCGTTCCACGATCTCACAGGCCGCCGCGGCGACCACGATCGCGTTCGGGTCCGCCATTCCCACGTCCTCCGAGGCGCAGATCATAATGCGGCGCGCGATAAACTTTATATCCTCCCCGGCATAGAGCATTCTCGCCAGATAATAGACCGCCGCCTGGGGATCCGACCCGCGCATGCTTTTGATGAACGCGGAGATTGTGTCGTAGTGGTTGTCCCCGGTTTTGTCATAGCGTACCACCCGCTTCTGGATACATTCCGAGGCAATATCGAGCGTAATGTGGATCAGGCCGTCTTCGCTTCTCTCCGTCGTCAGGATCCCAAGCTCCAGCGCCGACAGCGCGGTTCTCGCATCGCCGTTGGCCGTATCCGCCAGAAACTCCTTCGCGTCCTCCTCCAGCACGGCACGGAAGGACCCCATGCCCTTCCTTTCGTCCGTAACCGCGCGGGTCAGAAGCTCCATGATATTCTCCCTGGAAAGGCGCTTCAGCTCAAAGACCGTGGATCTCGAGATCAGAGCGCTGTTCACCTCAAAGTAGGGATTTTCGGTCGTCGCGCCGATCAGGACGATGGTTCCGTCCTCCACAAACGGCAGCAGATAATCCTGCTGGCCCTTGTTGAAGCGATGGATCTCATCGATAAAGAGGATCGTCTTTTTCCCGTACATTCCCCGGGTCGCTTCTGCCTCCTTTACGACCTCCTCCATATCCTTCTTTCCGGCAGAGGTCGCATTGATCTGGCGAAATTCCGCGCTGGTGGTGGCCGCGATCACCCGGGCCAGAGTCGTTTTCCCGGTTCCCGGCGGTCCGTAGAAGAACACGGAGGAGAGCTTATCCGCCTTAATGGCGCGGTACAGAAGCCGTCCCTCGCCGATGATATGCTCCTGTCCGACGACCTCCTCGAGCGTCTCCGGCCTCAGCCGGCTCGCCAGCGGGCTGTCCTTTTCCATATCCTGTTTTCTGATATAGTCAAAAAGATCCATAGTCTTTCCTTTAAATGAAAAGAAAGCCTCCTGTTACAGAGAGGCTTTCCGCATCGATCGATCTGTTCTTTTTTCTCAGGCCAGCTTATTTACCGCCAGCGTCAGTCTGGACACCTTACGGGCCGCTGTATTCTTATGGTACACGCCCTTATTCGCAGCGCTTGTAATCTTACCGATCGCGGTCTTCAGAGCCTCTTCCGCTTCCGCCTTATTTCCGGCCTCGATCGCGGTCTCGACCTTCTTTATATAGGTTTTTACACCGGACTTCACGGATTTATTTCTCTCCGCTTTTTTCCTTGTAACCAGAATTCTTTTCTTTGCAGACTTAATATTCGCCAAAACTCATACCTCCAAAACTAATTGTATTTCCATCTCGAAACAGTTCGTAGGGGAATCGAACCCCTGTTTCCGCCGTGAGAGGGCGGCGTCTTAACCGCTTGACCAACGAACCACAAATCACGATAGCTTTAATACTATAACACAGGAAAAATCCTGATGCAAGGTTTTTTTCAAGAAATATTCATGTTATAATGAAAAATCATGTGCACAGGCATAATTTTATCATAAAGAAGGAAAAAAGACCATGAAAAAAATTCGAACCAGATTTGCGCCGAGCCCAACGGGCCGGATGCATGTAGGAAACTTAAGGACCGCGCTTTACGCCTACCTGATCGCGAAGCACGAAAACGGGGATTTTATCTTAAGGATCGAGGATACCGACCAGGAGCGCTATGTAGAGGGCGCCGTCGATATCATCTACCGGACGCTTCAGGCCACAGGTCTCATCCACGATGAGGGTCCCGACAAGGACGGCGGGGTTGGCCCCTATGTCCAGAGTGAGCGCCAGAAACAGGGCATCTACCTGGAATACGCGAAAAAGCTGATCGAAAAGGGGGAGGCCTACTACTGCTTCTGTACGCCGGAGCGGCTCGAGGGGCTGAAGCAGACCGTTGCCGGAAAGGAGATCTCGATCTACGACAAGCACTGTCTGTCTCTCAGCAAGGAGGAGATCGAAGCCAATCTTGCCGCGGGAAAGCCCTATGTGATCCGGCAGAACAATCCCCGGACCGGTACCACGACCTTTGAGGACGAAATCTACGGAGACATCACCGTAGATAACGAGGAGCTCGACGATATGATCCTGATCAAATCCGACGGCTATCCGACCTACAACTTTGCGAATGTCGTAGACGACCACCTTATGGGAATTACCCATGTGGTCAGAGGAAACGAGTATCTCTCCTCCTCTCCGAAATACAACCGGCTTTACGAGGCCTTCGGCTGGGAGGTGCCGGTCTATATCCACTGCCCCCTGATCACAAACGAGGACCACGAAAAGCTGTCCAAGCGGTCCGGCCATTCCTCCTACGAGGATCTGATCGAGCAGGGCTTTTTAACCGAAGCGGTCGTGAACTTCGTGGCGCTCCTCGGCTGGAGTCCCGAGGACAACGAGGAGCTCATGAGCCTTAAGGAGCTGATCCAAAAATTCGATTACCACAGGATCAACAAGGCCCCGGCGGTCTTCGATTTTACCAAGCTGAAATGGATGAACGGGGAATATGTGAAAAAGCTTCCCTTTGAGGAATTCTATAAGCATGCTGAGCCGGAGATCCGCTCCGTCGTAAAAAGGGACTGCGATATCGAAAAGATCGCCCGCATGGTCCAGAGCCGGATCGAGATTTATCCGGACATCAGGGACCTTGTGGACTTCTTTGAGGAGGTTCCCGCATACGATATTTCGATGTATGCCCATAAGAAAATGAAGACGACGCCCGAGACCTCCCTGAGCGTCTTAAAGGAGGTGCTTCCGGTGCTCGAGGCGCTGGAGGACTACAGCAACGACCGGATCTATGAAGCCCTTACCGCCTTTATCCAGGAGAAGGGCTGCAAAAACGGCTACGTCCTGTGGCCGCTTCGGACCGCGGTCTCCGGGAAGCAGAGCACGCCCGGCGGCGCCACCGAGATCATGGAGGTGCTCGGGAAGGCGGAGTCTTTGCGGCGCGTGGAAGCGGCTATTGAGAAGCTCAGCAAGGAATTATAGCACTATAAAACAAGACAGAGAGCGATTTGTACCGGTCCCCGAGAGTTAGATTTTCGGCCTAACTTTCGGGGTTGGTACAAACCGCTCTCTGTCTTGTTATTTGTCCTCACGGATGTTACTGTTCACACTTGGCGGGACCGTGTTTTTTTGGCACCGGCCGTTGTAAGAGCAAACTTTTTTATTCTCTGTGCATGGAGAAAAGCTCCATGTGATAATTCTCGAGATTCTCCCAGATCTTCCGGTCATCGGCCTTGGCGAGGAGCTCGTCGCGGCTCTTCTTGGAGGAGATCTGGTCATTAAAGGAGCCGGGGCATCCGACGCAGCCGCCCTCGCAGCACATACCCTCGATAAAGTCCTCGGGAAGCTTTCCCATCTTCAGCATCATTAGCGCCTTCTTGCATTCCTTCGCTCCGTTGGCCACACAGACCTTCGGCTCGATCCCATGCTCCTTTTCCTTCAGGCTCTGTACCACTGCTGCCGTAACTCCGCCGGAATTTCCGAAGCGCTTGCCATAGATACTGGATTCCTGGTAGGAGGTATCGTCCGGGATGAGCTCGACTCCCTTCGCCCGCATGATGGCCCGGATTTCGCTGTAGTTTAAGGCATAGTCGCAGTTTCCGGGGATCTTCTGGTCGGCGATCTCCGATTTCTTGGCCACGCAGGGTCCGATGAAGACCGTGATCGCATCCGGTTCCTTGGATTTGATCATGCGGGACACCGCGGCCATCGGAGAGATCGTTGTGGAGATCTTGTCCGCCAGCTCCGGGAAGTGGTTCCTGACCATGTTGACAAAGCCCGGGCAGCAGGAGGTTACCTTCTTCTCGCCCTTTTCGTAGGCCTCCGCCCACTCCTCGGCTTCGTAAGCCGCCGTCATGTCGCCGCCCAGGCCGACCTCGATGAAGTCGTTGAAGCCGACCTCCTTCATGGCCACCTTCCAGCTCTTCATCGTAATCTGGGGGCCGAACTGGCCTTCGGTGGCCGGCGCCGCCATGGCATAGACCTTCTTATTCGGGTCCTTGATGGCCTCGATCACGGGAACGATGGCCCGCTTCATGCCGATGGCGCCGAAGGGGCAGGAATGGATGCACTGGCCGCAGCGGATGCATTTGCTCTTGTCGATGATTGAGATACCGTATTCGTTGTAGGTAATGGCGTCCACCGGGCAGGCGTTCTTGCAGGGGCGCTTTAGGTGGGCGATCGCGTTGAACGGGCAGGCCTTTGCGCACTGACCGCATTCCCGGCATTTCTGGGGATCGATATGCGTCCGGTCCCTTCCGGCTTCGATCGCACCGAATTTACAGGCGTTTAAGCAGGCCTTGCCAAGACAGTTCTGGCAGTTTTCGGTCACGGTATAGGTCGAGATCGGGCAGTCCTCACAGGCAGCGTGGATGACCTGGATGATGTTCCCGTCGTCCTCCGGGCCCGATGCCTTTCCCTCGCACAAACGAATCCTCTGTCTTATGATCTCGCGCTCCTTGTACACGCAGCACCGAAACTGCGCCGTGGGTCCCGGGATCAGGGAATAGGGAATATTGTCCCTTTCCTTATCCAGGTCTCCGAGGAAGGCGTGCCTCGCCACCTCACGCAAAACCTCATGCTTGATCTTGATCACATTTTCATCCGCTGTTCCGCCCATCTTTTCCCCTCCATGTGTTATTGAATTTACCGGTAAATGCTCAGACACCTGTCCCCTACAGGTCCGTCATATATTCAATCTTTCGAAGGATCTTCCGGATCTCCTCCGCCCCCTCGGGCTCCGTGGCCAGATACTCCTCCACATAGCGCTTCTCCGACAGCAACTCCTCAAGATGGAGGCTCATCCCCTCCCTGAGCTTCTGTCTCCGCGCGATCAGGTTATGCTTCACCTCGACCATTTCCTTCGGATCCGACAGCGCATTGGCCTGGGACAGCCAGATACGGTCATCATACAGCTTGTATGGCCGAAGAAGCTTTAAGAGCTTATCGGAAAAATAATGCAGGTCCTCATTGTTTTCCGAGAACTTCGCTCTCTCCCGGCTGGCCTCCTGAAAGCTTTCATACCGCTTTTCCAGCTCCATCGCATTCCGTACATGGTATTTCTCCGAGATATAATCCAGCGCGTTTTTTGTATGCACGTATTTTATCCTGGCTCGGTTTAAAAGCTCGACCGCCCGTTTCTTATTCACCTGGGCCTGCTGGATCTCCCGGCGGTCATTTAAGCCCTTCAGATAGATCCCGGCCGCCGCCAGCGCAAGCACGGCACAGAGCGGGATCCAGACCCGTAAAAAGGTAGTTCTTACCGACCAGGGCAGAACCAGGATAACAACGGTGCCCATGATAACAGTAATGAACAAAAGGATCAGAAGGACCCGGTTTCGCTTTACCGACCCCCGGTAATCGTCACCGAGCATCTCCCACTGGGTCTTCTCCCCCTCCAGATAACGCATATCCCGTTCGATGGTCTCCAGGTAAACCTCGTTTCCCCGGTAGCGCCGGATGGTATCCGGGAGCGTATCCTCCTCCCTCTCCATCATCGCATAATCGGCATCGCTGATCTTCTTCTTGCGGTTCAGATATTTTTCCCTCCGGCCCAGAAGAACGGAGACATTGTCCGCTGTTTCCTTCAGCTTCCTCTTCTCCTCCTCCGGAAGGTTCTGCAGGACCTCCACGTCCTTTAAGTAGGAGGTCACGATCCGGTATTCCGCCTTCTCCTCCTCCAGCTCCTGGGCCGTTTTGATCATCTGCTCACACCGGTCAAGAGCCGCGTGTCCCGGGCCACGGCCGGGTTTTGCATCCGAGCCCAGCTCCTTCTCGATCTCGGCGAACGCCTTCTCTATGCTTCTTTCTTTTCGTTTGCGAAAGAAATCAAATAAACCCATGCCCTCACCCCAGACTTAAGGAGCGGTATTCCTCCTTCAACCTGTCCGCGTATTCCGAAAGCCGGTCAAAAAATCCTTCCTCGTCCCTGAGCCTCTTCGCCTCCATCGCCTTCGCCAAAACCGCCGAGGCCTTTCCGTCCGCCGGCGTCGTCAGGGCCTCCGTACCCTCCGCAAGGCGTTTTGCCAGCTCATAGGCCTCCTCGCTTTCCCTCGCCCGGTTTTCCTTATATGCCTCCTCAAAGCAGCGCATGGCCTCATGGAACAGGAACATCCCCGCATAGGCAGCGCCCAGATTATGCCGGATATTCCCCGCCAGCTCCGCGGGCTCCTTCGCAAGGTCCCTGCTCCTTAAGAGCCGTCGGTAGGAGGCGATGGCCTTCCCGTAGCGGCCCTCCCGAAGGTCCGCGTCCGCCATGGTCTTGGCCCGTTCCATCGGCGATTTGTTCAGCAGATCCTTTAAGGTCTGGTCCGCCTCCTTCAGCTCCTCCCTGGTACAGTACCCGTTTGCCGAAAGCAGGATGGACATAAGAAAGCCGTATCCGCTCTCCCTGGTTCCCATCATCCGGGACAGCCGCTCGGCAAGCTCGGGCTCGTTGCAATGTCTCGCGATCCAGTCCACGAATTCATAGCTCATCAGATCCCGGTCGGCGGTATAGAGATGGTGAAGGATGTAGTGGCAGACCTCCTCGATGGAGTAGAGATGAAGCTCCTCTCCCTCCAGAAAAAAGGGCTCCGCCGCCAGCCGGTTTTTACAGAGTATCAGTTCGCCCATATCAGATGCTCCCAATGCATTTCCGAGGCCCGGGAAATATCCCCGAAGCCCAGGTCCTTAACCGTCACCTTGATCTTTTCATCCGAAACCGGTTTCGCCGTGATCCGAAGCCGCGTTGTTTTGTTCTCACGCTCCGGAAAATCCATCAGCTCCACCGACTGGATCTTTGCCTCCCGGCTCCTTGGCTCCTGGAGCCAGAAATCCACGGTCGGATCCCCGTCCAGGATCGCCTCTACGGCCCCTTCCGCCTCATACCAGCTTTCGCCCGCGGAAAGGAGCGGCAGGAAGGCGATCTCTCCTTCCTTTCGGACCTTGACGCTTACGTTGATCTTGAGCTCATTGTCCCCGATATAGGCATAATTCCAGGCCTTGATCCCGCCCTTTACAAGCGCGGCAAAGCAGGCGCCCCGGGTAAAGAGATTTTTCCCCGAAAAGGCCTTCCGGCTGCGGCACAGGGTCTTTAAGGATTCCTTCATCCACTCCCCGTCAAAGCCGTCTCCGGTAATGTAGGCAGCGCTTACGATCCGATGGGCGAAGGCGGTTTTGATGATTTCCGTAAATTCCTCGTCCCGATCCTCGAGCAGCATACCGTAATTCGTTTCCTCCAGGGTCACGACCTGCGGCGTGGTATGCGTATTCCGGGAGAGCATCACCCCCCGCAGCATCCCGTTGGCGTAATAGAACAGGGCGTTGTCGTAGGTGATCAGCTCCTTCGACTGGTTTAACGCATAATAGTAAAAGCTTTCCTTCGCATCCGTAAGGAAAAACTGATGGTCCAGGAGCTCATTTTTTCTAAGGGCCTCCCGGACGACC
The DNA here is from genome assembly GCA_017450105.1 of Lachnospiraceae bacterium. Taxonomy (GTDB): domain Bacteria; phylum Bacillota; class Clostridia; order Lachnospirales; family Lachnospiraceae; genus RUG12461. The sequence continues at coordinate 26,712 of JAFSXC010000083.1, read as the reverse complement.
GAGGTATTGTTCATATCCAGCTCCGGAAGCACGACGCAGAGCTTGCCCACCGGAAGATCACGGCCGAGCCGCCTGGTCAGAAGCAGAAGCTTTCCGAGAAACATTGCCAGAAGCTCCGGGCAGGAATACTCCTCCTCCTCGACCCGCACCGTTTCCCGGTTCATCGCGCGGAAATACAAATCATCAACCAGCACAGCCTCCCGGTCCCTCGCATAGGAAAGCGCATCCTCTCCATAGTACCACTGGCCGATGCCCTTTCGCTTGGCAAGCGCCACGGGGATCCGGTAGTTCTCCGATCCGGCCACGGGGCTCACGGTCTCCGGCCCCAGCGTATCATCCACGCAGGTGCTGATCATGGCGTAATCACGATTCAATTCCAGACCAAGATAGAGCTTTCCTAAAATCATAAGTCTCCTTTACAGCACCGGGAACCGGCTCCGGGCGATCGCGTCCTTTGCTTCATAGGAGCGGAGCGCCTTCGTAAGCTCCTCCTCCTCCTGCAGGGTCGTATGCAGAAGCACCGCATTCAGCGCGTCAAACCTGTTCTCCGTCTCCTCCCCGAACACATCGCTCTTTGTGATCTCTCCGCTCATGGCCACCTTCTCCATCTCATCATCTTCTTCGGTAATGTAGTACTGAAGGCTCTCGCCGAAGAACAGAACGAACTGGGCGACAAAGATCCCGCCGTACATGTGCTGCATCTCCTGCACCTGGTACTCTCCCCTCTGCTCCGGCAGGGAGAAATGGATGTAGACCTGTTTTTTCGGATCCGTCCGAAACTCCAGAAAGGTCTTGTCGTAGAGCTGGTACTTCTCCATAAGTCGTCTCGGCAGGGACAGGTAGAACGGGAAAAACAGTCCGCGCGAAAGCATTCTGGAAAGCAGGGCATCCGCCTCCTTTATGTGGCCCTCGGCAAGCGTAAGATCCTGGGAGAAATAATACAGGACCGCCAGCTCCTCGATCTGGGACTGCTCCTCGCCGCGTTCCTCCCGTCTTCGAAGAAGCTCCAGGATCTCCGGCTCCGCAGGCACGCCGCGGACAAAATAGGCATCCGCCGTATAGTTCAGATAGGCCTCGATATAAAGCTCTCTGCCGCCCTCCTCGAGATAATCCCGGAAGATGGAAAAGGCATCGGGCTCCATCCGGCCGGTGTACAGCATCTGGGCAAGGATACGCTCCGCAAGATCGTAGGTTTCCAGACCGAAGCCCTTTGCGTGGCGGTAAACCGAAGCCATGTCCTCCGTGGTCCCGTTCAGATAGCGGCACAGATAGGTAAGCATGTCCTCGTTGTACTTCCTCTGCAAAAAGGTATAGAGCACCAGGCTCTTTAAGGTCTCATCCTCCTCAAACTCCTTTTCCCGGATCTTCGCGGTCATCAGCGGCACAAGCTGCTGCGGATCCATCCGCTCCGCGCCGATCCGAAGCACCAGCTCGTAGGCCTCTTCATAATATCGTTTTTCGATCAAAAGCGAGGTCAGGTTGGATAAAACCTCCCGTTCGGGAAGCGCCACATCCATTTTCCGGACATAGGCAAGAAGCTCCTCTGCCTCGTCCTCTCCCTCATAAACCTTAAGCACCAGGGGAAGCAGCTTTGCCTTATAGGCATCCGTAATCCCCTCATCCTCGAGAAGAAAGATCAGCTCCTCCTTTTTCTCCGTCAGCGGGATCGTTATGTTTTCCTTCCCGGCGATATCGTAGAGCACATATTTTTCTCTCAGGCCGGAGCGCTCCATGCACCTCTTCAGATAGTCATGGGGCCGCATCAGGGGCTGGATCGTAATATCCGCTCCGAGAGCGCTGTAGCGCCGTCCCTCCCGGTCCTCGGCCACGATGCAGTAATTCCTGGTATAGAGAGAGATAAAGGCCTTCCCGTCCTTTAAGGGGATGGTCTGCTCCTCCTTCAGCTCCTGGTGCTTTACATGGAGCGTTGCCATGTTGGGATTCGGACACTGCACAAGAAACGAAAACATCATGGACTCCATGGCGATGGCGATCTCCCGGTTGATCAGACCGTCCTTTAAAAGATCATGGTAGATCACCGCCAGGCTTTCGTTCATCTGGCCGTCGTTCATCTCCTGGATCGCAAAGCTTTCCATCGACCGCCGGAAGGAAAGGTACCGCTCCATATTCTCCTTCTTTTCCCGGACGATCCGTTCAAAAAGGAGGGCAACCTTCCGGTCGGGAAGCGGCGTCTCATAACGGAAATACATCTGGATCACCTTCGGCAGCTCCTTTTTGCTCCCCTCCTCCAGGGAAAGGAGATAGGCCTCCGAAAGACCGGTCACCCTCAGGTTCAGCTCAACCCCTTTTTCAAACCACCAGAAATACCGGGGTCCGTAGGTAGCGGTCCGGATCAGATAGGAGCAGACGGACAGGACCAGATCGTCTCCCGGGAACACCTCATAGGCCAGCTTCAGAAGCCTTACAAGCACCGGGTCAAAATCCTTTTTCATACTCGTCAGCGCCGAAAGCTGCAGCACGAGATCGCGGCTCAGCGCATCGTTTCTGGCCGCCCACCACAGCACACGGATCTCAAAGGGATCCAGCCGCGTGATCAGCGCCGGGTCCTGGTGCATGACGAGGAAGGCCTCCAGATACAGGAAGGGAGACGCGGCGCCGAAGTCAAAGCGGAGCTTGATCGCATCCAGCCGCCGGCTGTCGCTTTCCATAAATTCTTCCTTGAGAAACAGCCTTACCCAGAACAGGATCAGGCTTTCCGGATGGCGGCGGTAGATATCCTCCACCTCCTGGCTTACCTTGTCCACATAGCCCTTCTCCCGTTCCGAAAGGGTACAGAGATAAAGGAAATAGCCGTAGATCTCATTATCCTTAGACAGCCTTTCCCTTCGCCAGGCATCAAGGATCCATCTGGCATCCTGCTTTTGCCGGTTTACGAGGAAGGCCTGGGCCTGGATCAGCTTCCACCAGGAATTATCCGGCTGCAGAGCCAGAAGATGGCGGCAGATATCCACGGTCTTTTTCGTCCATTCCCCGGTCACCATCCGCTTCAGCCGGTAGGAAAGATAGTATTGGCCCAGAAGCAGAAGATTTTTCTTTACCTCGAGCTTAAGCTCCCTTTCCTTCTTCTCCTCCTCCGAAAGGATCGGTCCTCTGACCGTTACGGTAAAGCGCTTTTCCTCTCTTCCGTCCCGGAAGATGATATGGCCGCGGTTGATCCCGGCATGGATCCTTCTCGGATCCAGCATGTAGGAAAACTCATAGCTTTTCCCGATCAGATCCTCTTCTGTGATCAGGGTTTTGCAGGGCTCCATAAAGGCGGCATCCGAGGATACACTTACCGAAAAGCCTCCGTAGCCCTCCATGCGGAGCATCAGGCTTTCCCTGCTTTTCTCCAAAAGCGCAGGAAACTCGACAGACTCCCTTTCCAGGCATAACGTGTTTCTGTCCTTTTTCCCTCCGGCGATCAGAAACTCATTCATGCTGTTCCCGCAGGACGCACCCGGCAGCAGCATCCGGTAGAGAAGGCCAAGGTTTTCCTCTCCCTCCTTAAAAAGCCCCCGGAAGGCCGTGGAGCGGAATATCCTTCCGGCCTCCTCCCAGTTGGTTTCGGCAAGCCGGGAAAAATCCGCGATCGTCCGGATCTTACCGGTCGCGGAAAGCGCATAAGGACGAACTATGGTCACAACAAAAGAAAGGCTATATTCACACTGATTGCAGATCAGAGAAAAATAACCCTTCTCAATATCCCCTTCCCGTAAGCCTGTGCTGTCGTATTCATAACGGATCGTAACGGAGGTACCTTCGAACTGAGGCGTCAGGCAGTTCATGCGAAGCCCCGTTGCCAAGCATACTCCCCGAACCTTTCCGTCGTTTAATACGGTGGCTGTGAAATGGCCGGAAAGGGAATGTCCCTCAAGCACCTCCAGCTCCACCTTGTCCGATGAAAACTGGAGAAGCGGTCCGGTTCTTATGACTTTTCCATTTGCGAGCGCCGTAAGGGTTTCGTACACGGCCTTGGTTTCTCCCGTCCTTGATTTATTGCCGCTTCGGACTATAATGGTCTTAGCATCACAGTTCGAGACAGAGCCTCAACGTTATTATTATAATTGATTTTGCCCTATGATGCAAGAAAGGAGAGGTTTCCTTGCTTCGCCATAAAGACCATTTTCACGGCAGTGATCTGGAAAAAATAGAAGAGCTATACAAAATCCCGAAGGAAAAGATCCTGAGCTTCTCCGGGAACGTAAATCCGCTGGGAATGCCAAAGAGCGTCCTGGAATATGCGAAAGCCCATCTGGACTGTCTTTCGGCCTATCCGGACCGGGAATATAAGGATCTGAAACGCGCGATCGCAGCCTACGCAGACTGCCCCGAAGACTTTATTCTTACGGGCAGCGGGAGCAGCGAGCTGATAACGCATTTTATGTCAAAGGCCGCCCCGAAAAGGGCGCTGATCATCGGTCCCACCTATTCCGAATACGAGCGGGCCGTAATCATCAACAAAGGGACGGTAAAATACTTTCCGCTGCGGGAGGAGGAGGGGTTTTCTCTCAATACGGAGGCGTTGATCGAGAAGCTCGAAAGCGAGCCCTCTCTTCTGGTTTTATGTAACCCGAACAATCCTACGGGTACGAACGTTTCGACGGAGGAGCTTCGCAGGATCTTAAACGTCTGCATGGAGCACGGCGTTTTTCTTCTCATAGACGAAACCTACATCGAGTTTGCCGAGGACCCGGGGCGGATCTCGGCGGTCCCCTTGACCCAGGAATACGAAAATCTCGCGGTACTCCGCGGGACCTCGAAATTCTTTGCGCTGCCGGGGCTTCGGCTCGGTTATATGATTACCCAGAACCGGGAGCTGTATGAAAAATTCCACTCCACCGAAACGCCCTGGACCGTAAATTCTCTGGCCGCGGCCCTGGGGCCCGTTATGTTCAGGGACCGGGATTATATCGAAAAAACAAGGGCTCTGATCCATCAGGAAAGGGAGAGGCTCTATTCGGTCTTCAAAGAAAGCCGGCGCTTCTCCCCGATCCGCCCGACCGCCAATTTCATGATGTTAAAGGTCCTGGACCCGGAGTTAAATTCCGGCCTTCTGTTCGAAAAATGCATAAGGGAAGCCATGATGATCCGTGACCTCAAAAACTTCCCCTTCCTCTCCGACCGGTTCATCCGCCTGTGCTTTTTAATGCCGGAGCAGAACGACCGGCTGCTTTCGCTTTTGCTGAACTGACGAAAGATTCTCTTTATCCGAGCGCTGCCGCTACGGCCTTCATAAGGCCGGGCTTCCCCTCGGATTTGGACACGATTCCGTCGGCCCGGTATTCTCCCTCCTGATTCGCGGCATCGGGGTCGTCAAGCCCCGTTCGGAAAAGCACCGTTATTTTCTGGCTCTCATCGCGCAGGCGGATTTCCTTCAACACCTCGGGCCCGTTCATATCGGGCATCGCATAATCCAAAAGAACAAGGTCCGGCTTCTCTTCCTCGATCAGGGCCAGCGCCTCCTTCCCGGAGGGGGCCTTTGACACCCGGTATCCGGCCTTCTCCAGCCAGCGGCCGGTCAGGGCAAGCATATCTTCATCGTCATCAACAAGCAAAATATGGCTCATTTTTTTCCTCCTTAAAGCAATCCTCACAACAGACTCTTCAATACCGTAAACAGCTCGTCCGGCTCCACCGGTTTGGCAAGATGCGCATTCATTCCCGCCTCGAAGGAGTGCCGGATATCCTCATCCAGGACATTCGCCGTCAGGGCAATAATCGGTATGGATTTCGCGTCGCTCCGGTCCATGGCCCGGATTTTTCGCGCGGCATCCAGGCCGTTCAGCTTCGGCATCCGAATATCCATCAGAATCGCATCGTAGGTACCGGCCGCGCTTTTTTCAAACAGCTCCAGGGCCTCTTCCCCGGTGGAGGCACAGTCGGTCCTTATATCATTCATCCCCAGGAGCTTTGCCATAATGCTGGCGTTTAATTCCATGTCCTCCGCGAGAAGGATCCTGCGGCCGCTTAAGGTAGCCGCCTTTTTGGACTTTACGATCCTCGTATGATGGTCAGCCAGGATCTTCCCGAGCTCTTCTCTTATATTCCCCATAAACATCGGCTTGGACAAAAAGCCGTCCACACCGGCATGGAAGGCTTCTTCCATGATCTCATACCAGTTATAGGTCGTAAGCACGATCGTCATATCGCTGCGGTCGGTATTTTCGCGGATCCGTCTTGTGAGCTCCACGCCGTCCATCTCCGGCATCTTCCAGTCGACGAGCATCAGGTTAAAGGGCGCCTGACGGCCGGGGAGCGTTTCCAGCATGGCCAGAGCCTCCTTCCCGTTCAGAACATACTCGGCATCGATCCCGATCCGGTGAAGCACCATTCTGGCATGCTCACAGGCCGTAACATCATCATCCACGATCAACGCCCGCAGGCTCGACGGATCAAAATCATACTTCCCGGTTTCCTTTCCCTGGCAAAGCCCGAGAGGAATACTGACCGTGAAGGTCGATCCCTTCCCCTTCTCCGAGCTCACCTCGATCCTTCCGCCCATCATATCCACAACGTTTTTCGTAATGGCCAGACCAAGGCCGGTACTTTCCGCCCGGTTTTCCCCGCCTTCGTTTTCCTTTGCAAAGGGCTCAAACAAACGGGGCAGAAACTCCGGCGCGATCCCCCGGCCGCTGTCGGTAATCGTAAAGCACATATTCACCCTGTCCGCGGTCCGGTCTCCCTCCTTTATCGTAATGGATATCCCACCTCCCTGCGGGGTATATAAAACCGCGTTTTCCAGAATATTAAAGAGCATCTGCTTGAGCTTCAGCTCATCGCCGATATAATGGTCATCCATGCGTCCGACCACGGAGCAGTCAAAGACAAGCTTCTTTTCCTCGCACCTGGATTCGGTCACGGTATTTATCTGCTCGAGCATATTCCCGAGCGAAAATTCCTCCTCCTTGAGCTTCATATTTCCGGATTCGATCAGGCTCATTTCCAGGATGTCATTGATCAGGGAAATCAGGTGTCTGGCGCAGGTACCGATCTGTGTAACGATCTCTCTGGTGTCATCGTCCAGGTCCGGCTTCCGGAGAGCCAGATTGTAAAGTCCGACGATGTCATTCATCGGCGTCCGGATCTCGTGGCTCATGTTGGAGAAGAACGCGGTCTTCGCCAGATTGGCGCGTTCCGCCTCCTCTAAAGCCCTGGTGAGCTGCTGCTTTTTCTCCTCCTCGGCCACCTTGAGCGAAACCCCGGAGGCTGCCTCCTTATTCTCATAGCTTTGCAAAATCTCTCCGAGAATATCCTTCAGCGCGCGGTAATCCGAAAGCATTCCCGGAAGCTCCTTTGACAGGAGCAGGCTGTCCCGGGACTTCGCGGCCTGCTCCAGAACCTTTGCCTTCGCAGAAAGCGTACAGGCACCGATCGCCTCCGAGGTACTCTTTAACGAGTGGACATTGATCGTCAGGTTTTCATAATCACCGTCCCTGAAATTGTTCTCGATCTGCTGCGAACGGGTATCGATCGACATCGCGTAGGTCTCGATCGCAAACATATAGTCCTCGGCGTCTCCGCAGTATTCCAGACCCTTCCCGGGTTCGAGCTCATGATGCATGAAGAGAAGCTCCGGCAGCTTTGAAAACTCGTCGTCCTCGTCCTCATCCCCGGTCCCGGCGTTTAAAATGACCGAATCCTGCGGCAGGTATTTGATCATCATGCGCTCCATCTCATCGATATTTACCGGCTTCGAAAGATAATCGGTAAAGCCGGCCTTTATCATCTTTTCCTTATCGCCGGAGACCGCGCTGGCCGTCAGGGAGATCACGGGCGTTTTTTCAAATTTTTCCGGAAAGGTATTTCTTAAGGCCTCCAGCGTCTCGATCCCATTCATCTGCGGCATCCGGTAATCCAAAAAGACCAGATCGTAATGCTCGTTTCCGAACTTTTCCACACACTCCGCCCCGCTGGTCGCCACATCGATATGCATTTTGGTACGCTTTAAAAGCCCCGCGATCACCTGCAGATTCATCGGGGTATCATCCACCACCAGGAGGCTCAGTCCCGGGGCGGTAAAGAGCGAATTTTTTCTGCGGTTATACTCGGTCTCATCGATATGCAAATCCGGCGTAAACTCTCCGACCGGCGTCCAGTCGGAAACCTTCTGCGTCAATACAAACGAGAATTTTGAGCCCTTTTCATAATGGCTTTCCACCTTGAGCTCACTTCCCATGATCAACAGGAGCTGTCTTGTAATGGCAAGGCCGAGGCCGGTTCCCTCGATGCTTCTGGTCTTTTTCATATCCAGCCGGTCAAAGGGCTCAAACAGCCGCTCCATATCCTCCGGGCGGATCCCGATCCCCGTATCCGTCACCGATACCTCATAGCTTACCGAATCCTCCGTCTTTTCCTTAAACCAGATCTCAAAATCCACGGAGCCCTTTTCCGTATATTTTACCGCATTGGTAAGAAGGTTTGTAATGATCTGCTTTACGCGGATCTCATCGCCGTAAAGATGGCAGGGAAGCTCCGGATCCACGGAAAAGCTCAGCGTCAGTCCCTTTGCCTCCGCCCGAAACTGCACCAGGTTATAGAGATCCACGATCAGAGACGAAAGGGAATACTCCTCGTTTTCCAGCGTCATCTTACCGGTCTCGATCTTCGAGAAATCCAGAATATCGCTGATGATCCCGAGAAGGCTCACCCCCGCCTTTCTGATATTCTCGGAATAGTCCAGGATCACGGAATTATCCGTCTCCCGCTGTATCATCTCATTCATCCCGAGAATGGCGGTAATGGGGGTCCGTATCTCATGGCTCATATTCGATAAGAAGGCGCTCTTGGAGCTGTTGGCCTGCTCCGCCTGCTCCAGCGCAAAGGCGAGGTTCCGGGCCTTCTCCTTCTCCTCCTCGGCCATCCTGTGGTCGGTAATATCCTCTATGAACACATAATAAACATCCCCGTAGCCCGGAAGTGTAGCAAAGTGGCCGTAGTCATCCACCCACCGGACAGACCCGTCCTTTCGAATAATCCGGTACACAACATAATCCATGCTTCTCCTGTTGGACGGCTGCGAGATCTGCTCGTCGATGGAGCTCTGGATCTTTTCAAAGTCCTCCGGATGCACCATGCCCCGGAAGTTATTTCCGGTCAGCTCCCGAAACTCCTCTACGGTCTCACAGCCGTAGATATCACAGGTGGCCTGGTTTATGTACAAAAGCTCCATCGTCTCATCTGCACGATAGATAAAAAAGCCGCCGGGCATCTGTTCTGCCAGCCACTCGGCCGCAGACATCCCTTCCTTGGAGGGAATGGTGGTCATGATGTCATTGCTGATTCTTCTGTTTCTCTGCATGGTATTACTCCTTGACACTTCTTAACTCCTTCCGCGCACGCCTCCGTAAGGCCTTATGGCCTTTATTTTTCAAGCCTTCAAATCGTCGCGTGCCGGATGCTGTCAGCCACACCCGGATGTCTTATCTAATACTATAGCACAGGAGCTGGGGGAATTTGTATATGTTTTTCCTTTCCGGATAAAGGTCCCCCTATACAGTGTTACTGTTCACAACTGGCGGGACCTCCCCCTGCGCAGTTGCCGCCGGGGGTGTCAGCGGGACTTAATAACGCACGAGCGCAGGAAATGCCCGCCGATTCTACTCTTTATTTCAATCTCTTAATCTTGAACTGCAGACCGTAAAGAAAGGTGCCCGCGGCGGCAAAGAGGATTGTGGCGACCAAAGAAACAGCGCGGTTTTCATCCAGAGAAAGATGGATCTCCTGTCTCAGGACGGCTATGCAATTGGCCAAAGCATGCCCCAGGAAGGCAGGGAAAAAAGAATGGTACCGTTCGGCGAAGCTCGCCAGAAACAGTCCTATAGCGAAGGCATACAAAAACTGTGCTACATTAAAATGCAGCACTCCGAAGATCACAGAGGTGATGATGATGGAGCGGTGGATGGGGTACCTGTCACGGAAGCGTTCGTAGATCAGGCCGCGGTAAAGGAACTCCTCCACATAGGGGATCAGGATCCCGAGGAACAGCAGCTCCGTAACCCAGGTCCCCCCGTAGAAGGCCGCCTCGGCCTGCTTCCAGCCGACCGAAAGCTGGTCGATCCGAAGGATCCCGAACAGGTTATTGATCGCAACGCTTAAGATCCCGATGGTCAGCGCCGCGTAGGAATAGCGAAGGATCTTTTCCCTTCTTGTATAGGTCACATGGATGTCTCTTCGCAGACGGTCATAGCGGTACATCCGGTGGAAAAACGGAAGCACTGCTGCCGCCGCGATCCCCTGCATGATCACATACATTCCGTTGTCCCGGCCGTCCCCGAAGAGCAGGTTCAGGATCAGAAGCACCGGGATCGTAACCGCATAATATAACAGCAGCGGAAGGATCGCGGAAAAGAGCTCCTTAAAGGTATTTCCGACAACGGACACAACGCCGGAGACGCGGCTGTTCCGATAGCGTTCTTTGAGGTTCAGAGGACTTTTTCCCATAAGGTCACCGTTTCACGCCCTTGCCGTCCCGGCCGGACATATGAAGTCTTCCGAGCGCCACCTGTTTTCCCCGGACCTCGATCTCGGGATTGTCTCCTTCGGCTAAAAGATAGCAGGCCTTTAACCGGTCTCCCTCGACGAGCTTCATCCCCCGGACCCCGACGGCCCCCTTCTTCTTTTCGGGCACAGTCTTCACATCGATCCGCAGGAAATATTCCAGCTCCGATTCCATCACAAAGGAGGTCTCCTCCCCAAGCTCTGAAAGGAACAGAAGGCTGTCTCCGTCCAGAAGCTTCGTTGCCTGACTCGTCCGTCTCGTCACGTCAAACTCGCTTCCTTCCACCACCTTCAGCATCCCCTTTTTCGTGGCAAAAAGAAGCTTCTCCGTCTTCAGCCTTTCCATATCCCGGATCAGAAGGAGCCGCTCCTTTGCGCTGTCGAAATTGGATACATTATCCACCGGCGTACCCTTATCTCTCAGCTTCCCGCAGGGGAGGTCCAGGATCTTTATCGTATGGAGCTGGCCGGTATCGGTAAAGAGCCCCAGCCGGTCCGTATTTCTGCACATGAACACAAAGCGGTTTTCCTCCTCCACCGCCTCCTTATTCCGTTCATAGGTTCCCTCGTCGATGGTGCGCGCGTAGCCGAACCGGTCCATAAGAAACCAGACGGTTCTCTCCTCCACCTTCTTCTCCTCGATCACGATCTCTTCGGCGTCCGTAAGGATCGTTTTCCGCTCCCTTCCATACTCCTTCCGAAGCTCCGCCAGGTCCTTCATGATCACCTTCGCCATCGAGGTCCGGTTCGTCAGAATATCCTCATAGGAGCGGATGTTGTTTAAAGTCTCCTCGTGCTGCTTCTTTAAGGCAGCAAGCTCCAGACCGACAAGCTTCTGAAGACGTAAGGCCAGGATCGCATCCGCCTGCTTCTCGGTAAAGGAGAGGTTTTTCGCGTCCATCTCCGATCCCTTGAACTGGAATTTGATCCCGGTGGTCTCTCCCGTGGTCAGGCATTTCTTAACGGTCTTTACATCCTTGCTTCCGCGGATGATCTCGATGATCAGATCGATCACATCGATGGCCCCGATCAGACCCTCCTGGATCTCCTTTTTTTCGAGCTCCTTTGCCAGAAGGTTTTTATATTTTCTGGTTGCAAGCTCATAGCGGAAGTTAACGTGGGCGCGGATGATCGGAAGGAGGCCCAGGGTCTCCGGCTTTCCGTCCGAGACTGAGAGCATATTGACCCCGAAGGTATCCTCCAGACGGGTCTTCTTCAGAAGCAGCTTCTTTAAGGCTTCCACATCGGCACCCTTCTTTACCTCGATGGCGATGCGGATTCCCTCTTTGCTGGTCTGGTCGCTGATGTCTACGATGTCGTTCGTTTTCCGGCTCTCGACCAGCGCTCCGGCGTCGTTTAAGAACTTTCCGATCCCCGAGCCGATCATCGTATAGGGGATTTCCGTTATTACCAGATTGGTCCTTCCGCCCTTCCCCTTCTCGACCTCCATTCTGCCCCGGATCCGGATCTTTCCCATTCCGGTCTCATAGATCTCCCGAAGCTCCGAGCGGTTTACGATCACGCCTCCGGTCGGAAAATCCGGTCCCGGAAGAAGCTCCATCAGAGCGTCCAGAGAGATCGTCGGATTCTTCATATAGGCGATGCAGGCGTCCACCACCTCGCCGAAATTATGCGGCGGGATGCTGGTGGCCATACCGACGGCAATCCCTTCCGCGCCGTTGATCAGCAGGTTCGGCACTCTGGCCGGAAGGACCGAGGGCTCATTTTCCGTCTCGTCATAATTCGGGACAAAATCCACGACATCCTTATCCAGATCCGAAAGGAAGGCCTCCTCGGCTGCCTTCGAAAGCCGGGCCTCCGTATACCGCATGGCCGCCGGGTCATCCCCCTCGATGGAGCCGAAGTTTCCGTGGCCGTCCACCAGCGGCAGGCCCTTCTTGAAGTCCTGCGCCATGACCACCATCGCATCATAAATCGAGCTGTCTCCATGGGGATGGTATTTACCCATCGTATCGCCCACGATCCTCGCGCTCTTCCTGTACGGCCCGTTATGATGCACTCCCAGCTCATGCATATCGTAAAGCGTCCTTCTCTGCACCGGCTTTAAGCCGTCCCGGATATCCGGAAGCGCCCGCGCGATGATGACGCTCATGGCGTAATCAATATAAGATTTCTGCATGATCTCGGAATACTCTGTCCGGATCACCCGTTCGGTCTGTGGCATAGTGGTCTCCTTTTTTTATATGCAGGCCGCCGTTTCCTGCGGCATCCGTCGGTCGTTTTGACTTAGCTTACACATCCAGCTCCGCGTCCGAAGCGTGGTCGTAGATGAATTCCTTCCGGGGCAGGACATCGTTTCCCATCAGAAGCTCGGTCACGAAGTTGGCCTGTCTGGCGTCCTCTATTTCCACGCGCTTTAAGAACCTGCGCTCCGGATCCAGCGTCGTCTCCCATAGCTGCTCCGGGTCCATCTCCCCGAGCCCCTTATAGCGCTGAAGCGTAAAGTTCCCGGTATGCTTTTTCCGGTAACTTGCCAGAGCGGCATCGTCATACAGATACTCTTCCTTCCCCCGCGCCGGGATCGCCTTATAGAGCGGCGGCATCGCGATATAGACATGGCCCTCGAAGATCAGCTCCGGCATAAAGCGGTAGAACAGGGTCATCAGCAGCGTCGAGATATGGGCACCGTCCACGTCCGCATCCGCCATGATCACGATCTTGTCGTAGCGGAGCTTCGTAATATCGAAATCGTTTCCGTAGCCCTCCGAGAAGCCGCAGCCGAAGGCGTTGATCATGGCCTTGATCTCCGCGTTGGATAAGACCTTGTCGATGCTTGCCTTTTCCACGTTCAGAATCTTTCCGCGGATCGGCATTATGGCCTGGTAGGCGCGGTTTCTCGCCATCTTGGCCGAGCCTCCGGCGGAATCTCCCTCTACGATAAAGATCTCGCATTTGGAAGGATCCCGGGACTCGCAGTTCGCGAGCTTCCCGTTGGAATCAAAGGAGAATTTCTGCTTCTGGAGAAGATTTGTCTTCGCCTTCTCCTCGGTCTTTCGTATCTTGGCCGCCTTCTCTGCACAGCCGATGACCGCCTTTAAGGCTTCCAGATTCCGGTCAAAATAGAGCTGCATCTCATCGCCCACGATCTTGCCGGTAACCCGGGCGGCGTCCTGGTTATCCAGCCGCGTTTTGGTCTGGCCCTCAAACCGGGGGTCCGGGTGTTTTATCGAGATAACCGCGGTCATCCCGTTCCGTACGTCCGTACCCGTAAAGTTCTGGTCCTTGTCCTTCAGGATCCCGAGCTCTCTCGCGTATTGATTGATCACGGTCGTAAAGGTAGTCTTAAAGCCCGTCAGATGGGCGCCGCCTTCGGCGTTATAGATATTATTACAGAAGCCCAGAACGTTTTCATGGAATTCGTTCACATACTGGAAGGCCGCATCCACCTCGATCCCGTCGAGCACCCCGTGGAAGGAAACAATCCCGGTCACGGTCTCCAGATTCTCGTTCAGCTCGCGGACAAAGCCCGTGATCCCTTCCGGTTCGAAGAACTCGATGTGGCGGAGCTCCTCCTTTCGCTTGTCCTCAAAGATCAGCTTTAACGTCGGATTCAGATAGGCGGTCTCATGGAGCCGGCTTTCCACCTCGTCCTCCTTGAACCAGGTCTTCTCAAAGATCTCCGGGTCCGGGAGGAAGTTGATCTTTGTTCCGGTCTTCCTCGCCTTTCCGACCACCGGAAGCAGGCCGTTCTCCAGCTTTTCCACCGGAACACCCCGCTCGTATTTATCATGATGGACAAAGCCGTCGCGGCTGATCCAGACCTCAAGGGATTCCGACAGGGCGTTTACGACCGAGCTGCCGACACCGTGAAGGCCGCCGGAGGTCTTATAGACATCGCTGTCAAACTTACCGCCGGCATGCAGCGTTCCCAGCACAAGCCGGGCCGCGGGCACCCCTTTTTTATGCATTCCCACCGGAATCCCCCGGCCGTTGTCCTCAACCGTACACGACCCGTTCTTTTCCAGCGTTACCCTGATCTCCGAACAGAACCCCGCGAGATGCTCATCCACGGAGTTGTCCACGATCTCATAGATCAGATGGTTTAAGCCCTTCCGCGAGGTACTTCCGATATACATTCCGGGCCGCTTCCGCACGGCCTCCAGTCCCTCCAGAACAGAGATACTGTCCGCTTCATAGGTCGAGCTTGCTGTCATTTTCTGGTCCCTCTTCCTTCTCTGATATGCTTTAGCTGAGCGCGCACCATCATCGCGATCTTAAAGCTGATGGCGTCTTCGAAATTCCTTACGTCCAGACCGACCTCCTTCTGGAAGCGGTCCAGCCGATACACGAGCGTATTTCTGTGTACATAAAGCTGACGCGCCGTTTCGGCGATATTCAGGGAGTTTTCAAAGAACTTCTCCACCGCCTGGCGTGTTTCTTCATCAATATGGATTTCCCGGTCGCCGAAGACCTCCCGGATATACATCTCACACAGGCTCTCGGGGAGCTGATAGATCAGCCTTCCGATACCCAGATGCTGGTAGGAGATCGTCTGTTCCCTGGCATAGAAGATCCTTCCGACGGAAAGCGAAAGCTCCGCCTCCTGGTAGGACCTCGCGATTTCCGACAGCTCCTCCGCCGGATTCCCGTAGCCGACCCGGACCTTGATCATGATCTCGGATATAAGGGTATCGGAAAGGGTTTTTGCAAAGGTATCCGCCTCCTCTAACCCGCGGAAGGAACGGATATCCTTGACAAACACCACGCTTTTTTCATCCGTTTCCGTTACAAAGTCCGTCTGCTTATCCGCCATCGACCGTAGCGCGGCAAGCAGCGAGGGCTCCTTTTTTCCTTCGGCCTCGATCACATAACAGATCCACCGCGAGCTTTTGATCCGAAGGCGCTCCGCACGGCGGTACAGATCCGCAGTCAGATAATTTCCCAGAAGCACATTCTGCATGAACGTATTCCGGTCCGCCTGTTCCCGATAGGCAGCGGACAGATTTTTCAGCTCGTTTGCCGCGAGCAGACCGACCATACGGGAGTCCTCTCCCTGCCGGCGGACAAGGAGCACATACTCGGTCTTCTCCTCCTCCTCGATCCGGAAGAAAAGAAAGCCAAAAGCCTCCTGCTCCAGGGCCTGCGAAGAGAGGAACTCCCGCACCTCCGCATCCAGTTCTCCCTTCGGAGGCAGGCCGGAAAAAAGCAGAACTCCCTTCTCATCATATACGGCAAGCTCATGTTTTGATATCTCCTGAATCTCCCGGACCACCTCCAGGAGCCTCGCATTTCGGATCATACTACCCTCCCCGGATCACTCTATGCTTACCATCGATCAATATTTTATTTTATCGAAAATCTTGTGTTCCTGCAAGGGTTTCTTACACGATATTGTGGTTATATGGTTACGATTGTTACTGTTCACACCCCAAGAGAATGCCAGCCTCTATCTGGGGCCGCGGTTTCGTCACAACGTAGTTGCCGCAAGGGGTGTGAGAGTATCTTACGATTCACACCCCAATGTCAGCAACTTTCAAAAAAACAGACAGGGGTCCGTCCCCTGTCCGTTTTTTGTTTCGGTTTACTGCGCATCAAAACCGACCTTAACCTTGGCCTTCCTGTTGCTTAAGTTACTGACATTGTGTGAGCAGTAACGCTCAGAGGAGCTCCGAGGGAGAGAATACATAATCCGTATTGCAGAAATGGCAGTGGACCGTGAGCGGCTCCTCCTCCGCCCTCAGGTTCTGAAGCTCCTCCTTCTTTAAGCTGAAGAGCGCCCTTTTCACCTTCTCCCGGCTGCAGTCACACCGAAAAGAAACGGGGCGGCGTTCTCCGATTGAAAGATCGAAGGAGCCGAGAAGTTTTTTCAGAATATCCTCCGGGCTCAGGCCCTCCTTCAGCATCGTCGTAACGGACGGGATCGAGGTCAATACCTTTTCCAGGGAAGCGATGGTCTCCTCCTTTACATCCGGCATAAGCTGCAGGATGAAGCCGCCCGCCTGGTCCACCGTAACATCCTTTTTCATCAGTACCCCAAGGCCGACTGAGGACGGCGTCTGCTCCGAGACCGCAAAATAATAGGTCAGATCCTCCGCGATCTCCCCGGTCTGCAGCTCCACCTCTCCGGAGTAGGGTTCCTTTAGTCCAAGGTCCTTTACGACCCGCAAAAACCCTCTGCCGACCGCGCCGCCGACATCCAGCTTCCCGAGCGCATTCGCAGGCAGAACCACATCCGGAACCGAAACATAGCCCTTCGCGGTTCCATCCGCTCTGGCCGTCACCGTCAGATTTTTCGCAGGCCCGTCTCCTTCGATCCGGATCGTCAGAAGGTCGGTATCGTTCTTCAGCATCTGTCCCATCATAAGCGCCCCGGAAAGAAGCCTCCCGAGAGCCGCGGTACAGACAGGGCTTAAATTATGACGGGCTCTGGCTTCCTCCACCAGGGCCCTTGAGGTAATGGCAAAGGCGCGGATCCCGGCCTCCGGCGCGTTGGCGCTGATCACATAATCTTCCATCAGACGGTTCCTTCTTTCTGTTCTTTCCACTCATAGCGAAGGGCTCCCGAAGGGCAGCGGTCGATGATCTCTGCCAGCTCCTTTGCCGGGATCGCATTCACATCGATCCAGGGCCTTCTGGACAGATCAAAGGCCTTCCAGCTCCCTCCCACGCATTTTTTCGCATGCTGGCAGCGGTCGGCGTACCAGAACACCCGGATCTCATCATTTTCATACACTCTTGTAGGCTGATCAGACATTTCCTGACTCCCTTCTTTTTTCGACAATTTTACCACAGCCCGCCCCCTGTGTACAAGTAACCGGTCCTTGCGGGAAGCATTGCTGTTCATAATTGGCGGGGGTGCGGGTTTTTGGTACCGGCCGCTGCCGCAAGGGGTGTGAGAGCATCTTCGGAAGATTACCTTCCGAAGGTACTCTCACACCCCTTGCGTCAGCTACGTTATGAAGGGAACGCGGGCCGGGGAAGAAATAAAAAAGGCTGCCGTGCGAGATTGCACGGCAGCGCTTACATTCATTTTTCTTTAGTTGGTAATTGTAAGCTCGGTTTCCTTGTCGAAGACATGGATTTTTTCCGGAGCAAGGTATAACTTGATCTTGTCACCCATACGGGCAGCGGTTCCGGATTCGACCTTGGCGGTCATATTCGCACCGGCCAGGTTAAAGTAGAGAAGCACCTCGGCGCCGAGAAGCTCGTAGCCTGTAATCTCAACATTTACCTCGCAGCCGCCGTTCTTGTCGCTGATATGCTCGGGCCGGATACCCATGACAACGGTCTTGTCCTGATATCCGCCGTCGATCACCTTCTTTGCCTTCTCTGCAGGAAGCGCCACGGTATACTCGCCGAACTTCAGGGAGGCGCTGTTTCCGCTAACGCTTACGGTCGCATCCACAAAGTTCATCTGGGGGGAGCCGATGAAGCCGGCAACGAAGAGGTTGTTCGGCTCATTGTAAAGGGTCATCGGAGAATCCACCTGCTGGATCACGCCGTCCTTTAAGACAACGATCCTGGTTCCCAGCGTCATAGCCTCGGTCTGGTCATGGGTAACGTAGATGATCGTAGCACCCAGACGATGATGGAGACCGGAGATCTCGGAACGCATCTGCACACGCAGCTTTGCATCCAGGTTCGACAGCGGCTCGTCCATCAGGAAGACCTTCGGGTTACGGACGATGGCGCGGCCCATGGCCACACGCTGTCTCTGGCCGCCGGAAAGAGCCTTCGGCTTCCGGTCAAGAAGCTTTTCCAGATCCAGGATCTTCGCGGCTTCATGGACCTTCTTATCGATCTCATCCTTCGGCACCTTCCGAAGCTTCAGACCGAAGGCCATGTTATCATACACCGTCATATGGGGATACAGAGCGTAGTTCTGGAACACCATCGCGATATCTCTGTCCTTGGGCTCCACATCGTTCATTACCTTCCCGTCGATGGAAAGCTCACCGTCACTGATCTCTTCCAGACCGGCGATCATACGAAGGGTCGTGGATTTTCCGCAGCCGGAGGGGCCGACGAAGATAATAAATTCCTTGTCCTCCACCTTCAGATTAAAGTCCTTAACCGCTTCAAATCCGTTCGGATAACGCTTACATACATTCTTTAACTCTAAACCTGCCATTGCAACCTCCTCAATATATTTTTTCTCTAATTACAGAAAACACTATACAAGAACCTGCCTATTATTTCCATAGGGCAAACGACGAAAAATATTTTTGATTTTCGTCAAAATGTATCTCAGCCCTAATTCCTTCCGGTGGAGCCGAAACCGCCCCGGTTTTTATCCCCGAGGACGTCCGTTTCCTCAAACACAAGCGCGGGCTGGTGCTTAAGGATCCGGAACTGGCAGATCCGGTCGTTTACATGGACCACGGTATCCCTGGTCGCAAGAGCCGGCCATCTCCACACATCCTCATCCCCCGAATAGGATTCGTCGATCACGCCGCAGGAATTGGTCTGCAGGAGCCCCCAGGTCTTAAAGGTGGAGCTCCGCGGAACGACCAGCGCTTCATAGCCTTCGGGCAGCGCGATCGAAACACCTAAGTTTACGAGCTTAAAATCGCCCTTGGAAAACGAAATCTCTTCCGCGCATCTTAAGTCGATCCAGTCGGATTTTCCCTCCACATAGGTCAGCCTCTCAAGCTCTTCGTTATGATACTTTATCTTAAGCCTTATACTTTCCATGACCGGCCTTACTTAACCTCCATATTGCCCAGAAGAGCCTCGACAATGGAGTCCGTCGCCATCTGCTTTTCCTCGTCGTCTGTATACTCCTCGCCGATGTCCACGACAAGGATATCGGAGTCTCTCGGGATCAGATAGAAGCCTTCGATCCGCTGGCCGTCCGTAAAGGGCCCCGGCATACTCATCGAAACGCAGCCGTCCTTTCCGGCAAAGGTAACATCCTTTTCGATTTTGAAGCCCGGCCAATCCTCAAACTCGGCCGTATTCACATCCAGCGTCTCGATCAGAGCGTCCAGGTCGGTATCGTCCCAGGAGTAAATACGGACCATGAGCTCATTCCATGCCTCGTCATTGATGGAGTCAAAGTAATCTCCTTCCTCCTCGTCCTCCATCAGGCAAAGCTGGCGCATATCGAACTTCGTGGTGTAGGCGAGATTGCTGACATGATCGATGATCTGATCCTCCTCCCGCGTAGGCGGAGCGTTCGGGATCGGAACCGGCGGCCAGCCGTAATCCTGGAACTGCGTAATGTAGAGCGCATTGTCGTTCACATAATAGGAAATGGCAAGAGCGCGATACATATCCCGGTCACTGGTAGCCTCGGTATATGCCTCCTCCAGCCCCTCCGATACGAACAGCTTGTTAAAGGATTCCTCGTAGCTTTCGCCGTCATCCAGGGTCTCCATAAGGGTCAGCATAGGACTTCCGCCGGTTGTATCAAAATGGGCGATTCCCCCGAAGGACCCGCCGGAGGCGGAGGAAAGCGTCGTCTTAACCAGATAGAACTGGTCGACCCAGTATTCTCCCCAGGCCTTTACGTCCGCCGGATCGCTGTCGTCCACCTTCAGGATAATGGGCGTGCAGATACCGATATCCGCGCCTTCATCCCCGAAGGTATTTTCCAGCAGAAACTGGGAGACGGCATCTCCGTACTCGGCCCAATCCTCCGGGCCGGTATAATGGTAGGCCGGCAGGGGAAGTGTCGGATACTCGATCTCGGCCTCCGCTGCCTCTTCCTCCTCCGTTACCTCTTCCTCGGTAACCTCTTCGACCGCTTCCTCGGTCTCCTCTTCCACCGCCGCTTCGCTTTCCGGCTCTGCGGGCGCCGGTGCCTCCTCCTTTACCTCGGTGGCTGCCGGGGCTGCAGGCGCCGCCTGCTGTCCGCAGGCGCAGAGTCCCGCCATCAGGCAGGCGCTGATCACAACTGAAACTGCTTTTTTCATAATTCCCTCCTTATATTGTTATTCCCATTTCAGGTTCGTATGTTCCTCGCGCCGGTCACGGCCCATGAGCCGGCCGACGGCTTCCCTTGCGCTCACGCCGTCATACAGCACGGCGTTCACCTCTTCGGTGATCGGCATCGTAATATAGTATTTCTCGGCCAGCTTCTTCGCCGCGCGGGCGCTGTTCACCCCCTCCACGACCATGCCGACCCGTTTTACCGCTTCCTCCGGATCCACCCCCTGGCCGATCATAAAGCCGCAGTTACGGTTTCTGGAATGGCGGCTCATACAGGTCACGACGAGATCCCCGATCCCGGTCAGTCCGGAAAGGGTTTCGGGCTCCGCGCCCATGGCCACGGAAAGCCTTGTGATCTCCGCGATCCCCCGGGTTATCAGGGCCGCCTTTGTATTGTCCCCGAAGCCGAGTCCGTCCGACATTCCGGCCGCCAGCGCGATCACATTTTTCAGCGCCGCTCCGGTCTCCATACCGATCAGATCCGGGCTTGTGTAGACCCGCAGGGTCTCGTTCATCATAAGGCTCTGCACCTTCTCCGCGGTTTCCCTTTTCTTCGCCCCCGCCACCAGAGCGGTGGAAAGATGGACCGCCACCTCCTCCGCATGGGAGGGGCCGCATAAGATACAGATCTCGGCCTCGGGGATCTCCTCCTCGATAACCTGGGAAAGACGGCTCAAAGTCGACTCCTCCAGTCCCTTTGCCACCGAGATCAGGGTCGCTTTCTTCGGCAGCACAGAGGAAAGCTTCTTTGCCGTCCCCCGCACAAAGGGGGAAGGCACCGCAAGGATCGTCGCATCCGCGCCCTGAACGATTTTCTCCAGATCGGTCGACAGCAGGATATCCTCCGGGAGCTTTACGCCCTTCAGCTTATTTCCGATATCATGATTCGCATGAATGTACTCGTATTCCTCGTCGGAAAAGCACCATAATCTTACCTTGTGTCCCTTTCCCGCACAGTGGATACATAACGCGGCGCCGAAGCTTCCGGCACCGATCACCGCTATCTCAGCCATTTTTCTCCTCCTTTATTGCCTCTTCCTTTTTGCCAAGAGTAAACTTCTTTTCTTCTCCGCGCATGAGCCGTTTGATGTTTTCCTTATGCCGGACAATGCCCATGACGGAAATAATCCCGGTCAGAATATAACACTCGATCAGCGCCTCCTTCGTCATCGGCGCAAAAAACCCGAGCTGACCGAAAATAATGGTCTGGATCACAAAGGTCGAAACCCCGACGATGGAGCCGACCGAAACGATATGGGTCAGGATCACGATCAAAAGGAAGGCGCCCACCGTGATCGGAAGCTCAAAGGGAGCGAACATGCACATAACTCCGGCCGAGGTCGCGATGGCCTTTCCGCCGTGGAATTTCAGGAACAGGCTGAAGTTGTGACCCAGAACCGCTCCGAGGCCCGCATAGAGCTTTACGACCGGAAGATAGTCCCCCGCCTGCTGATGAAACAGAAGCATACACAGGGCAATGGCGATCACGGCCTTTCCGAAATCCCCCGCGAGCGTAATCACCCCGGCCTTGACGCCGAGGGTCCGCATGGTATTCGTCATGCCGATATTTCCGCTTCCGTGACGTCTTATGTCCACGCCGTTTGCCTTTGCATAAAGATAGCCCGTCGGAATGCTGCCGAACAGATATCCGATCAAAAGCGGTATGATGCGAAGTGCTATACTCACTTTTCTTCCTTCCTTTCCCGGATAATAAAGCGCATGGAGGTCCCGCGGAAGCCGAAGGCCTCGCGCAGGCGGTTTTCCAGATAGCGCTGGTATGAAAAATGCATAAGCTTTTTGTCATTGACAAAGAAAATAAAGGTGGGGGGCTTCACGCTCGCCTGGGTGGCGTAGTAGATGCGCAGGCGCCTTCCCTTATCCGACGGCGGCTGCTTCATCGCGCAGGCCTCGGCGACAATCTCGTTCAGCACTCCGGTCTGGATCCGAAGCGCATTATTCGCCAGCACAAGATCCACCATTTCAAAAAGCTTATTCACTCTCTGACCGCTCTTTGCCGACAGGAAGATGATCTCGCAATAGGAAAGGAAGCTTAAGACCCGCCGGATCTCGATCGTATATTCCTTCACGGTCTGATCGTTCTTTTCCACCGCGTCCCATTTGTTGACGGCAAGGATGATCCCCTTTCCTCGGTCATGGGCCACGCCGGCGATCTTCGCGTCCTGCTCCGTAACGCCCTCTAACGCATCGATCAGGATCACCACCACATCGGCCCGTTCCACCGCCGTTACGGCGCGGATCACCGAATAGCGCTCCAGGTTCTCCTTGATCTTACTCTTCCGCCGGATCCCGGCCGTATCGATAAAGACATATTCCCGGTTTTCAAAAACCACCGTACTGTCGATGGCGTCCCGGGTTGTACCTGCGATATCGGAAACGATCGAACGGTTCTTCCCGGTCAGCCGGTTAATCAGAGAGCTCTTTCCCACATTGGGCTTCCCGATCACGGCCACCTTCGGGCGGTCGTCCTCTGTTTCCTCTTCGGTTTCCTCCGGAAAGAATTTCACCACCTCGTCCAGAAGGTCTCCGAGGCCGAGCTTTCCCGTCCCCGAAACCGGGATCGGATCCCCGATGCCGAGCTGATAAAACTCGTATACCTGGGGCATGAATTTTTCAAAATCATCGACCTTGTTTACGACCAGAAGCAGAGGCTTTTGCGAGCGCCTCAGCATCTCACAGACCTTCTCGTCCGAATCCGTAAGGCCGGTTCTGACATCGGTCAGAAACAGGATCACATCCGCCGTTTCGATCGCGATCTCGGCCTGCTCCCGCATCTGGGTCAGGATCACGTCCTCGCTCTCCGGCTCGATCCCGCCGGTATCGATCAATGTAAAGTTTTTATTGAGCCAGCTTACCTCCGCGTAGATCCTGTCCCTCGTCACCCCGGGCGTATCCTCGACGATCGAGATCCGTTCTCCTGCAAGCGCGTTAAAGAGGGTGGATTTTCCTACGTTCGGCCGGCCGACTACCGCGACAACCGGTTTCATTTTCTTCTTCCTTTCCTGTCAAACAGGGAGTACCCCGTCCTTAGCGCCTTTCCGTCAGATCAGCCCCGCGGCAGGGGCCCTGTTATGGCCGGTGCGCGCGAACCGCGGTTCCCTTATCATTAAAAACGCGCCGAGGTTTCCTCTTCTGCCCTTCGTCGCACGATGGGAAAACAGAAGGTTTTTCCGACAGCTTGTACACAGCGCTCCAACCGTAATCTGGTCAAAGGGAACCCCTGCATCTGTCAGAACGATCTCGTTGGCATACCATAGATCGATCTCATATTTTTCATCATTTTTCCGGCGGATCACCGCCCGCTCGTCCCGCATAAAGGCCTCGCGAAACTGAAGCGCCACATCCGCATCCACCTCGAAGCAGCTCTGACAGATCGAGGGTCCGATCGCCGCATGGATATCCTGCGGATCCGTTCCGAACGCATACTCCATTTCCCGTACCACGGCTTCCCCGATCCGCCCGACGGTTCCCCGCCAGCCGGCATGGGCAAGGCCGATCGCCTTATGCACCGGGTCCACAAAAAAAAGCGGGACGCAGTCCGCAAAAAACGCCGACAGCACAAGACCCGGCGTATCGGTAATCAGCGCGTCCACTCCCTCATAATCCTTTTCTCTGGTAAGCCCCTTTCCGGCGTCCTCCTTTGTTACATGTCCCACAACGGTTCCATGGGTCTGGTCCGTAAACACAAACCGGTCCAGCGTCACCGAAAGGGCGTTTGCGACCCTTCGGAAGTTCTCGATCACCGCTTCTTCCTTATCGCCCCTCGTAAAGCTTAGGTTCAGCGAGGAAAACTCCCCTTCGCTCACACCGCCCTGCCGTGTCGTAAAAAGATGGGACACAAAGGGAAACGCAGCCAGCTCCGGAAAGACCAGAGCCGGCAGGCCCTTCATGCTTATCTGTTCCATCGTTCGGTATCTCCGGGATCGAAGATCAGCTTTTCCCAGGTTTCAAGCTGTTCCTCGGTCATAAAGCCGTTACTCGTTCCGATATAGCCGATCTTATTCGCAGAGAACAAAAGCGCCTTGCGGATCGACAGAGACGGATCCTGCGTCTTCAGGTAATAATGGAGGAAGCAGGCAAAAAGCGCGTTTCCGGCGCCGGCGGTATTCTCCACCTGCTTCGTTCCGACCGGCTTATGTCTGGCGTTGATGTTCCGCTTCTTATCGTACAGGATCACGCCCCGTTCCCCGATCCCCATGATGATGATCTCTGGATCGTATTTCTCCTTCATTTCATTCACAAAATCCTGCGCGTCGATATCCACGGTATTGTCACTGAAATAAAGGATATCGGCGTTCCTTAAGAAGTCCTCGTTGTAGACCTCTTTATTTGGATCATAGTTATGGATCTTCACCGCCAGAAGCTTTCCGTTGTCCTTTGCAAGCTGAATAAAGGGACGGCAGAAATTCGCATTGGAAAGCACGACCGCATCACATCCGTCGATCACGGGCGTCACCAGCGTCATATCGAACTGCGCGTCCCGGATATCCTTCAGGTCCTCAAATTTCTGCTGCTTCCGGTCACGGTCAAACAGGAGCACCTCCATCGGCGTTTCCTTCATCACCGGCAGCACATATTCCGTCGAAAGCGTCACCTCTCTTCCCGGCGGATTAAAGATGCCGAGGTTCTGGGTTTCGCTCACCACCGTCATAAATTCCACCTTATCGCCAAGCCATTCCAGAGCCAGCGAGCAGTTATAGGCGTCTCCTCCGGCGGCGGTGTAGATCGTATCCGGCTTCCCCGTAAAGGGATGGTAAGCGATCGGGATCCGGTCCACCTTAATGATGGTTTCGATCTGCGTAATTCCGGCAATGATGAATTTTCCCATGGTTTTCTCCTCCATTCCAAAATCCATATACAGATTTTTATTATACGTCAAGGGAACTGCTTATGCAACTTTTTCAAAGCCGCAGGCTTCTGGCCACCCATACGGGTGTTCCTGTTCACACATCGTCAAAAGGCATTTCGGTAGTAGGTAAGCTCATCCCCGAGGAAGGCAGCCACGTCGTAGCGGATGCTGCAATTTGCAAGGTCGGGATGCTTCATCAGATAATAGAGGGAAACCCGGCGGATCGTCCCCTTCTTCTTCGCCGTAACCGCCTCCTCCGGCAGCCCAAGCCCCTTCCCTCTCCGGTATTTCACTTCAACAAAGGCAAGGGTCTCTCCCTCCCTTGCCACAATGTCGATCTCGCCGACCCGGTTTCTGAAATTCCGCTCCAGAATCTCCATCCCCTGCGCCTTAAGATAAGCGCAGGCCTTTTCCTCATACCCCGCTCCGACCGTCCGTTTATTCATCACATTCCAAGCTTTTCGCGCATCTTGTCCATATCGTTCACAAACACCAGAATTTCCGCCACCACCTCATAAAGCTCCGGCGGGATCATCTCTCCGATTTCCAGTTTGCTCAGGGTCTCTGCCAGTTCCGAGTCCGCATACTGCGGCACATCATTTTCTTCCGCAACTTCAATGATCCGCTCGGCCACCGCGCCTTTTCCCGTGGCAAGGATCTTCGGCGCACGCTCTCCCGGAATGTAGGCCAGCGCCACCGCGGTTTTTTCTTTTCCCTTTTTCTGTTCCTCTGCCATCGCAAATCCTCTCAGGCGCCGGGCCGTCCTTTACGCCTTGATATCAAACGAATACCGGTGGATCATCTGACCGGCGTTCTGTCCCTGTTTCAGGAAATCATTCACAGGATTCATTTCCTTCGCGTCATTCACCGCTTCGATCTTGCAGCTGTACCCTTTCTCCTCCAGGCGCTTCGCCAATTCATCCGCATGAGCCATCACAAGGTCAAAAGCCTCGTCGCTCTCCATATAAAACTTCGTGTTCACCGCGCGGTTTTTCATCCGCACGGACACGTCCGTCGCGCCGAGATGCTCCATATCCAGATGCAAAAATGCCGTCAGCTCCGCATCCGGATCCTGCAGATTTTTCTTATTCGTAAACACATACAAATCACTGTGGGCCGTCTGGTTCTGAAACTGCAGCGGGATCTGGAGATAGGTGTAATTCTGATTGACCATGTCCATAAACTCCAGATTGTTTTTCAGATCCGCCACGGACTTTGCAAGATCGGTATCCTTTAGTCCCATCTCCCGCAGCATGGTCTCGGTCTGGCGCATCTGACGGTCCAGGTTTTCATAGAGATCCTTCATGCGGTCTCCGGAAAGCTGCTCCGGCTTCACCGTCCACTGGTCTTTTGTCATCTCCTGTAAGACATGGAGGTATCCTTTCCCTGACAGCAGATTTTTCAGCGCCGACTCGTCCGGATTCTTCAGATCCTGCAGACCGGCGTTCAGG
>JAFSXC010000082.1 GCA_017450105.1 Lachnospiraceae bacterium | reverse complement strand
CTAAAACAATTAGGAGGGGGTACTTTTGGATAATACATTTCATTTTCTGGAGCCCTGGATTCTTCAGAGGGCGGATCCTTATGTTTTGAAGACGGACGATTACTATTATTTTACGGCCTCTGTTCCGGCCTATGACTCCATTGTCTTGAGACGCAGCAGGACGCTTGCGGGGCTGAAGGATGCGGAAGAGAAGGTGGTTTGGAAAAAGCATGAGAGCGGGCCAATGAGCGAGCATATCTGGGCGCCGGAGCTGCACCATGTGTTCGGAAAATGGGTTATCTATTTCGCCGGCGGGGAGAAGGAGGATGTCTGGAGGATCCGGCCCTATGTGCTTGTCTGTGAGGGAGAGGATCCTTATGCCGACGCATGGAAGGAGGCGGGTCCGATGCAGTGTGCCGAGGACGATGAGTTTTCCTTCCGGGCTTTTTCTCTGGATGCGACTACCTTTGAGGACGGAGGGGACCGTTACTTTGTGTGGGCGGAGAAGGTCAGCGTCGGAAAGCAGATCAGCAACCTTTATATTGCCCGGATGGAAAACGAGCGCAAGCTTGCGACCGTGCAGGTTTTGCTTACGACGCCGGACTATGCGTGGGAGCGCGTCGGCTTCTGGGTGAACGAGGGCCCGTCTGTGATCAAACACGACGGAAAGCTTTTCCTTACTTATTCCGCCAGCGAGACCGGCGCTGCCTATTGCATGGGGATGCTGACAGCGGATGAGGGAAGCGATCTTCTGGATCCCTTAAGCTGGAGGAAGGAGCGTTATCCCGTGCTTTCCACCGATGCCTCCAAGGGCTTGTACGGGCCCGGACACAACTCCTTTACCAAAGACGAGGAGGGCCGGGACATCTGCGTTTACCATGCGAGGACCGAGGAAAAGATCGAGGGAAATCCTCTTTACAATCCGAACCGGCACGCGTTTCTTATGCCGGTCAAATGGGACGAAAACGGACGGCCTGTGTTCTCCTATGAGAACACGCTTTGACTTAAGGATGGGGGAACGATGAGAAGACGTATTTTACAGGGGTTTGGGGTTTTAACGGCGTTTGCGTTGTTCCTTGGCGGATGCGGGGGCGCTTCCGGCCAGGGGGAGGCTCCTTCGAATGCTCCGGCGGCGGCTGCGGCGGATACGGCAGCAGTACAGGAGTCGTCGGAAGCCTCTTCGGAGGCAGAAACCGGGGCGGAAGGCGCTTCGGATACAGAAAAACCTTCAGAGGGAGCCGGGACGGATCTGTCTGCGATAAAAACCGGTACCTACAGCGCCGGGATCTCCTGTCACGATCCGCAGATCCTGCTTGCCGGGGACGGAAAATATTACATGACCGGGTCCCATATGATCCTCGCGGAATCAGAGGACCTTATCTCCTGGGACTACATTTCCAACGGCAATTCCAAGAACTACATTTCCAATCTTTATTCCGGAAATCTGCCGGCGTTTTCCTATGTCGGTAAGAACGAGCAGGGCGGCTATTCGGTCTGGGCGGGGAATCTTTACTACAACGAGACCATGAAAAAATACATGCTCTATTTCTGTACCTCGAGCTCCTATATCAAGTCCACGCTTGCGCTCGCGCAGGCGGACAAGCCGGAGGGCCCCTACACCTTTACCGACACGCTTCTATGCTCCGGGTTTTCCAAGAGCGAGGCGCCGGAGACGAATATCTTTGAGGTAATGGGAGAGGACTGGGACGTCGACCGGTACCTCCATCTCGGAGGGTACGACAACAACAAATGGCCGAACTGCATCGACCCGGCGGTCTTTACGGATGCGGACGGGCGTATGTGGATGGTTTACGGTTCCTGGTCCGGCGGGCTTTTCCTTCTGGAGCTGGATCCCTCGACCGGGCTGATCATCCATCCCGAGGAAGACCCGGAAAACGGGGTGGATCCCTATTTCGGCTATCATCTGATCGCGGGCGGCCATCATGCCTGCGAGGGTCCCTACATCCATTACAATCCGGACAACGGATACTATTATCTTTTCGCTTCCTTCGGGCGGCTTGAGCGGACCGGGGGCTACCAGATCCGGGAGTTCCGCAGCGAAAATGTGACCGGGCCTTATCTGGACGCGGCGGGGCAGCTCATGGGAGACGAGGAGGATTATCCTTCCTACGGGCTCAAGGTGGCGGGAAATTATACCTTCCCATCGTTATCGGATACCTATATGGCGCCGGGCGGGCAGTCTACGTTTACCGCGGCGGACGGGGAACTGTATATTACCTACCACCAGCGGTTTGACAACGGGGATGAGTATCATGAGCCGCGGGTGCACCGGCTGTTTTTGAACGAGGACGGGTGGTATGTCATGAGTCCCTTTGAGACCTCCTTTGAGACCTTGCCGGAGGATGGCTTTGATCCGGCGGAGCTGGAGGGAGCCTGGTTTCTGGTGGATCATGGGACGGATGTTTCGGATGTCGTGCATCCGGCTGTGGAGTGTGCTTTCTCCGGGGGAAGTATCAATGGAGAGCTTTCCGGGGACTATGCTTATGACGCGGGGAGTCCTTATATTACGCTGAAGCTTGAGGGAACGGAATACCGTGGCGTTGTTTTTGACATGACGGATGAGGCGGGAAATCCCGTGCGGTGTATTTCGGCCTGCGGGGACAATAACAAAAGTATTTGGGGTGTGAAATACCTTTAAGAAAGGAGTTGCTATGGCGAAGCTGCATATTAATAATCTGAAAAGGGTAAGTACTATCGCTCCGGAGATTTACGGGCATTTTTCGGAGCATCTGGGGCGGTGTATTTATGAAGGGATCTTTGTCGGGGAGAACAGTGAGATCCCGAATGTGAACGGGATGCGGACCGATGTTGTTGAGGCCCTGAAGGAGATACGGATCCCGGTCCTGCGGTGGCCGGGAGGGTGCTTCGCGGATGAGTACCACTGGAAGGACGGGATCGGACCGAAGGAGGGACGAAAGAAGATGATCAACACCCACTGGGGCGGGGTGGTTGAGGACAACAGCTTCGGGACGCATGAGTTCTTTGAACTATGCCGGCAGCTCGGATGCAAAACCTATGTGAACGGGAACGTCGGGAGCGGGACCGTGCAGGAGATGTCGGAGTGGGTGGAGTATATTACCTTTAACGGCATTTCTCCGATGGCGGAGCTTCGGAAGAAGAACGGACAGGAAGAGGCCTGGAGGATCGATTACTTCGGCGTCGGGAACGAGAACTGGGGCTGCGGCGGGAATATGCGGCCTTCCTGTTATGCGGACCTCTACCGGCGTTATCAGACCTATGTGAGAAACTATGATCCGGCGGCTCCGATCTTAAAGATCTGCGGCGGGGCGAATGTGGATGATTATCATTGGACGAGGACGGTCCTGGATGTGACCCATGACCATACGCCGCCGCAGTTCCACGGCTTTATGGACGGGCTTTCGCTCCATTATTATGTGCATCCCGAGGGGTGGGAGATCAAGGGCAGCGCGACGGAATTTGACGAGGCGGTCTGGTATAAGACGCTGGCGAAGGCCCTGTTCATGGATGAGCTTGTGACGAGGCACGGCCATATCATGGACGAATATGATCCGGAAAAGAGGATCGGCATGATCGTCGACGAGTGGGGCGCCTGGTATACCTGCGAGCCGGGGACAAACCCGGGCTTCCTTTACCAGCAGAATACCGTCCGGGACGCTCTCGTGGCCGGCATTACCTTAAACATCTTCAACAAGCACAGCGACCGTGTGAAAATGGCCTGTCTTGCGCAGATGGTGAACGTCTTACAGGCGGTCCTTCTGACCGAAGGGGAGAAGCTGGTCAAGACTCCGACCTACCATGTCTTCCATCAGTACCGGCACCACCAGGGCGCTGCGCTTTTGGAGTCGACGCTGACTGGCGTATCCGAGATCGAAGCCGGCGAGTGGAAGGTGCCGGAGCTTACCGAGGCGGTGTCCGAGGACGGGGACGGGATTCTGACCGTTACGATCAACAACCTTTCGGCTTCGGAGGAGAAGACGGTGGAGCTTTCCTTTGCGGAGGGGGCTTACCAGGTGGCGGAGGCTACGGTGGTATCCGGTGAGCTGCATGCGCACAATACGTTTGAGGCACCGGAGACCGTGAAGGAGGAGGCCTTCACAGCGCACAGGTCAGAAGCCGGAAGGATTAAGGCCGTTCTTCCGCCGGCAAGCGTTACGATGCTGCGGCTGAAAAAATGATGGCTTTGAAGAAGACGGAAGAAAACCGGTTCTGCAGGCTCTGCGAGATCTTTTCGGAGCTGCCGGAGAATGTTACGGACTATGCAGATCGGCTGTACCGCCTGTTTCCTGCGAGGGAGCGGGCGGAGGAGCCGCTTATGAAGGAGCGGCTTAAGGTGTGCGAGGGATGTGAAAAATGTAATTCCGGGACCTGTCTGGCCTGCGGGTGCTATACCATCATCCGGGTAATGAAAACGGACACGCGGTGTCCCGACAAAAAATGGTGAAAAATATGTTGAAATGGATAAAGGAACCCCCGAAACCGATTTTAAAGGACGGTATGGACCGAAACCTTCCGGGACTGTGGATGACCCACGACCCGGCGGCCTGCCGCGATCCGGTCTCGGGGCTTTATTATGTTTACAGTACCGGGGCTCTGGCGAAAATGTCAGGGGATCTGGTGGAATGGGAGAGTCTCGGGAAGGTGGTTCCCGGGGTGCCGAAGGAAGCTTCAGATTGGACCGGGAGCGAGGATATCTGGGCGCCGGATATCGTGAAGGCCGGGGAGGAATACCGGCTTTATTGCAGCAACTCCTCCTGGGGGGTACAGAGGTCCTGTATTTTTCTTGCCGTCAGCAAGTCGCCGGAGGGGCCGTTCCTCCCGAAGGAGGGCGGGAGCATCGTTTTGAAAACGGACGACTGTCTTCCCGTGAACGGGATCGATGCGAACATCATTGAGGACCCAAAAACCGGGGAGCAGTTTCTGCTTTACGGCTCCTTCTGGGGCGGCTGTTATGTTCTGCCCCTGGATAAGGAGAGCGGGCTTTCAAAGGATCCGGCCTGCCGGGAGTGGGAGCCTGACCCGGAAACGGGGAAGCCGGATCATGAGACCGGCCGGATCGTGGGGACCTGTGTGGCACGGCGGCCCGCGTGGATGAGCGGCGGGATCGAAGGACCTTATATGGTTTGGAACGAGGAGACCGGGTACTACTATCTTTTTGTTTCCTACGGATCGTTAAAGTCCGATTACAATATCCGGGTCGGGCGAAGCAAAAGCATTACCGGGCCGTTTACGGATCTTGGCGGGAGGCTGCTTACGGATGTGGAGGATTCTGACAACTCCGTCGGAAATCTTCTGATGGCCGGGTACACATGGAACGAGGGAACGGCTTATATGGCGCCGGGGCATAATTCCGCTATGCATGATCCGGATGGTCAGTGGTATTTATTCTGCCACATTCGGGAACGGAATTTTACGGACTCGCCGGAGCCTTCGACGATGCAGGTGAGACGGATGTATTTTTCCGAAAAAGGCTGGCCTTACCTTGCGCCGGAAAACTATGCGCTTGACGTGGAAAGGGAGTTTTTGGAGGAGGAGCTGACCGGGCTTTATGAACGGATCGATTTTATCCCGGCTCTGCCCCAGGGGATCAGCGCGGCGGCGCCGCTCCGGCTCGGGAAGGAGGGCTATTATGAGCGGGGCTCGATCCAGGGAAAATGGGAAATCAAAAAGCGCTCCGATAAGGGAACGCTTCTTAGGGCAGAGTTTGGTCCTCATCATGAGGAGCTTCATGCATCAGTAATCTTTGACCGCGACCGGGAAAGAGAGACGATCGGGTTATGCGGGATCGATGAGCGTGGGGTTGTCTTCTGGGCGAGGAAGCTGCCCTGACGCCTTACTCCCCGTCATCACCGATCGGCATATAGTTTAAGCTGGCGCGGATGTCCTGAGCGTAGTTTCCGAAGGAGCTTCCGAAGATCGTCAGCCCGCCGACGTGCTCGGCGTCGTCCTTTACGGCGAGGCGGAAGCGGATCTTGCTCCGGTAATCGAACATAAATTCGTCGATCGAGACATCGGAGATCTGGAGGCCGTCGATGAAGGTACCGGCTTCGTTGATCACCAGAAGCTTTAAGAGGCCGTACTGATTCCAGTTCGGGAACCACCAGTCCGGCGTAAAGATTCCCTGGACATCCCCAAAATCCCCGGGGCTCGTCCACATTCCGATCTCCTTATCGTTAATGGAAAACGTAATATCCGAGGGCCAGACCGAATTTACTCCGGGCGCCTCCGAGGAGAGCTCGGCACTGAGGGTGATCTGCGTAATACGCTGGGCCATCGGGATAAAGTTCGGGATCTCGTACTCGACATAGCCTCTGGTAAACCACAGGATGTCCGCATTGTAGCGGTCGGGATGGGAGAAATACCGGGTATCGTCCACCTCGCCGATCAGGGCGGTCGAGCTGGCAAGACCGCAGGTGGGGTAGACCTTATAATCGGAATAATGGCCGACCTTGATATCGTTGCTCGATACGTTCTGGAGCGTCCGCGGGGTTTCGAAGTCGATCAGGATCTTTTCCTTCCTTAAGGAACAGAGCTTCTGGTTCCCATGGCCGGAGGACTCGTTGCTGATCACGATCAGGCCGCACCCCTCGAGCTTCTTTATATGACTGGTCAGGGCCCCGTTTGTTATCTGAAGCTCCTTTGCGATCTCGTTCATGTTCATCTGCTTATGGGTAAGCAGGAGCTTTATAATATCGATTCGTACCTCGGACCCCAGTGTTTTAAATAATTCCAGCCCCTCCTCCGGGGAAGTAATCTGTAGCATTTCTGCCTCTCCTTTCTGCCGTATGACTATACTAAAGCACAAAAACCCTCTTTCGTCAAACAAAATATTTTAGATAGTTTAGATTATTTTAAAATAAATAAAATAATTTAGAAAAAATTAAAATATATTATTGACAATGTGAGTGTACCATAGTAAAATGCAATTATCAAATCAAATAATTCTTCTGAAATCCGTCATAATGACGAAAAGGTTAAGAAGGAAGTAAACAAATTAAGTTTAAGGAGGAGGTAACAAAATGAAGAAGAAACTGCTCGCAACAATCCTGTCCGGAGCCATGGCAGTAACCATGCTCACAGGCTGCAACGTCCAGACGACGGAGCAGGCGGGGGAGGCTCCGGCGGCGGCGCCGGCAGCAGCGGAGAGTACAGACGCGGGAACCGCGGCGGATGCGGGAACGGCGGAAGCCCCTGCGGCCGAGGAAGCGCCAGCAGCGGAAGCGTCCGACGGAAATTCTTCCGATTCCCTGACCGGAAACGGAGACAAGACGATCCGCGTTTTCCTGTACATGCAGGAGCATGAAAAAGAGGTTTACAAGAAGCTGGTCGAGGATTTCGTTGCCGAGCACAGCGATGAGATCAAGGAGGTTGTTTTCGAGATCACGACCCAGGACGAATACAATCAGAAGATGATCGCCAACATGACCGCCGGCGACCTTCCGGATATCTTCTACGTCGGACCCTCCGCGGTTCGCTCTTATGTAGATAACGGCTATGTCCTTCCGCTGGATGACTATATCGATTCGTCCACGCTGGAAAGCGTTTGGGGAACGGCCCAGTCGATCTACCGTTATGACGGAGCCAATATCGGAAGCGGAAATGTATACGCTCTGCCGAAGGATCTTTCCTGCTTCGCCTTTGCTTACAACCAGGATCTCTTCGACGAAGCCGGTCTGGAATATCCGGATCCGGAAAAACCCTATACCTATGATGAGTTCGTTGAGGTCTGCCAGAAGCTTACGATCGATAAGGACGGAGACGGCGAGATCGACCAGTGGGGTGTTGCCAATGCGGACCAGTTCGGTATGACTCCCTTCCTTTACAGCAACGGCGTCAAGTTCTTGAGCGATGATATGACCAAGGTAAATGTTGCGAACAATCCGCAGCTTGCCGAAGCGCTTACCTTCTATACCGACCTTACCAAGAACGGCCTGACTCCCTCTGTGGAACAGGATACGGCTCTCGGCGGATACCAGAGATGGCTGGACGGCCAGGTTGCCTTCTACGCCTGCGGTACCTGGGATGTGGCGGCCTTCATGGATGATGCGACCTTCCCGTATAACTGGAACCTCTGCGGCTGGCCGGTCGGACCCAGCGGTGACGGCAGAAGCCACACCTGGATGGGCTCTGTAGGCTACTGCGTCAGCAGCCAGACCCAAAGCCCCGAGCTCTGCGCCGAGCTGATCGCCAGACTTTCCACCGATCCCGACGGACAGCGCGCTGTTTCCGGTATCATCGGCGGCAACTCCATCCAGCTTCCGAATATTACCGACATGGCTTACGGCGAGTTCCGCGATGCGGTTGCAGACGGTACCGTACCCTATGCCTCCAACGTGGATGTCATCTTCGGCTACTTCGACGGAAATGACCACTATGAAGCGGCTCTTCAGGAAACCGACTATACCTACAACGCCGAGTGGTTCACTCCCTTCTGGTCCGGTGTCTTCAACATCAAGAACGGCGATATCTCCGTGCAGGACTTCCTGACCCAGGTTGAGCCCGAAATGCAGGCGGCTCTGGACGAGGCCATCGAGCTTCAGAACTCTGCTACAAACTAAGAAATTCCATAGGGCCCCTCTGAGAAAACGAGGGGCCGTTTTTCTTCAACAGACACACAGCTTTGAAGTAGGAGAAGGGCTATGAAACCAAAGGTGAAAGAAAAAATCAGATTGTCAGCGATGGCAAAAAGAGAAGAGCGCTGGGGGCTTTTGTTCGTTGCGCCTCCGCTGATCGGCTTCGCTTTGTTTATGGCTTATCCGATCATATTCGCGGTCATCGCAAGTATGAGTAAATGGACCGGTATGAATTCCTTATGGGGGAACATGGTCGGTCTGCAGAATTACGGGAAGATCTTAACCGACCTGAAATTCTGGAAATCCATGGGGACGACGGTTATTTACATGATCGGTATTCCGATCGGTATGATCCTCGGTATGCTGATCGCCATGGCGCTGAACCGGAAGCTTCCTCTGAAGCGGGCGCTGACCACAATGTACTATGTGCCTGTGGTATCCTCGCTGGTGGCGGTTGCGATCCTCTGGGCCTGGGTGTTCAACTATGATTACGGTCTTTTAAACAGCATCATCAAGGGCCTTACCGGGATGCACGGGCCGAACTGGCTGGGCGACGCGGCCATGGTAAAGATATCCATGATCATATTCATGGTCTGGAAGGGCCTGGGAGGTACGATCATTTTGTATCTGGCCGGGCTGCAGAATATTCCGCGGGATTATTACGAGGCAGCCGAGATCGACGGCGCCAACGGCTGGCATAAATTTAAAAACATTACGCTGCCGCTGCTTTCGCCGGTTACCTTCTATGTTTTGATTACCTCTTTGATCGGCGGCTTCCAGGTCTTCGTGGAGGTACAGGTCATGACGCCGAACGGCGGGCCGAATTACAGCTCGGCAACCGTGGTGTTCTACCTGTTTGAAAAAGCTTTCTCGAACGGACAGCTCGGTTACGGCTGCGCGGTCGCCGTACTTCTGGCCATTATCATATTCATCATAACGGCCATCAACTTCAAGGGCCAGAACAAGTGGGTCCAGACCGTAGAGTAGGGGGTGATCGGATGAGTGAAGCAGTTGTGAGAAAAAGAATAACAAACAATGCGGATTATAAGAGCTCAAAGGTCACCTCGCCCAAGCAGAAGGCGATCAATGCGATCCTCCTGATCGTGCTGCTGCTGGTGGCCGTGATCATGGTCTTCCCGCTGGTCTACATGGTGGCGACCTCGTTCATGACCAAGAACCAGATCCTTTCCGGACAGTTTTCCGTTATCCCGGATCCGGTCCTGATCGGAAAATACGCAGAGGTGCTTTCCAAGGGCCAGTTCATCAGCGGTATTCTGAATACGATCAAGGTCGAAATTCCGGTACTGTTGATCGGCGGCTTTACCTCCTCGCTGGCGGCCTTCGCGTTTGCGAAGATGCGCTTCCGGGGCAA
This sequence comes from Lachnospiraceae bacterium, assembly GCA_017450105.1. Taxonomy (GTDB): domain Bacteria; phylum Bacillota; class Clostridia; order Lachnospirales; family Lachnospiraceae; genus RUG12461. Next base: position 16,879 of record JAFSXC010000082.1, on the reverse strand, counting down.
GGGCCTGGTCTTCCTTCTGCTGCTGGCGACCATCATGATCCCGTTCGCTGTGGTTATGATCCCGCAGTATGTATTGTTTACGAAGCTGCACTGGACGGACTCGCTCTTACCCCTGATCATACCGGGGTGCTTCGGAAACATCAGCATGATCTTCTTCCTGCGGCAGAACCTGTACAGTATCCCATCGGATCTGATGGACGCCGCGAAGCTGGACGGCTGCGGGTACTTTAAGACTTATTACAAGATCTTCCTTCCGCTGATGAAGGGAGCTCTCGGGACCCAGCTTATGCTGTGGTTCATGGGAATCTGGAACGACTATCTTGCTCCCACGATCTTCCTTCGGAGCGAGAAAAACTGGACGCTGCAGGTGGTTATCCGATCCTTCAATTCCTACTACGCGATCCAGTCCGATTACGCGCTGATCATGGCCGCTTCGGTCATAGCGCTGCTGCCCACGCTGGTATTATTCTTTATCTTCCAGCGGATGATCATTGAGTCAATTGCAATTTCGGGGATAAAATAATGAATCTGATGAATACGGATAATTTTGTAGTTCGGGCCTTAAATAAAATGACGGATATTCTGGTCTTAAATATCCTCTTCGTGTTATGCTCGCTTCCGATCTTTACGATCGGGGCGAGCCTGAGCGCCATGTATACGGTGAACCTCCGCTCGATCCGCTACGGAGACGGCTATGTGGTCCGTACCTTCTTTACGGCGTTCAAACGGAACTTCAAGCAGAGCACAGCCGCCTGGCTGATCGTTCTCGGGATCGGCGTTCTTCTCTTTGTCGACCTGCATTTCTGGGGCGTGATGAAGGACGTTATGCCGGCCTACTCCACGATCTTTACGGTGCTTTCCTACGGGATCGGGATCCTCTTATGGATGGTCGCGCTCTGGCTTTTCCCGGTCATCGCGAAGATGGAGGATAACCTTCTTACGCAGATCAAAAATTCCGCGAAGATGGCCTTCGGATTCTTTTTCCCGTATACCTTTTTCTGCATGCTGATTCAGGGCGGGGCGGTATTCCTTGCAACGCGAAATACCGGGATGATGATGATCATGCTGGTCCTCGGCTTCGCAGGGGTGTCCTATATGTGCTCCTTCTTCCACTACAAGGTATTCTCCAGGCTCATAACGGAGGAGCCCGCATCAGACGATGATCCGCTCTATAGCTGAGATCGGATAAACCAAAACCGGACAGGGGGTGCCTCTGGCCGGTTTTTTTGGCATTGGCCGTTGCCGCAAGGGGTGCGCCCCGGACAGGGGGATGCCTCTGGCGTTCCTGTTCACCCCCGGGGAAGGGGTTGGCTGTTAAAAAAGATGCTCGACAAATGGACGGGAATCTCCTATTATATTATTTAGAGTAATCTGGCCTTAATTTTTGATCACAAGGAGGTATTGAGGTTTGGAACGGGAAAGAAAAGGCAAGGTGGTCGGGAAGGTTGTCGTGCTGTCCGTGGTGTGCGCGGCGGCGGTGGCGGCCGTAATCGCAATTATCGGGATTATGGAGATCCGTAATACCTATCTCGACATGGTAAAGGAAATGCTTCATACCGCTGTCGTCCAGGCGGACAGTGAGTATACGAAAATGTGGGACGGCGACTGGACCTATGATGACGGCGTTCTCCGGAAGGGTGGAGAGGAAGTGTATGATGAGTACCTTGAAACCATGGAGGAAACCAAGGCGGAGACCGGTCTGGACTATACGATCTTCTTTAACGATACCCGTGTTGTGACGACCTTAAAGAACAGCAGCGGCGGATATCTGACGAATACCAAGGCCAGTGCGGAGACTGCCTCCGCGGTCGTTGGAAGCAACCAGTACGTTTATAATCCGGACCTCAAGATCGAGGGTGTCCATTATTATGGCTACTACGCACCGATGAAGAATACGGACGGAACGACCGTCGGTATGATGTTTACCGGCCGCGATGCGGCGGATATCAACAAGGCCATCATGCAGGTAACGCTCATCATGATCATTGTTCTGATCGTCGGCATCGCCGCTCTGATCATCCTCGGTATGACGGCATCGAGCAGATCCGGAAAGAAGATGAAGGAGCTGGCGGAGGAGATCAAGGTCCTTACCTCCGGCGATATTTCCCGGAAGATCCCGGCGGAGCTGGTGGACCGGAACGACGAGATCGGTATTATTGCGGACAATGTGGACCGGTTCGCAGGGAAGCTTCGTGAGGTTATGGGTGTCTCCAGAACGCTGTCCGGAAACGTATCGAATTCCGGTGAAGAGCTTTCGACCTCTTCTCATCTGGCGACCGAGGCTTCGAACCAGGTAACCAGCGCTGTGGACGATATTTCGAAGGGTGCGGTTTCCCAGGCGGAATCGGTGCAGAACTCTGCAGTGAACGTCGGAAATATCGGAGACGATATCGAGACGATCTCTTCGAACGTGACGACCTTAACCAACTATACCCAGGAAATGAAGGAAGCCTGCCGGGATTCCATGGAAGCGCTGGATACGCTTCTGAATCAGAACAAGGGCGTGGTACAGTCGATGAGCGAGATCGACATCGCGATCCGCGGAACCAACGACGCGGCGAACAACATCGCCAATTCTACAAACCTGATTACGGATATTGCAAGCCAGACAAACCTGCTTTCGCTGAATGCTTCGATTGAGGCGGCCAGAGCCGGTGAGGCCGGAAGAGGCTTCGCGGTTGTCGCACAGGAGATCGGCGCTTTGGCAGAGCAGAGCGGTAAGACCGCGGATGAGATCAGCCGGATCGTGCGGGAGCTGACCGAGGAATCCAGAAAGTCGGTTCAGACCATCGACCAGCTCAATGCGGAGCTCGAGGCCCAGTCGAAGCAGATCGACCAGACGAAGCTGGATATGGAGAAGATGGAACGCGGAGTCGGCTCCGTCTCCGAGAGTACCGAGGAGATCGCGTCCCGTGTCGCTGCGCTTGAAACCGCAAAGGAGAATCTGCTGAGCATCATCGAGGATCTGTCCGCTGTTTCCGAAGAAAACGCGGCATCCACCGAAGAGACAAACGCTTCGATGGAAGAGCTGAACGCGACCTTCGAGGTCATCAACCACAGCGCTGCGGAGCTGAAGGATCTTGCTTCGCAGTTGGATGAGCAGATCAGCTTCTTCAAGATCGAGGGATAAACAATCAACGCTGCCCGCCAAAGGCCAAACGATGCTTTTGGCGGGCATTCTATTTTTTTACAGGGAGAAAGAATATGAAAAACGGGGAAATGAGTCTGACGCTGATCACGAAGGAAAACGAGAGCGCTTTTCATTCGGCGATCGGCGATTGTTTTGCCGAAAAACAGGAGGATGATCTGTTCATCGGCGTTGTGGATGAGAAGGGAGCCGCGGCTGCGGCGGGGGCCTTCCGGGAGGAAAACGGGGTCCTGCAGCTCCTTCGGATCGCCTCCGACGAAGGACACAGAGGAAAGGGCTGTGCGTATTTTCTGATGGAGGAGATGAAGAAAAGAGCGCGCGCCGCAGGGCTTTCTGAGATCGGTACCTATCTTTTTGCCCGCGAGGAGGACGGGGAGGGAGAGTGGATGGCATGGTTAAAGCGCCAGGGCTTTGAGATCGCTCATCTTCCCGCAAAGCGTTACGGGATCTCCCTGGCTGCCCTCTATGAAAAGCAGCCCTTCGCCGGGCGGCGCCTTCGAAAGGGAGAGAAGATCCGGTTCTTAAAGAATCAAAAATACGGATTTGAGCTTGTCAAGGAAACATCTGTCCGGGCGACGCTTCTGGCGGAGGATTTTCACGGAGACATCTATCTGTCCCTTGTGGATGCCGAGCCGGGGTATTTTTCGGACGTAAAGCTTCTGATCGATGAGGCGCTGCTCAATGTCCGGGAGAAGGCGCCGGAGGCGAAGCTTCTCTACACGGATATCAACAGCTACCGTCTGATGGACTATGTGGAACGGTCGTTAAAGAACCGGGGGCTTGAGATCGAGAAGGAACTGTCAGCACTGTATGCTGCGTTTGCAATGGAGGAGGATTCCGATGAGTGAAACAGAAACCAGAACAAAAGCCATAAATGAGGAGCGGTCGATTCCCCTGGAATCGGCGACGTTACAAAAAACAGATCTCCAGGAGCAGGGGACTCTTTCCAGGCAGCTCGAGGAACAGGGACGGCTCCGGGAGCAGATCGAGGGCACGGACCAAAAAAAGACAGCGCTGGATGAAAAGGACTGCATGATCCCGGCGCTCAGAGAGAATGTGGGAAGAGCGAGAACGGAGCTTGACGATTCCTTAAAAAAGCTTCTTGAGGCAGAGGAGGGGACCCTGCCGGAGGGGCTTAAGGATAAGCTCATCGCGTTATCGGCCCGGATGGCGGCTCTTTGCGAGGCGGGGCTTTCCGAGAAGGAGGGGAGCCCTAAGGAGGAGGGAGAAAAGCTGGATCGTCTGACGCAGCTTTTGCTTTGTACCTCAGAGAACCTGCAGATCCTCGATCTCATTCTTCATGCGGAAAAAGACGAAGCGACGGACGAAGCCAACCAGGAGCTTTTGGAAACGATCCTTCATTCCGACATGTTTTCAGAGGACTGTGAGAGCCTGGAGAAGACAGCCGACCGGATCCGCGAGGAGCTTTTCCGGGCGGACATGCTGCATGCTCTTCTTACAACGGAGGATACGGAGGAGCTGGAGAAGCAGGCCGGGTATGACGCGGATCTGGAGGAACTGATCTCAGGGATGGAGCTGATCGGGATCATGGATGATGCCCTTCCGGTGAAGCTCGAGGGAAGAAAAACGGGAAAGACCAGGATCCGGGTCGGCAGCGGAACCGTAACCGTCAGAGGGTTCGAACAGAAGACCGAGGGACCGGAGGCGGATACTGCCGTCATGCGTGTTTCCATGCTGCGGATCGAGCTGGATTCCGAGCCGGTCGGAAGGCTGCTGGCCCAGAGAAATTCGCTTATTATGGCGGAAAAGAAGGTGGACGAACAAACGGCCAAGATTAAGACCCTCGAAGGAGAGCTGGATGAGGATACAAAGGCCGCTCAAAAGAAAGCGCAGGAGAAACCCGATGGACGGAAGGAAACGGAAGAGGAGAGAAAACAGAGGCATTTAAAGGAACGACAAGAGCTGCTCGGACGCATCGTGAATGCGGAGGATGAAAAGGAACGGCTGACGAAGGAGCTGGATAAGCACTACGGTGAATTTGAAAAGGCGCTGATTAAGAAGAGCGGCTCCATGATCGAGAAGCTGCAGGCGCTGATGAACGGTATGCTGAAGGACTGGGACCAGAAGAATGCGGACGAGGTCTATCCGAAGCTCGCGGAGCTTTCCCATAAAATGGCCGCGATCGCAAACTATGCCGGGGTTTTGATCGACCGGAATCACAGATCCTGCTCTTTCGGCGCGGACGATATGGAGCAGGAAATGACGGCGGCCCTCGAGGAGGCCTTTTCGCATTTCGATACCGCCTGCCCTGATCCTGCGAATCTGACCTTCGGAGACGAGGCCTTCAAAAGTGTGGAGGCTGCTTTTGATGCGGCCGGGAAGACCCTGCAGTATGTAAGGTCCAAAGCCAATCAGGTCACGGATCTCGGAGGACCGCTTACCTACCGCGTTATCGTTCGTGACCGGGAGGCTCTTTTGCAGAACAGAACCGAGGGATTGGAAAAAAGAGAGCGGTTTCTGTCGCTTCATATGGTGGATTCCAAGGAGCTTTTCGATGTGCAAAGGGAAGGGCGGCGCGATGAAAACGCGATCGATCTGAAGTCCAAAAGAAGAAAGCTTTCCTCGGCAAATGAGAAGAAAAGAGAGACGAGCGAGCTGTGGAGCGATGAGATTACCGAGACACAGAGAAAGATGGAGGAGGCCGAGGCCGAACGGCTCCGGCTGATCGAGGAGCAGGCGGCGCGGGAAAGAGAGGAGGCCGAGCAAAGGCGGCTTCTGGCCGAGCAGAAGAGGCTTGCCGAGGAGCAGGCGGAAAGAGAGCGTCTTGCCGAGATCGAGCGGCACAGAAGCGTGGTGCTGACGCTTCAAAACGGGCTGGAGGTGAAAAAGCCCACGGATATCCTCGGAAGGATCGACTCCTTTACCGACGCGGACGGCGTTCGTGTGGAAAAGGTCGGGAAGGTAAAGACCTTCGGCGAACGGCTTTTCGGCGGGATCAGTGCAGCGAAGATCAACGAGCGGATGGACAAGCATATAAGACGGCTCTTGTCCAGCAAAAAGGTTACGGATCTGGATGCGGTACAGGCGGCCGAGTCCGTCACGGACGGAAGCGGACTGTTCTCCGAGAAGTTTGTGAAGCTCTGTGATGAAGCCGGCATCATTGCGGACAGAGCGGAGAAGACCTTTAAGGAGGAGGGAGACTTCTCCGCGGTTGCGAAGAGACTGAATCTTCTGAAAAAGCTTTCGGGAGAAAAAACCGAGGAGGAGAAAAATACGAAGGATGCGAAGGCGGCATCGGGTGAGCTGGAAAAGCTGATGGACGAAGCGGCGCGGATCGGGGCCGGTCCCGAGGAGAGTGAGCTCCCCTTTGATGACCCCTATTATAAGCAATATCCCAACGCCGGGAAGACGATCCTGATGTATAAGCTCGTCCGCGGGATCGAGCTTTCCTCTCTTCGCAATGCGCCGGAGAAGGTGAGACAGGAAATGACCTTCCGGCTGAAGGCGGCGGAGGATAATCTCGGACGCCTTGTGGGCAAGCTCCGCCAGTCGGATGCGTATAAGAAGGCGCAGAAGGACCGTGTTGACCGGCTTCTGATCGTAAACCAATCCGAGATCAACCGCCACTCCGACGAGATCCACAGGCTGGAGGAGAAGCTTAAGCTCATGCGGCCCGATGAGATCGAGGCGACGGAGGCCTCCTTCGAACAGAGGCTTGCGGAATTTACAAAAAGCACGGAGCAGCTGGAAAAGGATACGGAAAAGCTCGGGGAATACAACGTGGCGATCCGCGGTCTGGCGCAAAGAGCGAAGCGGCCCCTGATGGGCTCTTCGGATCTGGACAGAAGCCTGTTCCGGAAAAAGCTGAGAGGGTATGACCAGACGCTTCGGAAAAACAGGATCCTTCATCTTGCCAAACCGGAGGAAAAATTTGTGGCCGATCAGAGCGTCCACATGTATGACACGGCAAACCTCCTTCTGAAGAGAGAGGTGGAAAGCCGCTTCCCCGTTGTCGGAGATGAGACTGAGGATCTGATGGACCTGATCCGGGAAAGGATGGTTAAGGAGCATCTCGGAGGGATAAAGGAGGAGTCTGAGATCGGACTTCTTACGCCGGAACTGCTGACCGGCTTCGTTATCGTGATCGAGCAGAGGCTGCTGCCTTATTATGAATGCCTTAAGGAGCCGGAATTTGAGGCCTGGAAGGAGAAGCCGGGCTTTACCCTTGCCTGCCATACCTATCTTCTGACACAGGAGAAAACGGATCTTCGGGCCTTCCGCCTGTACGCGGAGCAGACGATGGCAAATCTCGGGGAGCGGGATCACCTCCTATGCCAGGTGGACAAGGTCATGCTTCTGGGGCACTCCTATACCTCAGACCGGCCCTATGTGGATATTGAAAAACAGAAGGTCAATACGAGGATTGATCTGAACCCCTTCGCCAAAAATGAAAAGGAACTTCGGGCCATTAACCGGATCGCGAGACTCCGGGAGAGCGGGGGAGATGAGTATGTCCATTCCGCCGTGATCCTGGCGATGCTCGGGGACGATGTAAATGAGCTGAAGAAGGAGGAGTTTGAAAAGCTTTGGGATGAAAAAGCAAAGCTCTATTTTGCACGGAGAGAGAGATGCGAACAGCTCCTTTTGGAACGGGATCCGTCTCTTTCGAAGGAGGAGAAGGAGGAGCTCCTTAAGAACCTGGACCGCTATATGACGCTGGACGATGAGACCTTCCGGCAAACGGTTCCGAGATTGATCCAGCATTCGGTTTACCCGAAGGGAGCGAAGGAACGGGAGGAGCTTGACAGGCTTGCAAAACGGAAGGATGAGCGGCTTTCGGGCCTGGCCTCGGCGGCCGGCGGGATCTTTTCGCCGCTGCTTCCGCTGCTTGCGGAAGACGTGGGCTTCCGGGACATATTGGTCGCGGATGGCGATGAGGAGTTTCTGATCAAACGAAACCGCCTGATCGAGCGCTTCAAACCGCTGATGGAGAGACTGTGCCAGCGGGACAGCGTATACAACGGCTTCCTGGATCAGTATCTGGTGGGATTTGTCCCAAGGTACCTGCCGCATGTGACCGACGAGAAAATACCTGAGGGGCTGAAAAAGCTGCAGACCCCGGAGGGGGTTAAGACGGAGCTGGATAACTATTACAGAAGCTTTACGGAGCACAATCTGAGCGACAATGAAAAGAAGCCGGTTACGATCGAATCGGAGCTTCGGAAGCTGACGGAGAGCTCCAAAAAGGCTGACAAAAAACGGGCGCATTTAAAGACCCAGACGATGATGTATCATGGCGCTGCGGGGATCTTTGACAAGGCTCTTCTGGAGGAATACCAGGAGGTTTACGATAAGAACGTGGAGGCGCTGGAGAACGGACTTAAGATCTTCTTCCGGCAGGAAAAGTACAGCTCCCTCTCCCCGGAGGTAAAGGAGGCGATCCGTTCCTCCGCCTACATCGGAGACCGGGAGGCTTTATTCCGCATGGATCCGGAGACCTACCAGAGGCTTGTCATGGACCATCTGAAATGGTATGCCGAGCAGCAGCAGCGGGAGACCGAGGCGATGGAAAGCCACATGGACCAGCTCATCGACAGTCTGCTGCCGATCCAGGAGATGCTGGATGAAAAGGCCGAGGGAAGGAAGGCGCTTTCTGCGTACAGGGCCGAGTGCAGAGAATACCGCAGGCTCGCCAAAAAGGGCGTCTCTCCGATGAATTCCTACACAACCTCGAAGACCTATACCAGCGACACAAGAGACTTTGAAAGAGAGGTCTATAAGCGCCTGCAGAAATGCGCAAAGAGTGCCGGGATCGCCGTCCCGAACGACCTTATCTTCCGGGCCGCCACGGAGATGCTGGAATACCCGAGTGTGGCCGGAGAGCTGTCGGATGAGCAGCTTTTACAAAGATGCGTTGCCCTGTACAACATCCTGCTCGCGGAAAAACCGGATGACCCGGCGCTTCTGGCGGAATATCTCCATGCGGTGATGTCCGGAATGCGGGAGGACGAGGTCAGGAAAAGCCGGAAGGATTACCAGAGGTATCTGACCCTTTCCGACGCGAAAAAGGATGAGGTGCGGTTCGGGGAAATGAATATGGCGGAGCTTATGCATACGCTTCTTGCGATGAAAAACAGCCTCCCCGACAACGGTATGCTCCAGGGCCTGTACCGGGACGTTTTGATGCGCAGCATCTACGAAGCCTCCTATCCGGGAAAGAACGAGGCGAAGGACATGGTCATGCTGGATATCGAGGTACTGCGGCGGTCCTTGATGCTGTATCATTCGGCGGAGTCTGCGATGGAGGAGCTTTCGATCCCGGGCGAGCAGAGAGCGCCCTTAATGGCCGGGATCTTTGACTACTTCGGGAAGAATCTGACCGCGCGGGTTCTCGAGTCGGAGCGTTGGGTTCCGGTCAAGGTGAAGGAGGACCTGAAAACGCTTCTCGATTCCGAGCTGTTCCGGAAATACATCAGGGAGGACAAGGTCTTATCGACCACCGTATTCAAGGAGGAAGGAACCGGACGAATGATGCGGGAAACCTCCTTCGAGGTAAAGGGGATCGGGAATACCGAGGACGGTCAGATCGTTGCGGCGGAAACGGCCTCGTTTGCGGGCCAGAAAACAAGGCACAGCTTTGAGGCCCATCTTCTGAAGGGCTACGGGAGCAGCCGGGCGGTCAAGGAATACGAACGGTTATCCGATGAGGAGAAGCTGATCGCGGCGCATCTTGTTGTCGGGCAATCCCGGATCAGCGACGAACGCTACAGCCTGTCGATGACCGTGGCGAAAAAGCTGGATGCGGAGGCGACCGTCTCCGAGAGCAGAAGCGCTCTGATCATGCAGCTTGTGAATCAGAAGGAAGCGCTTGCCGAACCCGACTATGATCTGGTGGAGGACCAGCTCTTTACCGAGGGTCTGATCACAAAGGAGCAGCTTGACACCGACCGGCTGATGAGCGCGATCCGCCTTGCGCTGGAGGTCAGCGAACTGCGGAAGCATACGGACTTTACAATAACGGCAGAGGAATATGAACAGCTCACCGAGGAGGCCGAAGAGCAGACGATGTCTTCCGAGGAAAAGGAGGCGCTTCGGGAGAGGCTTCCGGGAACGAAGGAAACGATCATGAAGTTTGAGGATGCGCTGCTGCAGAATACGACGCTTTCGGATGAGCAGAAGGTCGTACGGTACGCATCGTTCTTACGGGTTTATGAGCAGGATATTCAAAACTGTCTCCGGTTCCTCCCGGAGGCTGTGGAGGCCCCCTTCTTCGGAGACCGTCAGGCCAGGCTTATTGATCTCTCCACCTACGAGCGGGAAAGCGAGGAGGGAAAGCGGCTCATCGAATCGACGTTTGACTTTACAAAGAAGGATGCGGCGCAGAAGCATGGAATGGAGCTTTCCAAACGGGCCGGAGAACGGGCAGCGGATGAGAACAATTATGAGGATGCGATCCGGGAAAAGGTAAATCAGATCGACCGGTTTCTGGCGAGTACATTTGCGGGCGCGCTTCCCGACTCGGACGGCTTTGCAGCGGGACTGGAGATCCTGGAGCTGCCGATGCGGGAGAGGCTCTTTATCTATTACACGATCGAGAGCGGAAGCTATGACGATCCGAAGCATCTGGATATCCCGCTTTCCCAGAATTTCTATGTGCCGGATCCCGAGAAGCTGATCGAACGCTTCGGGAAGCTCAAGTCGGAGGGAGGAAACGTGCTGCGCAAACTGGTGGGTCTTGTCAAGAATCCGAAGAAGGGAGCCGGGAAGCTGCTCCGGCAGATCGAGGAGGGGCGGCTTACCCTGCTTGACAAGGACGCTCCGGAGGAGAAGCGGAACAAGCAGGCGGCTTATCTGAAATTCCTGCAGGAGCTGCAGATTCTGGAAGCGAAGATCGAGGCTGCGAATCAGGCTTTTCTCGGACGGGAGAAGAAGCTGCAGGCGGTGGAGGCGCAGCGGAGGATTGTTGAAAATTATCTTATCCTGCTGCAGTAGGAGCCATGGAAACTGATCTCTGACAGCTACGGCTGCCGTGAAAAGTATGACGAAGGTAATTGTCATGAAGAAGCTTGGCGCGTTTTACGGCCGGCTGGCGCAAACATTTCCTCGGGCTCGGAATCCTTGCAATTTGCGGTGATTCATTGTAAATTTAAAGGAGTAAAATTTTATAAGGGAGGGGTATATGGGTAACACAAAAGAAGTGATTGAAAGCGGCGCTGCTGTTATGGGGCTGGAGTTCGGGTCTACGCGGATCAAGGCGGTGCTGGTGGACGAGAGCGGGAGCGTTCTCGCCCAGGGGTCGCATACCTGGGAAAACCGGCTGGAAAACGGGATCTGGACGTATTCCCTGACGGATATTACGGAGGGGCTGCAGAAGTGCTATAAGGACCTGAAGGAGGATGTGAAAAAGACCTGCGGGATTACGCTTACGAAGCTTGCCGCGATCGGGATCTCCGGTATGATGCACGGCTATCTTCCGTTTGACGAAAACGGGGAGCTGCTGACCGGCTTCCGGACCTGGAGAAATACGATTACCGGCGAGGCAGCGTCGGTGCTTTCGAAGGAGTTCCGCTTTAATGTGCCGCAGCGCTGGTCGATCGCCCATCTTTATCAGGCGATCCTGAACAAGGAGGACCATGTAAGCAGGATCCGGTTTCTGACCACGCTGGCCGGCTTCATCCACTGGAAGCTGACCGGGGAGAAGGTCATGGGGGTCGGAGAGGCCTCCGGGATGTTCCCGATCGATGACAATACAAAGAATTATGACGAGGCCATGACCGCAAAGTTCAATGACCTTGTGGCGGATAATAATTTCCCCTGGAAGCTGACCGATATTCTGCCGAAGGTCCTGCTGGCGGGAGAGGAGGCCGGGAGGCTTACGAAGGAGGGAGCGGCGTTTCTGGATCCCGAGGGGGACCTCTCGGAGGGAATCCCGTTCTGCCCGCCGGAGGGGGACGCCGGAACCGGTATGGCGGCGACAAATGCCGTTGCGAAGCGGACCGGAAATGTTTCCGCGGGGACCTCGGTCTTTGCCATGGTGGTGCTCGAAAAGCCGCTGAAGGAAGTGCATGAGGAGCTCGATATGGTGACGACGCCCGACGGCTCGGCGGTGGCCATGGTCCACTGCAACAACTGCACCTCCGACCTGAATGCCTGGATCAATATCTTCAGGGAATTTGAGGAACTGTTCGGACATGAGGTGGATATGGACGAGCTCTACGGGAAGCTGTATAAGAACGCTTTGAACGGGAAGAAGGACTGCGGAGGGCTGATCTCCTTTAACTATTTTGCAGGAGAGCCGGTGACCGGTCTTTCCGAGGCCGGACGGCCGCTGTTTGTAAGAAAGAGCGACGCGGACTTTTCGCTGGCAAACTTTATGCGGTCCCATCTCTACGGCTCGCTTGCCACCTTAAAGGTCGGCTGTGATATTCTTTTCAAGGAAGAGAACGTGGAGGTGGATAAGCTATACGGCCACGGCGGTCTCTTTAAGACCGAGGGCGTCGGGCAGGGGATCCTGGCGGCGGCCATGAACGCGCCGGTGGCGGTAATGAAGACGGCCGGAGAGGGCGGCCCCTGGGGGATGGCCTTACTTGCTTCCTACATGATCCGCAAGGACGGAGAGGACCTCGGAACCTATCTTTCCGAAAAGATCTTTGCCGGGGATGAGGGCAGCGTAATGAAGCCGGATCCCGAGGACGTGGCCGGGTTCAACGCCTATATCGAGGATTTCAAGAAGCTTTTGGAATGTGAAAAAGCAGCCGTGAAGGCTTTTTAACGGAAAGGAGAGTGCAATGAACAACGAAGAACTGAAAGCAAAGGCACGAGAGGTGAGAAAGGGGATCCTGACGGGAACCTTCCACGCAAAGAGCGGGCATCCGGGCGGCTCATTATCCGCGGCGGATATCTATACCTGGCTCTTCTTTGAGGAAATGAAGATTGACCCGAAGAATCCGAAGGATCCGGACCGCGACCGGTTCGTCCTGTCGAAGGGACATACGGCCCCGGGGTACTATTCGGTGCTCGCAAACAGGGGCTTCTTCCCGGTCGAGGATTTAAAGACCCTGCGTCATACGGGCTCCTACCTGCAGGGCCATCCGGACATGAAGCACATCCCCGGCGTGGATATGAGCTCGGGATCGCTCGGACAGGGACTTTCCGCCGCAGTCGGCATGGCTCTGGCCGGAAAGATGGATAACAAGTCCTACCGTGTATTCGCGCTCCTCGGAGACGGCGAGATCCAGGAGGGACAGATCTGGGAAGCGGCTATGTTCGCGGGCTTCCGGAAGCTTGACAACTTATGCGTGATCGTGGACAACAACAACCTCCAGATCGACGGACCGATCGATGAGGTCTGCTCTCCCTATCCGATCGACGAGAAGTTCAAGGCATTTAATTTCGAGGTCATCAACGTCGCGGACGGAAATGATTTCGATCAGCTTAGAGATGCCTTTGAGAAGGCCAGAACAGTCAAGGGAAAACCCGTTGCGATCATTGCGAAGACCGTGAAGGGCAAGGGCGTTTCCTTTATGGAGAACCAGGTGGGCTGGCACGGCAAGGCCCCCAATGAAGAAGAATACAACACCGCCATGGCGGAGCTTGATTGAGGAGGTAGAAGCACAATGAGTGAAGTAAAAAAGATTGCTACCAGAGAAAGCTATGGAAACGCGCTGGCGGAGCTCGGAAAGGAAGCACCGGACCTTGTGGTTCTGGATGCGGACCTTGCGGGGGCTACAAAGACCGGCGTGTTTAAGAAGGCGTTCCCGGACCGCCACATCGACTGCGGTATCGCGGAATGTAATATGGCCGGCATCGCCGCCGGACTTTCCACCTGCGGAAAGGTGCCCTTTATGAGCAGCTTTGCGATGTTCGCATCCGGCAGAGCCTATGAGCAGGTTCGTAATTCGATCGGCTATCCCCATCTGAACGTGAAGATCGGCGCTACCCATGCCGGTATTTCCGTCGGTGAGGACGGGGCGTCTCATCAGTGTCTTGAGGATCTGGCCCTGATGCGCGAGATCCCGGGGATGGTCGTGATCAATCCCTCGGACGATATCGAGGCGAGGGCGGCTGTATTTGCGGCTTACAAGCATGTGGGCCCCGTGTATATGCGGTTCGGCCGCGCGGCGGTCCCGGTCATCAATGACCGGCCGGATTATAAATTCGAGATCGGCAAGGGAGTCCTTCTTCGCGAGGGCAGGGATGTGACCCTGATCGCCACCGGACTCTGCGTACCGGAGGCGCTGGCGGCGGCGGATATGCTGGCCGAAAAGGGCTGCGATGCCGAGGTCATCAACATCCATACGATCAAGCCTCTGGATACCGAGCTGATCCTTCAGTCCGCGAAGAAGACCGGACGTGTTGTTACCGCCGAGGAGCACTGGATCGCGGGCGGTCTCGGAAGCGCTGTCGCGGAGGTTCTTTCGGAGAACTATCCGGTCAAGCTGACCCGGATCGGCATCAACGATACCTTCGGAGAGAGCGGCCCGGCCGGTGAGCTGATCAAGAAGTACGGGCTGGATGCGGAGGGCATCTGCAAAAAGGTTTTGGAGTAATAGTGGAGACGGAAGGATCGGGCGGGGACGAGGAAGCGAACAAAGGACCCGCCCGATTCTGATTATGAAAACAATTCCGGGACCCGCGCCGGGGTGCGGGGAAAGGAAAAAACGCTCCCCTGTGTAAAATTGGAACAGAGGGTCAAAAGAAAAAGGAGAAAAGGATGTTAGAGGAATTAAAAAAACAGGTTTACGAAGCAAATATGGAGCTCCCGCGGCGGGGACTGATTACCTACACCTGGGGAAACGTATCGGGAATGGACCGGGAGTCCGGGTACTTTGTGATCAAGCCCTCGGGGGTCGATTACGATAAGCTCTCTCCGGAGGATATGGTCGTGATGGATCTGAACGGGAATAAGATCGAGGGGCAGTACAAGCCCTCCTCGGATACCCCGACCCATCTGGAGCTCTACCGGAAATACGAGGGGATCGGCGGGATCGTACATACCCACTCCCCGGAGGCGGTCGGCTGGGCCCAGGCGGGACGCGATATCCCTCTTTACGGGACCACGCATGCGGATTATTTCTTCGGGCCGATCCCCTGCGCCAGAAATCTGACCGAGCAGGAGATCGAGGAGGCCTATGAGAAGAATACGGGTCTCGTGATCATCGAAACCTTTGAGGAAAGAAAGCTTGACCCGCTTCATACGCCCGGTGTATTGTGCAAAAACCACGGCCCCTTTACCTGGGGGAAGGATGCGGCCGAGGCCGTGCACAACGCGGTCGTGCTCGAGGAGGTCGCAAAGATGGCGCGGTTTACGGAGGCCATTAAGCCGGATGTTGAGCCGGCTCCGGACTGCATCCGCGACAAGCATTTCTACCGCAAGCACGGTGCAAACGCCTATTACGGACAGGGTTGATCAGGATCTATGGGAAACGTTTATATTACGGGACATAAAAATCCGGATCTTGACAGCATTTGCAGCGCCTACGGATACGCGAGGCTTATGAACCTGCAGGACCCGGACAATACCTACGTTCCGGTCCGCTGCGGCCATCTTTCCTCGAGTATCCGAAGCATTTTAGAGCAGCTTGACATCGAGATCCCGGCTTACAAAATGGATGTGTATCCGCGGGTAAGAGATATCATGCTTTCGGCGGACCACGGGATCGATGCCGACGACCCGCTTACCGCCGTTGCGGCGATCTATGAAAAGACCAGCCCCAGTGTGATCCCTGTTTATGAAAAGGGAGAGTTTTACGGGCTTCTTGCGGTCGACGACATCACAAACTGGACCATGAGGGAGCTGTCCCGCGACAATAAGATCACCACGATCCCGAAGGTCCGGGACATTATGAGCAGCCAGGAGCCGGGGGTCGGCGCGGGGGAGCTCGTGGATGAGGCGAAGACGCTTCTGCAGAGCTCGAAAAAGCGCGGACTGGCGGTGTTTGATGAAAACGGATACGCGGGATATGTGACCAGACGGTGCTTCCTTAAGGTGCCGAAGAACAAGGTGATCCTCGTGGACCACAACGAGTCCCGGCAGAGCATCCTCGGGATTGAAACCGCAGACATCGTCGGGATCGTGGATCACCACCGGCTCGATGCCATCAAAACCGAGCAGCCGATCTTCATCTGCGCGGAGCCCCTCGGGAGCACCTGCACGATCGTCTACCAGCAGTTCATCCGGAACAACCGCACCCCGGACCCGGTGACCGCGAAGGTCCTTCTGACCGGCCTGCTTTCGGATACGCTGATCCTGAAAAGTCCGACGACGACCGGGGAGGACGCGGTGGCGGCCCATGTGCTGGCCTCCATCTGCCGCGAGGACGTAAACGAATACGGGCTTTCCATGTTCTCACGGATCGAGGGACTGAAGGAAAGAGAGCCGGAGGCGGCGATCACCTCCGACTTCAAGACCTATACCGAGAAGGGCATAAAGCTCGGGATCGGGCAGTGCGAGGTTACGACCCTGAACGATTTCCGGGATTACGCGGCGGAATATGCCGGAGCGCTTGAAAATGTCAGGAAGATGCAGGGCCTTGCCTGGGCCGTTCTGATGGTTACGGATGTGATCCATGAGCACAGCGCCCTGATCTGTACCGACTACCGTGGAAACCGCCATCTGCCGTACCGGCCCATGGGAAGAAACCTCTACGACATGCCTCATGTTATGAGCCGAAAGAAGCAGCTTTTGCCGGAAATCATTCATGCGGTCGGGGAGTGAGCTGGCAGGTGACGTAGAATGGCTTCGCGGACGGAAATCGCGCGGCGGCACGG
>JAFSXC010000081.1 GCA_017450105.1 Lachnospiraceae bacterium | reverse complement strand
CTCGGCGCAGAGGCTGATGAACATCGTAAACCTTCCGCATGATGACCAAAGCCGCAAGGAGGAAGCGAGGGCCTTCCTGAAGACTCATGAGAAGGAAGGCTTTTCCCTGAACGTAAAAGACGTATCCTATGCCTATCGGAACGGGAACAGGGTGTTTTCTTCGGTTTCCTTTGAAGGAAGGCCCGGAGAGATGATCGGACTCGTCGGGCCCTCCGGCGGGGGGAAGACGACGATGCTGAGGCTCCTTCTGTCTTTGATCCGTCCGCGTAAGGGAGAAATCGAGATCGTCTCCGCTGACGGGGAAGCGATGAAGAACGCGCCCTATATGCGTCAGTTCTTTTCCTATGTGCCGCAGGGAAATACGATGATGAGCGGGACGGTACGGAGCAACCTCTTATGCGTGAGGAAGGATGCGACCGAGGAGGAGCTTACGGAGGCGCTTGCTACGGCCTGCGCCAGGGACTTTATCGAAAGGCTTCCGAATGGGGTGGATACGGGGATCGGGGAGCGGGGTGTCGGCTTCTCCGAGGGCCAGGCCCAGCGCCTTGCGATCGCGAGAGCTCTGCTGAAAAAAGCGCCGATATTGCTTCTGGATGAAGCAAGCTCAGCCCTCGACGTGGAGACGGAGCGGAGGGTCCTAAAGAATATTTCCGAAAACCGCGGAACACACTTGTGCATAGTAACCACACACCGCCCGACCGCTCTCGCCTTATGCGACCAGGTCTATTCCATAGGCCGCGGCGGCTGCACGCTGCTTTCGAAGGAAGAGGTGGAGAAGCTGAGGAAGGGGCTGTGACGGGCGGATCCCGGGAATTCGTAATATTCCATGCTTTACATGCAGCTTCTGCGATGAGGTCCATTTCACAGGTGATGTAGTAAACAACGGGAGCTTTTGATCGCCGGGGCAAAGCAACAGGCACAGGAAGTGATTACCGTGAATTACAAAAGAGCAGCATAGGTAATCCGGCAGGAGGAAACGGAGAGGAAAAAGCCAATGGTAGATGTGGAAGAGCTGCTGGGGGAGGGGAAGGTAATTCAGATCCCGCTTACGGGGCTCAGCATGTATCCTTTTCTGATCGGGGGAAGGGATAAGGTGATCCTGGAGCCGGCTTCAGAGAATGACGCTTTTCGAAAGGGAGAGGTCCTTCTCTATCGGAGAGCGGGCAGCATCCTTGTGCTGCACAGGCTGATCCGGCAGGATGAAAAGGGACTTTATATGTGCGGGGACAATCAGTCCGAGATCGAGGGACCGCTTATGAGAAAGCAAATCCGGGGAAGGATGGTCGGATTTGTAAGGAAGGGGAAGGAGAGGAGTGTCGCTTACGTCCCCTACCGGCTTCTGACCGGCCTGTGGCGGGTGTTTCTGCCTCTTCGGCCGGCGGCCTGGGGGCTGCTTCGGTTTTTCCGGCGGCTTTTTCATATCACCCCGAAGAATCCGGCGGATACCGGATGAACGCCCAGTATCGCGGCTCCTGAATTTTTTCCAGATGATTTTCGTCCTGCAAGCGAGCGAATGAGTTGTACCGGGCGGTACAGCGACTGAGGGCAACGCAGCAGGACAATTTGGCCGGGTAATAAAGTCGATTTATTTGATGACGGGAGTACCGGGGCCCGAGGTTCACCGAGGCCTTCTGACGAAGAAAATGTGCGTATGGACAGGTCAGAGGGACAGGCTGTTTCGGACAGCTCCTTACTCAGAATCGATGGAGCGGTCGATCTCCCGCCGCATCAGAACAGCGGCTTCCTCCTCCTTTGTGCAGGAAAGGTGCCAGACGGGGATCTTCTGCACAAGAGCATTTGCGAACGCGATGTTCTTTGCGAGCAGCTCCCTGGTCCAGAAGGGGGAGATGAGGCGCTGGGTCAGGGAAAGCGCCTGCTTATCCTTTGACCATACATGAACCGCATTTTCCGGTTCCTGACGGAGGAAGACGATCCCGCCGAGCGGGAAGCTGCCGTTTCGGTAGATCCCGGAGGTTCCGTTCCAGGGGATCCCTTCCACGGTGCAGGAGCTGTCTTTATTCAGGGAGAGAAGATTGATGTCTCCGTTGATATCCTCCACCTCCTTTGGCCAGAGCTTTTTCCAGAGGGCCGCATGGGTGGATTTCCCAGTTCCCGAGGGGGCGGAGAAAAGATAAGCCCTTCCCCGGTACAAAAGAGAAACGGAATGGAGAAGAAACTGATTTCGGTCCTGCGCAATATAGGAGAACAGCGTGCGAAGCGCATAGAAAATTTCCGCGCATGAGGTTTCATCTTCTATAGCGCATAAGCGGATACGTGCCTCCTTCCCGTCCGAAGAAAGGCGGATCTGATCGAGACGGTCGGAGTTCGGGAAGGAAAAAAGAAACCCTTCCTTTATCGGTTCTATATTCAGCTCCGGATCACGGATCAATAATTCTTCCTCAAAGGAAACCGTAAGGTCCGGCTCCGTCTCATCGACCCGGAAGGCGTTCAGCTCTTCGGAGAGCAGTCCGGGCTTTCCCTCTATCTTCATAACAACACCGCCGATGGAATAATAGGAGTCCGGCGGGGCAGCAGAACCTTTTTCGTCCTTCAGGGCACCGTAGAAGAGGAGCGTATTCAGAAAACCCTCCATATCCGATTTCAGCTCCTCCTCGCCAGGGGCGTCCGGCTCCTCGCTTTTGAGCTTCTCCACAAGACGATTTACGAGCTCCTCCGCGGAAAGGTCAGAGAGATCAGGGATCTCGCGCAGCTGATTCCACAGGGACAGGGCGCTCTCATTCAGAACCAGGGGATGGCGCCTTAAGGCCGCACTCTGGCCGGCAGGGATGAGATAGGGCACATGGGAAAGCTCCGTCTGCAGAAAGTCCTCGGATATCTTCATGGTAAAAAAACCTTTCTTGTGTTATGATAGTCAAAGTATGTCGATTACTATATCATTATAGGTGGAATAAGCGGACTTGAAAAGTAAGATCCCGAAAGAAATGTATTAAAGGAGAACGTTATGGGCAGAGGAGCAGGCCATTTTTTCTTTGGATTTTTAAATAAGATGTCGGATGTGATCATCCTGAGCATTGTTTTTACCCTTACCTGTATCCCGTTGATTACCATCGGGACCGCGGGAACGGCGCTTTATTATACCGTACAGAAGGTATTGCGCAGAGACCACGGATATCTTCTGAAGGAATATTTCCGTTCCTTCAAGGAAAATTTTAAGCAGACCTGTCCGATCTGGCTGGTCTTTCTGGCCATTATTATCGTTAACGCCCTCGGTATGTTCATCTTAAACGAATACCGGCTGCTCGGCTTTTCCTTCGGAAACTTTTTCGTCCTCCCGGGAGCTGTTATTATACTTGTGATGTCCTATGCGATCCAGATCTTTACCTATATCGCCAGGTTCGAGGGAACCACCAGAGAGGTCTTAAAGACCGCGGGTACGATAGGAATTTTAAATCTCGGCAAGGCCGCCGCGTCCACGATCCTTGTGTTCGCGGGAATCGTTGTCGTGCTTTACGTCCTTCCCCTCTTTATCTTCATTCCGGCGCTGGTCTGTCTCGGGATCAATTTTATGATGGAGAGCGTCTATCGGAAATATATGTCCGCAGAGGACCTGGAGAAGGAAGAGGAGCGCGACCACGAAGAGGATGAAGCCGTCTAAGGAAACGATGATTTAATCATCGTTTCCTTAGACGCTCCGCGAGGATGTACCCGCAGGGCAGAACCGCAGAAAATCGCAGCGGAAGGCCGCAGTCTACGTTCCACTCCGGTCGGCTGCAAGAGAAGATCCACCGGAGCTTCGCGGCCCGAACAAAACGTAACTCCGGGGCCGAGCCGGTAAGGGGCTGAGAGTGTCTTCTGAAGGTATAGCGTAGGGAGTCAGCGAGACTTAAAATCGCACGACCCCAGGAAATGCGCGCCCGGATGGCGCGCATAGGGGCCCGCCGGAGGCAAGCCGATCACTTCCCCTTATTTACCAGCTCGCTCAGCTTCTTCCCATAAAAAAAGTTATGTACCAGCTCATCATATTCCGCCCATAGCGGCAGGGTCTCGCAGATCCCCTTCCGGGGGCAGTTGTTGACCTTGTCTGCCAGACAGACGACGGGGGAGAGCGAGCCCTCCATGAGCTCTAAGATCTCGCCTACGGAATAGTCCTCGGGCTTTCGCATCAGGCGGTATCCCCCTCCTTTTCCGCTCGCTCCCTTCAAGAGCCCGCCGACCACCATTTCCTTTACAATGATCTCCAGATATTTCTTCGACAGCTCCTGCCGCTCGGCAATATCCTTTAAAGGAATATAGCTTCCGTTTTCTTCTTCATTCTCCGCCAGATCGATCATGATGCGCAAGGCGTAGCGTCCTTTTGTGGAAATCATTTTTTATCCTTTCTGAAGTAATAATCTGATCGTTTCGCCTATTATACCGCAAGGTGAATAGGCAAATCAAGACGATTTTTGAAAAAACTATTGACACAGTAGGTGAATAGGATTAAAATGCGAACCATAGTCCTTTGAGGAGGTGACGAAAGCAGTGATCTATGCGGATAATGCGGCGACCACAAAAATCAGTGAGACGGCGATCAAAACCATGACTTCGGTTATGGAGGAGACCTGGGGAAACCCGTCCAGCCTGTATGCCCATGGCCAGAGAGCCAAGGAGCTTTTAGAGGAGGCGAGAGAGGAGATCGCAAGGGCGATCGGTGCCGAGCCGAGGGAAATTTATTTTACCTCCGGCGGAAGCGAGGCCGATAACCAGGCGATCCGATCGATGGCGGCTCAGGGAAAAAAGAAAGGAAAAATGCATATCGTCTCCTCCGCCTTCGAGCACCATGCGGTGCTGCATACGCTGAAGGCTCTGGAAAAGGAAGGCTTTGAGGTAACGCTGGTGGATGTTCACGAAAAGGGGGTGGTTGTCCCGGAAGAGGTGGAAGAAGCCCTTCGGGACGATACGTGTCTTGTGACCATCATGTTTGCCAATAACGAGATCGGTACGATCCAGCCGATCGCGGAGATCGGAGAGATCTGTAAGAAAAGAGGGATCCCCTTCCATACGGATGCGGTGCAGGCGGTCGGTCATATCCCTGTGAATGTGAAGGATGGTAAATTCGACCTGCTATCCGCCTCGGCCCATAAGTTCCACGGACCGAAGGGCGTCGGCTTCCTCTACGCGGGAAAGGGCGTGCGCCTTACGAACCTGATCGAGGGCGGAGCCCAGGAAAGAGGAAAGCGGGCGGGTACCGAAAACGTACCGGGGATTGCGGCGATGGCGAAGGCCCTGACAGAGGCGCTGGAGGGGCTGGAGGAGAAGAGAGAGAGGCTTACGAAGAAAAGAGACCGGCTGATCGAGGGCTTAAAGGAAATAGAGCATTCGGCCCTGAACGGAGCTGCAGATAACCGCCTCCCCGGAAACGTGAACTTTTGCTTTGAAGGGATCGAGGGAGAGTCGCTGCTATTGCTTCTGGATGACAAGGGGATCTGCGCATCCTCGGGAAGCGCCTGTACCTCCGGATCTTTGGATCCGAGCCATGTGCTTCTTGCAATCGGAAGGGTGCATGATGTGGCCCACGGGTCGCTTCGGCTTTCGATTGACGAGGAAACAAGCGATGAGGACGTGGAAACCATCATCCGGTCGGTAAAGGAGGTCGTGGAATATTTGAGAAGCTTTTCCCCGATCTGGAGAGATCTCGTAAACGGCAAAAAGGAATTCATATTGTAATAAAGAAGGAGGAGATATGGCACTCTACAGTGAAAAGGTAATGGACCATTTCCGAAACCCGAGGAATGTCGGAGTTATTGAGGATGCCGACGGGATAGGAGAGGTCGGAAACGCGAAATGCGGAGACATCATGAAGATGTATCTGAAGATCGAGGACGATGTGATCCGGGATGTGAAATTTGAGACCTTCGGCTGCGGAAGCGCCATAGCCTCGAGCTCCATGGCGACGGAGCTGATCAAGGGCCAGCCTGTGAGCGAGGCGATGAAGCTTACGAATAAGGCGGTGGCGGAGGCCCTGGACGGTCTGCCGGACTACAAGATGCACTGTTCGGTTCTGGCAGAGGAAGCGATCCAGAGCGCTCTGGACGATTACCGGAAGAAGAAGGAGAGCTGAGACTCCGGCCGCGGGATACGAAAATGCCGAAACGGCCGTTCTTCGGAAAAGAAAACGCATAAAATGCGTTCTGAAGTTTGAAAAGAAAAAATCACAAAGAAGGAGAATAAAAAATGAGCGACTACAAATTTGAAACCCTGCAGCTTCACGTAGGACAGGAGGAAGCGGATCCGGCGACCGACGCGAGAGCGGTGCCGATCTACCAGACCACCTCCTATGTATTTCATAACAGCAAGCATGCGGCGGACCGCTTCGGCCTCGCGGATGCCGGAAATATTTACGGAAGACTGACCAATTCGACCCAGGATGTGCTGGAGAAGAGGCTCGCGGCGTTAGAGGGCGGCAGCGCGGCGCTGGCTGTGGCGAGCGGTGCGGCGGCCATTACCTATACGATCCAGGCCCTTGCGGCCAACGGCGGCCATATCGTCTCCCAGAAGACCATCTACGGCGGCTCCTTTAACCTTCTGTCTCATACGCTTCCCCAATACGGGATCGAGACTACCTTTGTGGACGCGCATAATCTGGCCGAGGTGGAGGGTGCGATCAAGGACAATACCCGTGCCATCTATCTGGAGACCCTCGGAAATCCGAACAGCGATATCCCGGACATTGACGCGATCGCAGAGATTGCCCATAAGCACGGGCTCCCGCTGGTTATCGACAATACCTTCGGTACGCCCTATCTGATCCGTCCGATCGAGCACGGAGCGGACATCGTTGTCCATTCCGCGACGAAGTTCATCGGCGGCCACGGAACGACCCTGGGCGGAATAATTGTAGAATCCGGAAAATTCGACTGGAAGGCGAGCGGGAAGTATCCGAATATCGCCGCTCCGAACCCGAGCTACCACGGCGTTTCCTTCTATGACGTCGTCGGCCCGGCTGCTTTTGTGACATATATCCGTGCAATACTCCTTCGGGACACGGGCGCAACTATCTCCCCCTTCAACGCGTTTCTGCTCCTTCAGGGCGTGGAGACTCTGTCTCTTCGCCTGGAGCGCCACGCGGAAAATACGAAGAAGGTCGTGGATTTTTTAAGTAAACACCCGAAGGTGGAGAAGGTGAACCATCCGGCGCTGCCGGACCACCCGGACCATGCGGTTTATCAGCGCTATTTCCCGAACGGCGGCGGCTCCATCTTTACCTTTGAGATCAAGGGCGGGCAGGACGAGGCCTGGAAATTTATCGACAATCTGAAGATCTTTTCGCTCCTTGCCAATGTGGCGGACGTGAAGAGTCTTGTGATCCATCCGGCGTCCACGACTCATTCCCAGCTCTCCGAGGAGGAGCTTTTAGATCAGGGGATCCGTCCGAATACGATCCGCCTGTCCATCGGAACCGAGCACATCGACGATATCATCGCCGATCTGGAGAACGGTTTTGCGGCCATCGGATAGTCCGCGGCCGTCGGATACTGAGAAAAACGAAAATTACGCTCTGAAAACGAAAAAAAAGAAAAAGGAAGGAATAAGATCATGGCAAATATTTATAAAGGAACACTCGGTCTGGTAGGAAACACCCCTCTGGTAGAGGTGGTCAATATTGAAAAGGAGTTCGGCCTCGAGGCGACGGTGCTTGTGAAGCTCGAGTATTTTAACCCGGCGGGAAGCGTTAAGGACCGGATCGCGAAGGCGATGATCGAGGACGCCGAGGAGAAGGGAATTCTAAAGGAGGGCTCCGTCATCATCGAGCCCACCTCGGGAAATACCGGGATCGGCCTTGCAGCCATTGCGGCGGCGAAGGGCTCTCGCATTATCCTGACCATGCCGGAGACGATGAGCGTGGAAAGAAGGAGCATCCTAAAGGCCTACGGCGCCGAGATCGTTCTGACCGAGGGCGCGAAGGGCATGAAGGGTGCGATCGCTAAGGCGGAGGAGCTTTCGAAGGAAACGCCGAATTCCTTTATCCCGGGACAGTTCGTAAACCCGGCAAACCCGGCGATCCATAAGGCCACGACGGGCCCCGAGATCTGGAACGATACCGACGGAAACGTGGATATCTTTATCGCGGGTGTCGGCACCGGCGGAACCGTGACCGGCGCGGGCGAATTTTTGAAGGAGAAGAAGCCGGATATTAAGATTGTGGCGCTCGAGCCCGAGGATTCTCCGGTGCTCTCCGAGGGCAGAGCCGGAGCGCATAAGATCCAGGGGATCGGCGCAGGCTTTGTGCCGGATGTTCTGAATACAAAGGTATATGATGAGATCTTCAAGGCCGCGAATGCGGATGCCTTTGAAACCTCGAAGCTCCTGGCGAAGAAGGAGGGGATCTCGGTCGGTATCTCTTCCGGCGCGGCGCTGTACGCGGCGATCCAGTACGCAAAGAAGCCGGAAAACAAGGGCAAGGTCATTGTAGCGCTCCTTCCGGACAGCGGCGACCGGTATTATTCCACCGCTCTGTTTCAGGAGGACTAAGGAAGGGATTATGCAGTTCAATACGAAGCTGCTTCACGGGAAAACGTCAAAGGGCTACCCGAACCGCGAGATCCTTCCGCCGATCGCGCAGACATCCGCCTACCGCTATGACAGCATGGAGGAGCTGGAGGAGGTCTTCCTCCATAAACGCATGGGCTATGCCTACTCCCGCATCGGAAATCCCGGGGTCAATGCCTTCGAGCAGAGAGTAAACGAGCTCGAGGGCGGCGCCGGAGCCGTCTGTACGGCCAGCGGGATGTCCGCGGCCGCCTCGGCCATTCTGGCGGCAGCAAAGAGCGGGGATGAGATCATCGCCGGGATGGGACTTTACGGAGGAACCATCGGTCTTCTCCATGACCTGGAAAACCTCGGGATCAGGGTTGTTTATGCACCCGACTTTAAGAAGGAAACGTTAAAGCGCCTGATCAATGAGAGGACGAGGCTGATCTTCGGGGAAATGATCGCGAATCCGTCGCTTAAGGTGATGGATGTGCCGGAGGCTGCAGAGGCCGCGCATGAGGCCGGGGTTCCGCTCTTTGTGGATTCCACGACGGTGACGCCCTATGTGGCGAGGCCCCTTTCTCTCGGCGCGGATGTCGTGATCCACTCGACCTCCAAGTACCTAAACGGAGGCGGGAACGCGATCGGCGGCGTGATCGTGGACGGGGCGCATTTTCCTTGGAATTTTGAAAAACACACAGCCCTGGCAGGGTTTGAAAAATACAGAAAAATGGCATTCTCCGTCAGGCTGCGAACGGACATCTGGGAAAATCTTGGGGGCTGTATGGCCCCCATGACTGCTTTTTTGAACTATATCGGGACCGATACGCTCGGACTTCGGATGGAGCGGATCTTATCCAATGCCGACCGTCTGGCCCGGGCGCTGAGCGCTCTTCCCGGACTTTCGGTAAATTACCTCACGCTGCCGGATCATCCGTGCCATGCCCTTGCGGAAAAGGAATTAAACGGGTACGGCGGCGGTATCGTGAGCTTCCGGGCCGGAAGCCGAAAGAGGGCTTTTTCGATCATCAATTCTCTGAAGCTCCCCTGCATTGCAAGCAACATCGGAGACGTACGGACCCTTGTGATCCATCCCGCCTCCACCCTGTATCTGCAGGCATCCATGGAGGAGCAGGAGGCCGCCGGGGTCTTTACGGACACGGTGCGGATCAGCGTCGGGATCGAGGATATCGATGACCTGATCGAGGACTTTACAAGCGCGGTAAAGTCGGCAAAAGAGTAAGGAGGACGG
>JAFSXC010000080.1 GCA_017450105.1 Lachnospiraceae bacterium | reverse complement strand
CTTCCAGCTCCGCCTCCCGGTAGCCCTGCTCCACAAAGGGAGAAATATCCACGCCCGATTTCCGGGAAAGAAAAACCTGGCGCATAACACCGGCGGGAAACTTCACATAGGGCTTCAGATAGATCCCCTCCAGAAGGCCCTCGCGCAGGATCCGCATTTTGCTGTAGTCGATCTTCGGGTCGGCATAGATCCGGACATCCAGGTTCTTCTCCATGCCGATACGGATCTCCTCCATCTGGAACCAGTCGTACTCGGGACTCGCATAGACAGAGACATCCAGGCCCTCCATCATGCCCAGGCGGATGGAGCGCATATGAACAGCAAGATACTCAGGCCTCGCGTATATCGATACGTCGAGTCCCGCGCTCTTTCCCTCTTCAATTTCCCGGATCTGGTCGTTCGTGAACATGCCGGTATCTTCGATCTTTTCCAGATTCTTAAGAAGAGCCGCCTCGTCCAGCGCCGGTTCCGGCGTCTGATTTGTACCAGTTGTTCCCGGGTTCAATCCTCTGTCATCCATAGACCAGCCACCTTAATGAAGATCCTGTTCTCCGATGATATCCATGACGCGATCCTTCGCCTGCTTTAAGCATTCCAGAAGCTTCGGGTTAAACACACCGGCCTCTCCGGTCACGATCATGTGAAACGCTTTTTCCTTCTCAATCGAGCGCTTGTACACGGTACGCCCCGTCATACCATCCAGAGTATCCGATATGGATACGATCTGGGCCGCGATCGGAATATCCTCCCCGCTCTGCCGGTCCGGATAGCCCCGTCCGTCGTACCGTTCATGATGATGGCGGCAGATATCGTAGGCGATCTGAACGAAATTCTCCGCATCGTAAGGATGTACAATGGAAAGCACACTCGCCATACGCTCGATCATCTCTCCGCCCTTGGTCGTATGACTCTTCATCAGGTCAAATTCCTCTGAGGTCAGCTTTCCGGGCTTGTTCAGAACATGGTCCGGGATCGCCACCTTTCCGATGTCATGAAGCGCCGAAGCCTCGACGATCTCATTCACCCGGACACGCGAAAGCTTGTACTCCGGATAGGAGGTCATAAGATGCTCCGCAAGCGCCCTGGTCATGTTCTTAATATGTTCGATATGGACAGCCCCGCCCAGGTCCCGGCCTTCCACGATATCGCCGAACATATCCAGAACGTTGGCACTGAACCGGTCCTGCTGGTCCACGATCCCGGCATACCGCATCGCCGTCCGAAGCCCGAGCAGAAATTCCTTTTCATCAATGGGCTTTCCGTAAACCCCGGAAACCGGCTTCTCATAGAGCTTCGCGACCAGCTCCGGGTTCGAATAATCCGTCACCATGATCACGGGGATCCGCTTTAAGACCTTCTTTTCCTCCATAACCTGCAGGACCCGGAACCCATCCACCTCCGGCATATCCAGGTCCAGGATAACAAGCGCCACCTCGTCCTCGTATTGGACCAGCATCTCCAGACCCTTTCGCCCGCTGCCCGCCTGGAAAGACCCGTACCGGTTCCCGATGGCATCCGTGATCTCCTTCCGGTCCTCCATACTATCATCAATGATCAGTATTCTGTCTCTCATAGTTTCTTCTCCATATAGCCTTTACAGGAGTTCATTCTACAATAATTATATCGTCAAATATGGTGTTTTTCCACAGCTTTTATTCATTTCTGTCCGTTTTTTCAGCAATTTTGTCAAAAAACCCATAAGTACATTCACAACGCAGCTGCCATAATCTCACTGAGCCCGCACAACCCCCTGTTCATCCGCCGCAGCCCCATAAGAAATGGTATTGAGGTAGGAAAAAAGCTGCTTTCCGTCCTCCCCGGCAAGCAAAGAAACCCGGGCCCCATCCGACCGTGCCGGAAGCAGCGAAAACTCCGTAGTCCCATCGCCCCTGACCAAAACCCGTACCACCGCCGTATCATAGGTCCGCGTATTAAAGATAAAATTCCCGAGACTGTAAAAAACAGGCATATCGTTAATAAATTCAAACCCCTGCAGCACATGAGGATGTGACCCGATAACGAGATCCGCCCCGGCCTCCTCATACTGTTTCGCCATAACCCTCTGGTATTCCTCCGGCGTCGTATTCCGTTCAATCCCCCAGTGAACAAAAACCGTCACAAAATCGCAGACCTCCTTCGCCTTTCGGATCTCCTCCAGAAGCTGCGTCGGATCATAGGTTCCGAACATCCCGGGCCGGTCATAATCCGCCGACCAGGCCCCGTCCGGCCAGACCCTGGAAGCCCCGAGAAAGCCGAAGGTCCGCCCGTTCAGCTCAAACGTCACAAGCCGCTTTGCCTCGTCGAGATTCCGCCCCGCGCCGACATAGGGGATCCCCGCCCCCTCCAGCGTCTCCAGGGAATCCAGAAGAGCGTCCTGTCCGAAGTCAAGCGTATGGTTGTTCGCCAGAGTCACGATGTCCACGCCCATCTCCTGAAAGGCACGCACATAGACAGGATCACAGCGGAAGGTAAACTGCTTGTCCGCAGGCTCCCCGCGGTTGCTGAAGGGGAATTCCTCGTTGATCATAAGAATATCCGCCTCCCGGAATGGCTGGCAAAGCTCCGGAGCCAGAAGTCCGTCCAGGCCGCCGTTCACATAAGCATTCAGCGTCCCGTCCCATAACAGAACATCCCCGGTGAAAAGCATGACCGTGTCCTCATAGACCACGGGCTCGGTTTCGGTTTCCGTCTCGGTCTCGGCTTCCGTCTCAAACACAGCCGCGGCTGCCTCTGCCGGCTCCGTGTCCCTGTGCTCCGCCCCCGAAAGGTCCTGCCGGAAAACGCCCGCGGTCCTGCCGGCGCCTGAGGAATTTGCCCCCGCCTCCCCATTTTCCGTCTCGACAGCCGCCTCCTGCACCTTTGTCTCCGTCGTTTTTTTATTCTGTACGTTCCGTCCCAGAACGGACATCGTAAACAGCACCAGCGCCACCACGGACAGGGGCAGTAAAATGGCAAGGACGAGCTGATATGGCTTACGTTTCGGTTTCTTCTGTTTCTTCATTTTTTTCTTGACTTTTACCTATCGATTTAGTATGTTTTTTTGTATCAATTCCAGAAAGATTGTATTTTGTAAAATGCGCTGAAGATATTCTCGTATTTTCAGTAAAAAGTCCCAAGAAGGGAGAACAGTCATGATTAAACAACAGGAACAGACTACCTCCAACTCCAGGGCCAGGCTTGTAATTCTTGTAAAAACCGCGCTGTTATGCGCCTTTGTAACCGTAGCCACCTCGGTGATCCGGATCCCGACCCCGACCTTCGGCTACATCCATCTCGGAGACGCGTTTGTTTTGTTATGCGGCTTTCTTCTGGATGCCCCCTTCGCGTTTTTCGCAGCCGGCGTCGGCTCCGCGCTCTCCGATCTCTTCGGAGGCTTTCCCGCCTTTGTCCCGGCGACCTTTTTGATCAAGGGTCTTGTTGCGCTGTTTGCGGGGCTCTTATACCGAAGGCTGAAGGGAAAACGTCTCGCCGCCCTGCCGGCCGGTCTCCTCGGCGAGCTGTTCATGGTCGGCGGCTACTTTGTATTCGAGCTCTTCCTGACCGCCTTCGGAAACGGCGGCTTTACCGGAGCCACCTTCTATGCGGGGCTCCTCGCCTCCCTGTCCGGCGTCCCCTTTAACCTGGTGCAGGGCGTTACCGGTATTGTACTGGCGTCTCTTCTGCTGCCGGTTTTAAGCCGGATAGCCCAAAGGCGTTAGGTCCTACCCGAGCCGGTCCAGAAAATCCGA
This sequence comes from Lachnospiraceae bacterium, assembly GCA_017450105.1. Taxonomy (GTDB): domain Bacteria; phylum Bacillota; class Clostridia; order Lachnospirales; family Lachnospiraceae; genus RUG12461. The sequence goes on along the minus strand of JAFSXC010000080.1, from coordinate 6,867 downwards.
ATACCCGAATTCCTTCAAAAGCACACATTCTCCCCGCCTGTCCATCCCGGCAATGGCGGGGAGCTTCATTCCGTTAAACGTATTGTTCTTTACCATGGTATAGATCGCCATGTCTTCAAAGACCAGCCGGTCCCCGGCCTTCAGCTCCTGGTCAAAGCTGTATTCCCCGATCACATCCGAGGCCAGACAGGTCGGCCCGCCAAGGAGGCAGGAATAAGCCCGTTCCCCCGGTCCGCCCGCGTCCCTGAGCGGCGGCACATAGGGCATTTCCAGGACATCCGGCATATGGCAGGCCGCCGAAGCGTCCAGGATCGCGATCCTCTTTCCGTTCTCAACAAGATCGATGACCTTTGTCACAAGGTACCCCGCGTTCAGCGCCACCGCCTCCCCGGGCTCAAGATAAACCGTAAGTCCATAGCGTTCCTGCATACGCGAAATGCATTTCTTAAGGAGCGGCAGATCGTACCCCTTTTTCGTAATATGATGGCCTCCGCCGAAATTGATCCATTGAACCGAAGACAAAAGCTCCTTCCAGTTTTCCTCCACCGCCTCCAGCGTCTCAGCCAGAGCGTCCGCCCCCTGTTCGCATAGGGTGTGGAAATGGAGCCCGTCCAGAAGTGCGCGGTCCTTTAGCGATGCATCCCGGTCAAACACAGACTTCGTCACACCGAGCCTCGAATACAAAGCGCAGGGGTCGTAGATTGGCTCCTGCTGCGTCGAATGCTCCGGATTGATCCGAAGCGCCACGCTCTTTCCGGCCGCCTTTGCGCGGCTTCCGAAGACTCTGAGCTGTGTCAGGGAATTAAAGACAAGATGGTCCGCGTAAAGGAGCAGCTCCTTCCACTCGTCCTCCCGGTAAGCCGGCGAAAACACATGGGTCTGCTTCCCGAGCTTCTCCGCCGAAAGCTTTGCCTCGAATAACCCGGAAGCCGAGGCCCCGCTTAAATACTTACGCGCCATCGGATAATAGGGGAAGCACGAAAACGCCTTCTCCGCGAGCAGGATCTTCGCCCCGGTCTCCTCCGAAAGCGCGTGTAAAAGCTTTAAATTTTCCTCCAGCCTCTCCTCATCGATCACATAGCAGGGAGTCGGCAGCGTATCCAGGGTCACCTCAGTCCACCAATTCCGGCGCATGGGATTCCTGCCAGGGAAGACCGAAGCGGTTCAGCTCCTCCATAAAGGGATCCGGATCAAACTCCTCGATCGTATGCGTCCCATACAGCTTCCAGGTCCCGTTCAGGATCAGGGAAGCCCCGATCATGGCAGGAACGCCCGTCGTATAGGCCACGGCCTGGCTTCCGGTCTCCTTGAAGCACTCCTGATGGTCGCAGACATTGTAGAGATAATAGGTCTTCTCCTTCCCGTCCTTCTTTCCGCGGAAGATGCAGCCGATGTTGGTCTTTCCCTTCGTCCGGGGTCCGAGAGACGCCGGATCCGGCAGAACGGCCTTTAAGAACTGAAGCGGAACGATCTCCTTCCCCTCGAAAAGGATGGGCTTGATGCTCGTCATCCCCACATTTTCAAGGCATCTCAGATGGGTCAGATAGCTTTCCCCAAAGGTCATGAAGAAACGGATCCTTTTGATCCCCGGCATGTGCAGCGCCAGGCTTTCGATTTCCTCATGATGTAGAAGATACATGTCTTTCTGGCCTATTTCCGGGAAGTTATATACTCTTTTAATTTCAAGCGGCTCTGTTTCAACCCACCTTCCGTCCTCCCAGAAGCTGCCCTTTGCCGAAACCTCCCGAATATTAATTTCAGGATTAAAATTTGTCGCAAACGGGTATCCATGGTCACCTGCATTGCAATCTAAAATGTCGATATAATTTATTTCGTCAAATTCATGCTTCAGAGCATAGGCCGCGAATACCGAGGTCACGCCCGGGTCAAAGCCGCTTCCCAGAAGGGCTGTCAGTCCCGCCTCCCTGTACCGGTCGTTGTAGGCCCACTGCCAGCTATACTCGAAATGTGCCGTATCCTCCGGCTCATAGTTCGCGGTATCCACATAGGGGACTCCGGCCGCAAGACAGGCATCCATAATATGCAGATCCTGATAAGGCAGCGCCAGATTAAGAACCACACCAGGATTATAATCTTGAATTAATTTTGTAAGCCTCAGTACATCGTCCGCATCGATCTCCGCGGTCTCGATCTTTGTCTTCGTTTTTCCTTCCATCGCGCCCTGGATGGCATCACACTTTGCCTTCGTCCGGCTCGCGATCATAATCTCCTCAAAGACCTCACTGTTCTGGCAGCATTTCCGGATCGCCACATTCGCGACTCCCCCTGCCCCGATAATCAAAGCTCTTCCCATTTTTATCCTCCTTTTGTATGTTGCGTCGGAAAGACCCGCTTTCCCTGTCACGCAGCCGTAAGCTCCGGCACCTCCCCGGTTCAGCCCTGCACCCCCAGCAAAAGCTCCCGTACAAGCTTGCAGGCCACCGCCGTAGAAGCCCCGGAATGGTCGAGCTCCGGCGCAAGCTCCACTACGTCCAGCCCTGCCGGCGTAAGCTCCGTCGTCACCACCTTAAGCGCCTCCCTGAGTTCGTTGAAGGAGACCCCGCCGGGCTCCGGCGTCCCGGTCCCGGAAAACACCGACGGATCCAGAACGTCCAGATCCACCGTAAGATAGACCGGCTTCCCCTTCATCGCAGAAACCGCCTCCGAAAGCCCGTCCAGGTCAAACCGATGCAAAAAGGTATGCCCCGCATCGGCAAAGGCAAATTCCTCTCTCTCCCCACTCCGGATCCCAAACTGCCAGATTTTCCCGTCTCCGAGCAGCTCATGACACCTCCGGATCACCGAAGCATGACTCAGCTCCACGCCCAGATAGGAATCCCTCAGATCCGTATGCGCATCAAAATGCAGAATCCGAAGCTCCGGAAAGGCTTTATAAACCGCCCGGACCGCCCCGAGCGTAACCAGATGCTCCCCGCCGAGAAGGAACGGCCGTTTTCCGTCCGAAAGGATCTGGGCTGCCGCCCTCTCGATCGTCAGAAGCGCTGCTCCGGCGTCCCCGATCGGGAGCGTCAGATCCCCGCCGTCATAAATCCGGTATTCCGTAAGGTCCCGGTCCAGATAAGGACTGTAGGTTTCCAGCCCGTCGCTCTCCCTGCGGATCGCCGAAGGCCCGAAGCGCGCCCCGGGGCGGAAGCTCGTCGTCGAATCAAAGGGCGCGCCGTAGAGCACGGTTTCTGCGTCCTCGTAGGCGCTCACACAGCCGAGAAACCCTGTTTCCTCTTTATTCCACACTTTTCAGCATCTCCTCCAAATAGGCCGGCAGGAAGAAGGCGCCCTGATGGAGCTTTGTGGTATAGTACTGGGTATGAAGCCCCAGCATGCTCCAGGAGGCGGCGTCCAGATCGTCCACCGGGTGGTATTTCTTGCTCGCAAACCCAAACAGCCAGTAGCCTGCCGCGTAGGTCGGTATATGGGCCTGGTAGACCCGGCTGATCGGGAAGGTACTGACAATGCGCTTGTGGCTCCGTTTGCAGGCCCTGGCGTCCTCCTCGTAGAAGGGGCTTCCCTGCTGATTTACCATGATGCCATCCTCCCTAAGGGATTTGAAGCAGTTCCCGTAAAATTCCTTCGTAAAGAGGCCCTCCTGCGGTCCGAAGGGGTCGTTTGAGTCCACGATGATCAGATCGTAGCTGTTTTCCTTCTTCCGAAGGAATTTCAGACCGTTCTCGTAATGAAGCGAAACCCGCGGGTCATCCAGCCGGCAGGCGTTCTGCGGCAGATATTCCCGGCAGACCTCCACCACAAGCGGGTCCATCTCCACCAGATCGATGGATTCCACCCGGTCGTAGCGCGTCAGCTCCCGCACCACCCCGCCGTCCCCGGCGCCGATGACCAGAATATTCTTCGCGTTTTTATGCACCGCCATCGGGACGTGCGTGATCATCTCGTCGTAGATGTATTCATCCCGTTCCGTCAGCATGATATGCCCGTCCAGCGAAAGAATACGCCCGAATTCCCGGCTCTCAAACACATCGATCCGCTGGACCTCCGACTGCTGGGAGAAAATCTGCCGATCCACCCGGATCGACAGCTTGACATTTTCCGTCTGTAATTCCGAAAACCAAAGATCCACTTCCTCAACCTCGTTTTATATATTTCTCTGCCTATTATGCTTTCTCAATCCATATCTGTAAAGAGAAAGCGCAAATTATTTCAGCACATTCAGATTATCGATATCCTCGTCCTCCGGCCCGGTCAGACTGCAGCCCTTCTCCTTCGCATAAGCGATATAGTCCAGGATCTCCTGGGTGATCCGCTCTCCGGGCGCCAGGATCGGGATCCCGGGCGGATAGCACATCACAAATTCCGAGCTGATGCGGTGCAGGGTCTCCCGCCGCGGCAGCGACTCCTTTTTCGCGTAAAACGCCTCCTGCGGCGACACAACCACATCCGGCGGAATGTATTCCTGCGAGAGCATACCGGCCTTGGATTTCCGGAAATTCCGCTCGATCTCGCCAAGGGCGGACACAAGCCTCTCCACCTCCTGGATCCGGTCTCCGATGGAAATGTAGGCCAGAATATTGCCCAGATCGCCGAACTCGATCTGGATGTCGTATTCGTCCCGCAGAAGGTCATAGACCTCGATGCCCGCAAGCCCGATGTCCAGCGTATGAACCGAGAGCTTGGTCGGGTCAAAATCGTAGATCGCCTCCTTATCGACGATCTCCTTCCCAAAGGCATAATAGCCGCCGATCTCGTTGATCTCGCCGCGGGCATACTCCGCGAGAAATTTTACCTGTTCAAAGATTTCCTTCCCATGAAGCGCAAGATTCCGGCGGGAAATATCGAGACTGCTCATCAGAAGGTAGCTTCCCGATGTGGTCTGGGTAAGGTTGATCACCTGCCGCACATGGCCCGGATGCACATTCTCACCGGTCAGAAGGAAGCTGCTCTGGGTAAGGCTGCCGCCGCTTTTATGCATACTGACCGAGGACATATCCGCGCCGGAGCGCATCGCCGAGATCGGCAGGCCCTTTCCGAAATAAAAATGGGTACCGTGCGCCTCATCCGCAAGCACCAGCATCCCGGCGTCATGCGCCAGCTTAACGATCCCCTTCAGATCCGAGCAGATCCCGTAATAGGTCGGATTGTTCACCAGAACACAGGCCGCGTCGGGATTTTGTTCGATCGCCTCCTTTACCTGGGAAAAGCGCATTCCGAGCGAGATCCCGAGACGCTGATCCACCTCCGGATTGACATAGACCGGGATCGCGCCGTTTAAAACGAGGGCGTTGATCACGCTCCTGTGGACGTTCCGCGGCAGAATGATCTTATCCCCGCGCTTGCAGGCGGAAAGCACCATGCTCTGGACTGCGCTGGTCGTCCCGCCGACCATGAAGAAGGCGTTCGCCGACCCGAAGGCCTCCGCCGCGAGGATCTCCGCCTCCCGGATGACCGAGATCGGGTGGCACAGGTTGTCCAGCGGCTTCATGCTGTTCACATCGATGGAAACGCAGCGCTCCCCGAGAAATTCGGCGAGCTCCCGGTTCCCTCTTCCTCTTTTGTGTCCGGGCACGTCAAAGGGCACCACCCTCGCGTCCCGGAATTCCTCCAGAGCCTCGTAGATCGGTGCCCTGTTCTGATTATTTCTCTCTTCCATATCAACCCCCGGCCTGTGCCTCAAGCATACCGAGCGGCATCTCGATCTGCACGCCGGCAAGCTTATCCTCAAAGCCCTTCAGATACGTGCGCAGCCGCTCCTGATCAGACAGGATCTGGCGCTCCGTAAGGAAGGTACGTATCCGTTCCATCAGCTCCTTGTTGTTTTCCGAAACAAGATCATAGCTTTTCCCGAAGGCGGCTTCATAGCGTTCCCGCATCCCCGGGAAATTCTCATCCAGCTTCTGATAAAAATATTCCCGGCTGCCGTCCCGTAAATTGCAGCCGATAAATTTGCATAATACGCCGTAGGGCCGGACCTTCTCGACCAGACCAAGGACCGCCTCCACATTCTCTCTCGTGTCGTTGATAAACGGCAGGAACGGCGCCATGGAGACGATGGTTGTGATCCCCGCCTCCCGAAGTGCAAGCAGAGCCTCCACCCTGGCCTTTACCGAGGCCGCAGAGGGCTCCAGGATGGCGCTCAAGGCCTCCTCCGCCGTGTTGATCGGCATGATCACGACACACTTTGCCTTTTCGTTGATGCTCTTCAGATAATCCAGATCCCGAAGCACCAGATCGCTTCTGGTTTCAATCGCCACACCAAAGCCGTAATAATGGATGTGGGCCAGCGCCTTCCGCATAAGCCCCAGCTCCTTTTCGAGCGGCTGATACGGGTCGCTCATGGAGCCGACACCGATCATGCAGTGCCGCCGTTTGCTCTTTAAGGATTTCTCGAGCAATGCCGGCCCGTTGATCTTGACCTCCACATCCGTAAACTCTCCCTCAAAACGGTAGCATTTGCTCCGGGGATCGCAGCACATGCAGCCCACCGTGCAGCCCCGGTAGATATTCATTCCGTTCTGGGGAGTCAGAACCGTCTTTGCTTCCTTTTCACGCATCACAATTCCTCACGATATTGGAAAAAATAAGAACGAAACCACAATACACAGTTTCGTTTTTATTATAATCGGAGTTTATTAAATTTTCAATCCTGATTTACTTTTCTTCAGGCAGTTTTGCTTTCCGGTTTGTTATTTCCAACCATAGGGATCCTGGATTCCATCAAGAAGTACAACTGTACCCATCTTGATGCGAACAACTGGCAGTTCACGTACTACGATGAGATCATTGAAGCCTGCGGAAAAGCACTGAATATGAAGCCGGACAATAAGTACAAATCTCAGCAGGAGATCCAGCGTCTTCTGCGATACTGAAAAGAGCATCTGAACCCTTCGAGAATGCTTT
>JAFSXC010000079.1 GCA_017450105.1 Lachnospiraceae bacterium | reverse complement strand
TGGAAAACGCCGGCACTTAACGGAATCGTCGGCCCTGTCGGCGATTCCGTTTAGTACCGCTGCGTTTTCCCCGTAGCGGGAGCGGTCCGGCGTTGAAATGATCACACCGTGCCGCCGTCCGATTTCCGTCCGCGAAGCCAACCCCCGTTTAAGCCCGATTCCGAAGCTGCCCGCAGGAGGCATCGATATCCCGCCTGAGCGTCACGGGGATCCCCGCCTTTTCCAAGGCTTCCCGGAAGGCGCGGATCCGCTCCCTTTCGGGCCGTCTGCACCCGGTTTCCCTGACCTCGTTCACCGGGATCAGATTCACATGACAGTTCAGCCCCTTAAGAAGCGAGATTAGTTGCTTAACGTCCTCCATCCCGTCGTTCCTGTCCTTCACCAGACTGTATTCAAAGGTGATCCGCCGGTTCGTTTTGCCCACATAATAGCGGCAGGCCTCCATCAGCTCCGGAAGTGCATAGCTTCTCGCCACCGGCATCAGCGCCTCCCGTTTTTTCTGGTCCGCCGCATGAAGAGAAACGGCCAGATTGACCTGAAGCCCCTCCTCGGCAAAGGAACGGATCCCCGGCACCAGGCCGCAGGTGGAAACGGTAATGTGCCGTGCTCCGAGATTCCGGCCCTCCGGATCCGAAAGCAGCCGCAAAAACCGGAGCAGATTCTCATAATTGTCGAACGGCTCGCCCATCCCCATAACGACGACATGACTGACCGGCTCCCTTTCGCCCCGTTCCAGAAAATAGACCTGCTCCAGCAACTCCCCCGCAGAGAGGCTCCGCACCAGCCCGTTCAGGGTAGAGGCACAGAAGCTGCACCCCATCCGGCACCCCGCCTGGGAGGAAATACAGACAGACCTTCCGTATTCATAAAGCATGGATACGCTCTCGATAAGGCACCCGTCCCCGGCCTCAAGGAGCACCTTCCGGGTCCCGTCGATCGAGGAGACCTGCTCTCTTCGAAGGACCAGTCCCAAAGGAGCGGCATTTTCGGCCAGCTTTTCCCGAAGTGCAGCGGGAAGGTTTGTCATAGCCGAAAAATCACAGACCTTCTCGCGGTGAAGCCAGCGAAAAAGCTGCGCACCCCGGTAGGCGGGCTCTCCCGCGTCCTTAAGCCACAAAGTCAGTTCTTCTTTTGTCAGGGATTTTACATCCGTCTTCATCCTTCTCTCCGAAGCAAAGCATAATAAAAGCCGTCGCACCTTCCCTTTTCCGGAAGAATGGTTTCCTCCCGCACCAGGCGGTAATCCCTTCGTTCCCGCAGAAACCATTCCCTGTTTTTTCGGTTTTCCCCGGGATTTAATGTGCAGGTGGAGTACAGCAGCTCCCCGCCGAAGGCGACATAATCCGCCGCCTGGCCAAGGATCTCCTTCTGCAGGGCAGAGAGGGCCTTCAGATCCGCCTCCGTTATCCGGTATTTCAGGTCCTTCTTTCTTCCCATGACTCCGAGCCCCGAGCACGGAAGATCCGCCACCACAAGGTCAAACGCCTCCACACGGTCTGCCCGGCGGGCCCTGGCATCCTGCTGCTCGATCCTGATCTTCTCAAAGCCGAGCCGCCCTGCGTTCTCGGAAAGCAGCGCCGTTTTCTCCTCCGTAAGATCCGAAGCCGTAAGAGAAAGCCTTCCGTTAAGCTGTTCATAAAGGAAAAAGCTCTTTCCTCCCGGGGCGGCGCAAAGGTCCAGAACACGCATTCCCTCGTGAAGTCTGGGTACGCTCATGGCTCTCTGCGAGCTCAGATCCTGAACAAAAAGAAGTCCCTCCCGAAAGGCAGGAAGAGAGGAAAGCCGGTCCAGCTCCCGTAAGACATAGGCATTCGGAAGCTCCGGGCATTTTTCCGCGCAAACGCCCTCCTTTTTAAGCCTTAGGAAAAGCTCCTCCGGCGGCAGAAGAATACGGTTTCCCCGCACGGTAAGAGGAGCGGGAGAAAGCGCAGCTTCGGCGATCCGAACCGCCTCCTCTTCCCCGTAAGCATCGGATAAAAGCGTAAAAAGAAACGGAGGGATCGAAAGCCGCTCCGACGGCGGCAGGGAAGACAGCGCGATCCGGTTTCTGTCCGCATTCCGAAGCACCCCGTTCACAAAGCCCTTCAGACTCCGAAAGCCCTTTTTCTCTGCCAGCTTCACCAGCTCGTTTACCGTAGCCGACGGCGGTACGCTGTCCATAAAATAGAATTCGTAGATGCCCATCCGAAGCAGCACAAGGATCACGCTCTTCAGTTTTTTCGTCGGAAGCTTTGAAAAGCGGGAGATCACGGCGTCCAGAGTCAGCCTGCGCTCCAGCACGCCCTCCAGCTCTCTGGTAAGAAACGCCCTGCTGTGCTTATCCAGCTCGGCATGCCTGTCCAGAAGGTTATTTAAGGCAAGATGGCTTTTACACCTTCCTGCCTCCACCTCGAGTAATGTATTTAAGATAAGCTCTCTGAGATCCTTCACGTTGTTTTCAGAACCTCTCCGACCCGCATGGCGTGGCCCCGTAAAAATTCGGCCGCGTCCATGGCCTTCTTTCCTTCAAGCTGAACCGTTTTCAGAAGCAAAGCGCCATCTCCGGCCGCAATGAGGATTCCCCTTTCATCCGCCGACAAAACGGTTCCGGGAGCCCCCTTCGTCTCCGTTGGGACAGGCTCCGCCGCCTTCAGCTTAAACATCCTTCCCTGCAGGAACGTATAGCTTCCCGGCCAGGGATCCATGGCCCGGATAAAGCGTTCCAGCTCGACCGCACTCTGTTCCCAATCGATCCGCCCGAAGCTCTTGTCGATCCGCCCGGTCTTCGTAGCCAGCGCCTCGTCCTGCGGCCGGGGGACGATCTTCCCCTGCTCCAGCAGCTCAAGTGTTTTCGTCAGAAGGGAGGCGCCGAGAACAGAGAGCTTCTCAAAAAGAGAGCCCGCGGTCTCGTCAGTGGCGAGCTCAAGGCTCCGCTGGGACAGGATATCCCCGGTATCCAGGCCCTCCGCCATCTTTTGGATCGTCACTCCGCCCTCCTTGTCCCCGTTTAAGACCGTCCACTGGATCGGCGAGGCTCCGCGGTATTTCGGGAGGAGCGAGGCGTGGACATTGACGCAGCAAAGCCTCGGAATATCGAGGATCTGCTTCGGAAGGAGCTGTCCGAAGGCCGCCACGGCGATCACATCCGGTTTCTCTTTCCCGATCCTTTCGGCGCTTTCCTCATCCTTCAGATTCTGCGGCTGGTAGAGGGGAAGGTTCAGGGCCAGAGCGGCCTCCTTGACCTCGGAATAAGCGATCCGGTTTCCCCTTCCCTTCGGCCGGTCCGGCTGGGTCAGGACGAGCGGGACCTCATGTCCCGCATCAACAAGGGCCTTAAGGGACGGGACCGCGAAATCCGGGGTTCCCATGAATACGATCCTCATTCTTCCGTATCCTCTTCTTCCTCTTTCCTGTCTTCCATATCGTGAAGCGGCCCCTCCACCAATTCCGTATACATATGTCCGTCCAGATGGTCCAGCTCATGGCAGAAGGCTCTGGCAAGAAGGCCCTCGCCCTCCGCCTCATATTCCTTCATCTCTTCGTCAAAGGCATGGATCTTCACATACTCCGGTCTGGTCACCTTTCCTGCCTTTCCGGGAAGGCTTAAGCACCCCTCGTCTCCGGTCTGGCTTCCCCGTTGCTCCACGATCCGGGGATTGATCAGGACAAAGGGTTCTCCCTCATGGATGGTCTCGTCTCCGATGTCCACCACGCAGATTCTCCGCAGCACACCCACCTGGGGAGCCGCAAGTCCCACCCCGTTCGCCTCATACATGGTTTCCAGCATATCCTCGACAAGCTCCCTGAGTCGCGGAGTCATCTCCTTTACCTCACGACAGGGCTTCTCCAGGATCGGGTCCCCCAGTTCTCTGATCTCTCTTAACGCCATGCAAGTTCTCCTCTCTAAAACCCGTTCATCGGGTCAAAATCAAATCGGATCAGGATGTGCGAAAGCTCCTCTCTCGAGGAAAAGCAGCTCTCCGTATGATCCTTTGCCTTCACAAGCATATCATAAGACGGCGATTTTATGAATACCACTTTACGAAACAGATCCATCCGTTTTACCGGTACCGCATCCACCGGTCCGGTTACGAAGGCCTCCTCACCGACTGCCTCCCTCACCAGAGAGGCAACGATCCCGGCCCCCCTTTCTGCTTCCTCCTCCTTTGTACAGGCCGACAGGATCTGAAGAAAATGCCAGACCGGAGGGTAGCGCATCAGTCTGCGGAAGGCGATCTCCTCCTCATAAAAGCTTTGATAATCCTGCGCCGCCGCGCATCGGATGCTGTAATGCTCCGGCTGATAGGTCTGGATCAGGACCCGCCCGGGTGCCTCGCCCCTTCCGGCCCGTCCCGCCGCCTGCGTCAGAAGCTGAAACGTCCGTTCACCGGCATGAAAATCCGGCGCGTAAAGAGACATATCCGCAGCCAGGATCCCGACGAGGGTCACCGTAGGAAAGTCATGGCCCTTTACGATCATCTGAGTGCCGATCAGAATATCCGCCTCATGCCGGGAAAAGGCTCCCAGGATCCGCTCATGCCCCTCCTTTCCCCTCGTCGTGTCCGTATCCATGCGCAATATCCGCGCACCCGGGAAGGCTTCCCTGACCATATCCTCCGCCTTTTCCGTGCCGGCCCGGAAGGTTCCGATATAGCGGGAGCCGCATTTCGGGCAGGTTTTTATCATCGGCGTTCTGTAGCCGCAGTAATGGCAGACCAGCGTCTGGTTCCGGTGCAGGCTTAAGGATACGTCGCAATGGGGACATTTCATCACCTCTCCGCAGGAGCGGCAGGAGACGAAGCCCGACACACCCCGCCGGTTCAGAAACAGCATACTCTGCTCTCCCGCCGCGAGCGTCCTTTCCATCTCCTCCCGGAGACGGCGGCTCAGGATGCTCCGGTTCCCCTCCCTGAGCTCGTTCCTCATATCCACGATCTCGGTTTCCGCCATGGACCGGTCCGCCGCACGCTCCGGGAGCTCCAGGTAGGTATATTCCCCGTTCCTCGCCTTATAAAAACTGTCCACCGAGGGCGTCGCCGAGCCCAGGATAACGGAAGCGCCGCAGATTTCGGCCAGCCGGATCGCCGTTTCCCTCGCGTGGTACCGGGGCAGGGACTCGCTCTTGTACGAGGTTTCATGCTCCTCGTCAAGGATAAAGAACGCCGGCTCCGCAAAGGGCGTAAACAAAGCGCTCCTTGGGCCCACCATCACATCGATCTCTCCGTCCTTCGCCTTACGGTACTGCTCATACCGTTCCCCGGCGGACATCCGGGAGTTTAAAATCGCCACCCTCTCCCCGAAATGGGCCCTTAGGCGCCGCACGGTCTGAAAGGTCAGAGCGATCTCCGGGATCAGGAAGACGACCTGCTTTCCTTTACGGACCACAGCCTTCATGACCTCGATATAGACCTCGGTCTTCCCGCTTCCGGTAACTCCATGTAAAAGGTAGGTCCCCCGTATCCCCTTTTTCCAGTCCGTAAGGATCCTTTCAGCCGCTCTTTTCTGGCTTTCATTCAGCTCCACAAGGGAGACCGGCACCGGCCGGGTCTGCTCCCCGGGATCGTCCGTCTGCTTTTTCTTCCTTCTTTTTTTCTCCGCAGGCACCAGCAGCACAGTTTTCAGAGCATGGTTCATGGTCCCCCCGAACCGGTCCTTCATCCAGGCCGCAAGGGAGATCATCCGCTCCTCCACCGGAACCGACCCCTTAACGACACCGTAAAGCTCCCGGATCCGGCTTTCCTCGATCTCCGGTGTGTCCGATAGCCGTACGATGTACCCGGTCCGCTTCCCGTTTCCGAAGGGCACATTCACCCGCATTCCCACCGATAAGGAGCCCCTTAAGTCCTCCGGGATCCGGTACTGGAAGGTCCTGTCCACCTTCTCCGAGGAGATGTCGATGATGATGCATGCAAATCTTTTCTTATCTATGTTTTCCTTGAAATCCATCGTCCCCTATACTATCATAAATGAGAAGAAAAAGGAAATGAATGAAAGGAAGCCTTCTATGCGACATCTCATGAGTCCTCTGGACTTTTCCGTAGAGGAGCTGGCGGAGCTGTTGGATCTGGCGCTGGATATCGAGCGCGATCCCTCCCGGTACAGTCAGGTCTGTGCGGGGAAAAAACTGGCCACCTGCTTCTACGAACCCAGTACCCGAACCCGTCTTTCCTTCGAAGCAGCGATGCTGAACCTCGGCGGATCGATCCTCGGCTTTGCCAGTGCCGATTCCTCCTCCGCCGCAAAGGGAGAAAGCGTTTCCGACACGATCCGTGTGATCTCCTGTTACGCAGATATCTGTGCCATACGCCATCCCAAGGAAGGAGCCTCTCTCGTAGCCTCCCAGAAGGCCACGATCCCCGTTATCAATGCCGGTGACGGCGGCCACCAGCATCCCACCCAGACCCTGACGGATCTTCTTACCATCTATTCCCTCAAAGGCCATTTGGACAATTTAAAGATCGGTTTATGCGGCGACCTGAAATTCGGACGGACCGTGCATTCCCTGATCCACGCGCTGATCCGTTACCCCGGTATCCGCTTTATCATGATCTCGCCGGAGGAGCTGAAGATCCCGAGCAATCTGAAGGAGGACGCCCTGGATCCCGCCCACATCGCCTATGCCGAAACAGACCGGCTGGAGGATGCCATCGACGATCTGGACATACTCTACATGACCCGTGTACAAAGGGAACGCTTCTTCAATGAAGAGGATTACCTGCGAATGAAGGATTTCTACATTCTGGACAAAAAAAAGCTCGCGATGGCCAGAGAGGATATGCTGGTCATGCATCCCCTCCCCCGGGTCAACGAGATCTCTGTGGAGGTGGACGACGATCCGAGGGCCGTCTACTTCAAGCAGGCCGGCTACGGCGTCTTCGTCCGTGAGGCTCTGATCATCCGTCTTCTGCAGGAGGCCGGCGCAAACCTGTCCCTGCCCGAGCGAAGCAAAGGAGCCGAATCCCGTTAGCTCACGTTATTGGCCGCTTACGGTATTCGCATCCGAAAGGATTAAAGGAGAATAAGTCATGTTAAATATCAGCGGTATTCAGGAAGGCTTTGTTCTGGACCACATCAAGGCCGGCATGAGCCTCCAGCTCTACCACGATCTTCATCTGGACAAGCTGGACTGTACGGTCGCCATCATCAAAAATGCCCGAAGCGAAAAAATGGGGAAGAAGGACATCATCAAGGTGGAATGTCCCGTGGACGCGCTGGATCTCGACATTCTCGGTTTTCTCGATCACAACATTACCGTAAATGTGATCCAGAACGATGAAATTGTAGAAAAAAGAAAGCTGAAGCTCCCAAAGGTCATCCGGAACGTAATAAGATGTACAAATCCCCGGTGCATAACCTCCATCGAGCAGGAGCTGACCCAGATCTTCGTTCTGACCAATCCGGAAAAGGAGGTCTATCGCTGCAAATATTGTGAAACTAAGTATAAGGGAAAGCGAATCTGATACCGGGCGGTAAGAAAAAGCCGCCCCGGCTTCCGGGCAGCGAGTACAGCTATAAGCCGGGTTCTGTCGTGAATGATCATCTATCTAGGACTGCCGTTGCCGACAGCCTCCAGCGGCCTACCTGAAGCACGGGGAAACCCCTGCGCGGGCTACGCATATGCTTCGATCCGGCCTTGCTTCGGATGGGGTTTACATATGCCGTTTCCGTTACCGGAAACGCGGTGGTCTCTTACACCGCCTTTTCACCATTGCGTCGCAAAAGCGGCGCTGTTCTTTTCTGTTGCACTGTCCTGGGAGTCGCCTCCACCGGCCGTTAACCGGCATCCTGCCCTGTGAAGCCCGGACTTTCCTCCCGGAGGGAAACCCTCCCGGCGATCATTCACTGTACTCGCTGCCCCGAAGCCGGGGCAAAAAAAATCAAAATCAGTCAGCGTCGGCCGCAGCCAACACCTCAGTGCGGCCGGCAATAACACAGATCTCAAAGTCCGAAGCACCCGCCCCCGATAAATTCCCTGAGAATCGAATTACTCTGAATAGAATCCGAAGGAAGCGGCAGGAAATAATCCAAAAACTTCAGAAGGCGCTTCGCCTCCGCGTATTCCCTGTTCTTCGGATCCACCGCGAACAGAAGCGGCTCCGCATAGGTCTTCATAACCGCCAGCTCATAGAGAAGCGCGGAATTGAACATAACATCCGCCTCCTCCTGGAACGGAAAGATCCATTTCCGCTCACCCCGGCGCACCGATTCCCACATTCCGATGGTCTCCTGCGCAAGGCTTCCCCGCGTCCGCGCATCCCGGACGATCCTCCGAAGAAGTCTGGCATCCGTCGTGGGAAGATAATTGTGTTCGTCGATATTGATCGCCGTCAGCGGACTGATGTAGATCTTGAATTTGTTCTCCGCATCTATGGATGCCGAAAGGCGTTCATTCAGTCCGTGGATTCCCTCGATAACGAGCACATCCCCTTTGTCCAGCCGCATCGGTCTTCCGTGAGGCTCCCGTTTTCCTGTTTTGAAATTGAACAGGGGCTTCTCGATCTCCTTCCCGGCCAGAAGTGCCTCCAGATCCTCATTCAGCTTCGGAATATCCAGCGATTCGATACATTCGAAATCAAAATTCCCGTCCTCATCCCTGGGGCAGAACTCCCGGTCCACATAATAATCGTCCAGCGGGAACGGATGGGGATTTAATCCCTGAGCGCGAAGCTGTACCGAAAGCCGGTGGCTGAAGGTGGTCTTTCCGGAGGAGGAGGGGCCGGCGATCAGCACGAACTTCTTCTTCGGATGGCTCTCGATCTCCTCCGCCAGCGCCCCGAGCCGCCGCTCCATCAGCGCCTCCTGGGTCAGGATCACATTCTGCACGCTCCCCGCAACGATCGCGTCGTTCAGATCCCCGATGGTTTCGATCCCCATCCGGTTCCCCCAGGCATCGGATTCTTTAAGCGTATGGAAGAATTTCTCACTCGGCAGGAAGGGGCGGACCTCCTTCTCGTCCTTCAGTGGGTAGGTCAGAACAAAGCCCTCATGGTAGGGCTCAAGATCAAAGAGATTAAGACACCCGGTCGAAGGCACCATATAGCCGTAATAATAGTCCCGATAGCCGTCCAGAACATAGACATTGACCCGGGAGCTCCGACGATAGCGGAAAAGGCTTTCCTTATCCTTCATTCCCTCGCTTGCAAAATAAGCGATCGCGTCCTCTGTGCTCCAGCTCTCCTTGGTCAGCGGAAGGTCCAGCTCCACAAGGCGCCGCATCTCGTTGCGCACATCGTCCAAAAACTGCTGCGTCACAAGAAAGCCGCCAGTCATCTCGCAGTAATAGCCGTTGTTGATCGAATACTGGACATTCGCCGTCTGAGCCGGGTTTCCGGTCACCTTCCGCACAGCCCGCTCCATTAAAAAGGTCAGGCTCCGCCGGTAGGTTTTCCTCCCGTCGCTGTCGTTCAGCGTCACAAAATGAAGCTCTCCGCCTTTTGTAATCCCCTTGTTCAGCTCTCTCAGCTTATTATCAATGGAGGCCAGCATGATCGGATAGTCGTAGCTGTCCTGTACCTCCTTCGCCAGCGTAAGGAACAGCGTTTTCCGCTTTACGCTTCTGGTTTCGCCTCCGAGCTTTACTTCTACATATTCTTCTGCCATTCATCCTGCTCCTTCCATCTTTTCTGCGCTTCTTTTACATAGGAAAGCTCCTCTTCCAGCTCCTTTCGTCTTTCCGTTCCCGCTTCGTTTTCGGGAAGCTTCGCCAATATTTCCCGGTAAATACGCTCCTTTTTTTCAAGGCTTTCCCGTAAAACCGGATCCCTGCGGTTTAGGGCCACCCGGCCGAACCGTGCCTCCGTCTCCGAAAGCGCAGGCTCTTTTCCGGCGCGTACGGCAAGGATCCCATAGATTTTTCCCTCCTCCTCGACGTAGCGTTCCTCATAAACCAGGTATCCCTGCGCCTGCAGGTAGAACCGGAGAGCTTCCTCCTCGGACTGGGGGCCGAGGATCAGGGTCCGGATTCCGACCTCCCTCGG
This sequence comes from Lachnospiraceae bacterium, assembly GCA_017450105.1. GTDB lineage: Bacteria > Bacillota > Clostridia > Lachnospirales > Lachnospiraceae > RUG12461. The sequence continues at coordinate 9,145 of JAFSXC010000079.1, read as the reverse complement.
GTCCTTCCGTTCCAATATTCCCCGGATCGTTCCGCCTCCCATGCCGGCGATCACGGCCGTTTCGGCTTCGCCCGCGTTCAGCGCCGCAAAGCCGTCCGACAGGCGGGTCTGGATCCTGTCCGACAGACCGGCGCTTCGGATATGCTCCCCGGCGATATTAAGCGGCCCCTTTCGTACATCAAAGGCCAGCGCCGACGGTACTCTTCCGCTCCGAACAAGCTCGATCGGAAGGAACGCATGGTCCGTACCGATATCCACCATGGGCTTCTCCGGCGGAACCAGCCTATACACCGTCTGCAGCCGTAAGGGTAAGCGTACCATTACTCCAGATAATCCTTCAGCTTCCTGCTGCGGCTCGGGTGGCGGAGCTTACGAAGCGCCTTGGCCTCGATCTGCCGGATACGCTCTCTCGTAACGTTAAATTCCTTTCCGACCTCCTCCAGCGTCCGGGCCCTTCCGTCCTCCAGGCCGAAGCGCAGGGTCAGTACCTTCTGTTCCCGGTCGGTAAGCGTACCCAGGACCTCCTCAAGCTGCTCCTTTAAAAGCGTAAACGCCGCGGCATCCGCCGGCACCGGTACATTATCGTCCTGAATAAAATCTCCGAGATGGGAATCTTCCTCCTCACCGATCGGCGTTTCCAGGGAAACCGGCTCCTGCGAGATCTTCAGGATCTCCCGGACTCTCTCCACCGGCATATTCATCTCCGCCGCGATCTCCTCCGGAGTGGGTTCTCTCCCGAGCTCCTGCAGGAGCTGTCTCGAGATACGGATCAGCTTATTGATCGTCTCGACCATATGCACCGGGATACGGATCGTCCGGGCCTGGTCCGCGATGGCCCTCGTAATGGCCTGGCGGATCCACCAAGTGGCGTAGGTGCTGAATTTATAGCCCTTCCGGTAATCGAATTTCTCTACGGCCTTGATAAGGCCGAGATTGCCCTCCTGGATCAGATCCAGAAACAGCATCCCGCGGCCCACATAGCGCTTGGCGATCGAAACCACCAGACGCAGGTTTGCCTCGGCCAGCTTCTTCTTCGCGCCCTCTCCCTTTCTGGCGATGGCTTGAAGGTCACGGATCTCGGCCTTCAGCTCCTCCTCCCGTTCCGGATCCTCGGTATCAAAGAGCTCCTCTCTGAGCTCCCGGATCCGGTCGTAGGCGGCCATTCCGCCCTCCATTTCCTTCGCAAGGTCGATTTCCTCCTCTGCCGACAGCAGGGAAACCTTCCCGATCTCCTTTAAATACATCCTTACCGGATCCTCGATGGAGATCCCGTCGGGCACGGTCAGATCGAGGTTTTCCACCTCTACCTCGTCATCGTCCTTCATGATGACATCGTCATCGATATCATCGTCCACATCCTCGGAAAGGTTCAGCACGTCGACATCGTTGTCCTCCAGATAGTTCAGCACCATCTCGAAGCGCTCGTCATCCAGGTCCACGCCCTTGAAGTAGTCGTTGATCTCGGGATACTCCAGCGTATTTTTCTTTTTCTTTGCCAGAGCCAGAAGTCCCGGAAGCTTTTCCACAAAGCTGCCCACCGTCTCCTTCGACTTTTCCTCCTGGTCCTTGCCGCTTCCCTTTTTCTCCGAGGTCTTCTTTTTTGCGGCCGTCTTTTTCGCGGGGGCTTTCTTTTCCGTTATGGTTTTCTCCGCCGGTTTCTTTTCAGCCGCCTTCTTTTCCGTCGTTTTTTTGGCCGCCGGCTTTTTCTCGGTCTTCTTTGCCGCCGTACCCTTCTCCTCTGTCAGTTCTTCCGTCTCTTTCTTCTTTGTAGAAGCCATGCTTACTCCCTTCCGTTGCTTTCTTTCTTTATTTCTTCCAGTTGCTTCCGATCCGACAGAAGCTTCTGCTGGGCCTTCATATCCGTGGGGTCCATCCTGCGGGCCTGTTCCCGGATACTGTCCTCCTTGATCTTTATCATCAGCTCCTGCAGCGCCTGTTCCTGCAGCGTTTCCTCCTCCATCCCCATCAATCTGGCATGGAAGATCGCCGCGACCCGCCGCTGCTCCTCTTCTTCCGGGAAGCGGTCCAGAATCGCCGCCGGCTGAAGAGAGGCTGTTCTGAGCTGTTCATATAAAAGCTCCGCCACCGTATGGTAGGGCTCCTCCGTAAAGTCCTCCGGCGTAAGGAAGCCGCTGACCTTCGGGAAAAGCTCCGGTCTGTCCGCCAGGGCCGAAAGCAGCACCGCTTCGCTCTTATGCTCCTCCCGTCTTCCCCTTCTGGCCGGATCCGGAAGCTCCCTTACCTTCTTCCTTACGATCCCTCCCTCGGAGCCCAGGCGGCGGACCAGCTTTCTTAAGGGTTCATAGCCGATATGATACCGCTCCGCCAGCGCCTGCAGGTAGTTCTCCCTCTCCACCTCGTCCGGGAACCGAAGGAGCCTTTCGGCCAGGGCTTTATGGAACGCGGTTTTCTGTTCCGGGTCCTCCTGGTCAAAGGAAAGCGAGAGCTGGCGTATTTCGAAGAAGAAGCTGTTTTCCGCTTCCTCGATCCGCCTTCGGAAGCCCTCGGCCCCCTCGGCACGGATCAGCTCATCCGGATCCTTATGGGGCGAAAGATTAATAACCCGGCAGGAAAGCCCCGCCTCCCGGCACAAAGGGATCGCCCTTAAGGCCGCCCGGATCCCGGCGCCGTCGCTGTCAAAGGTAAGGTAGACCTGGTCGGTATAGCGCTTCAATAGCGAGGCATGGGCCTCTGTATAGGCGGTTCCGAGAGCCGCCACGGCGTTATCAAAGCCGGCCTGGTGCAGGGCGATCACATCCATATAGCCCTCACACAGCAAAAGGGCCTTCTCTCTGGATTTCCTGGCCAGATGCAGCGCATAGAGGTTTCTTCCCTTGTCAAAGATCGGCGTTTCCGGAGAGTTCAGGTACTTGGGTTCTCCCTCCCCCATGACCCGGCCGCCGAAGCCGATCACCTTTCCGTTGATATTCTGGATCGGGAACATGGCCCGGTTCCAGAACTTATCCTGTCCTCCCGTCGTTTCCCGGAAGAAGCAGAGCCCGGATTCCTTCAGAAGCTCATCCCGGTAGCCCTTCTTTTTCAGATACTGGTACAGATCATCCCGGTACTGGTCCGAATAACCGAGGCCGAACCTTCGGATCGTTTCCTCCGTCAGCCCCCTCGACAGGAAATAAGCGTGCGCCCGTTCTCCGCGCGGACTTTTCAGAAGTCGGAAGAAGTAGGTGGCCGCTTCCTTCTGGATTTCCAGCAGCTTTTCCCGTTTATCCTCTCTTTCCCGGTCTTCTCTGGTACGCTCCTCCTCCGGGAGGGCCATCCCGGCCCGCTCGGCCAGCTCCTCGACCGCCTCCCGGAAGGAAAGATTCTCATATTCCCTTAAAAAGGTAAGAACGTTTCCTCCTGCTCCGCAGCCGAAGCAATAATACATCTGCTTCTGGCGGGAGACCGAAAACGAGGCTGTTTTTTCATTATGAAAGGGACACAGACCGAACCAGGTGCTTCCCTTTTTCTTCAGTTGTACATATTGCCCGATCAGATCAACGATATCGTTTCTGGAACGGACCTCCTCCAGAAACTCATCCGAAAAATGCGGCATTCCTACAGCACCTGCCAATCCCGGGGAATCGTATATTCCTTGAATTTACGGATGGCGTATTCATCCGTCATTCCCGCCACGTAATCCGCGGCGATGCGTTCCTTTCCCTCCTGCTCGATCCAGCCCTGAAACAGGGGAGGCATCTTTTCCGGATGCTTTACAAAGTAGTCGAACAGCCAGGCCACCACATCCTTGGCCTTGGTCTCCTCTCCCTTGGCCTCCGGGTTTTTATACACATTGTCAAACAGGAACCTGCGCAGGCTCCAGAGCGCCTTTTCCACATCCGGGGACATCCGGATATCGTCCCTTCCGCTGCTCTGGCATATGATATCCACCACAAGCGTATTCAGCCTCTGGCGGAAGGAGATGCCGAGCACATCCGTAATCTCCTTCGGGATATCCTCCTCCCTCAGAATATTTCCGCGGATCGCGTCATCAATATCGGCGTTCACATAGCTGATCTTGTCCGAGAGACGAACGATCCTGCCCTCCAGCGTCGCGGCCCTTGTATCCATCTCATGGTTCAGGATCCCGTCCCGGACCTCCCAGGTCAGGTTCAGCCCCTTCCCCTCCTTTTCGATCCGTTCGACAACGCGGACGCTCTGCTCATTATGGCGGAAGCCGCCCTCCAGCGCCTGGTCCAGCACCGATTCTCCGGCGTGGCCGAATGGCGTATGTCCGAGGTCATGGCCCAGCGCAATGGCCTCCGCCAGGTCTTCGTTCAGCCGGAGCGCCTTGGCGATGGTCCGCGCATTCTGGGACACCTCAAGGGTATGGCTCATGCGGGTCCGGTAATGGTCCCCCTTGGGATTTAAGAATACCTGTGTTTTGTTCTTCAGCCGCCGGAACGCCTTGCAATGCAGGATCCGGTCACGGTCTCTCTGGTATACGGGGCGGACCGGGCAGGGCGGCTCCTCGGCTTCTCTCCCTCGGGAGCTTTTGCTTTTCGCCGCATAGGGGGATAGGGTCTTCTCCTCCAGCTCCTCCAGCATTTCCCGGATATTCGCTGTCCCATTGTCCATAGATCATCTTCCTCCTAAAGAATAGTTCCGCGCCCGCTCCCGATTTCCTTTTTTGCCGAGACTTTTTTTCAAGGCCTTCTTCCAGGTCATAAGCTCCGCCAGCTCCTTTTCGTCCGCATCCTCCTTCCCGCCGTAGCGGAGGGCGTACCACAGGCTTAGCGTGTACTCCGGCTCCGGCGTTTCAAAGCCCCGGTCCCTTGTCCGCTCTGCGGCAAACATAAGCGACTCTCTCATCGGCAGGTTCTTTTCTTTTCGGAAGCGCATAACCATCTCCCTGAGCTCCAGATACTCCTCCACCATCCGGTCCGCCGTTGTCATACGGTGCCGACGCAGTGCCTTCAGTCCTATCCGGCCGAGGAAAATAAGCGCAAGGAAGAGGCAGACGATGAGGAGCATGATTCCGACCGCTCTGAGATAAAACAGTCCCGGATTCCGATCCTCCTCAGGCTCTGCCGCCTCCGGAATCTCAAGCACTGTAGCCGCCTCCGGTAAAACCCCGGTCTCCGGGTGCGCATCCGTCGGAAGGTAGGGCGTTCTTCCCCAGGTCGTTCTCTCGGAGGAATAGGCAGCAGGCGTCGGCTCAAAGGGGACCCAGCCGAAGCCGGAAATATAGGCTTCCGCCCAGGCATGCGCGTCCTTTGAAGAAACAACATACCCCTGCTCCGGGTCCTTGTCCCGATACCGGTAAAGATAGCCCTCGCAGAACCGCGCCGGGATCCCCGCGGCACGAAGCAGCAGCACCATCGAGGATGCGAAATGGACACAATACCCCTCCTGCTCCTCAAACAGGAACCGCTCGATATCCCCCGTTTTCGGATGGGTGGAGTAGGTGTACTGACGCAGATACTGTTCCACGGCCAGAGCCGCGTCGTAGGCGGTCTCCCTGTCCTTCGTGATCTCCTCCGAAAGCGCTCTCATCCTGTCCGTGATCCCGGTCAGGTCCAGATAAGGGCTTCCCGCTTCATCCGGTCTGACCCCGGGCGCATAAGCCTCACCCTCCAAAAGCTCCGGCAGAGAAGAGCCGTACAGGCTCTGGCAGTATTGGTCGAGCTCCTTATAAGACAGCTCCTCCTTCTCCGGCCGCTCTGCCGCCTTACGAATAATATCCCGCAGAAGCGGGCTTCCGAAGTCCACATCCAGATAACGTAAGAAATAGCTGTCTCCCTTTTCCAGAGTCTCCTCCGCCGTAAAGCCGGGACCGGGAGAAAGCTCCCTCTTCCCGCTCTTATCCATGATCCGAAGGAGCGTCAGCGGCCGCATCAGATCCTTCGTTTTCAGATAGGCATAGGTTACCTTCGTATTCTGTATCTCCGAGAAGCAGTCGGCCTCCTCCCTGGCGATTCCCTGCGCATGCAGGGCCTTAAGAAAATCGGCCACCCACAGAAGATAAGGATCCTCCTCTTCCCTCAGGGTCCACCGGTCCCCGTCCCATTTTGTGTAGACCGCGCCCTTGAGATAGATCCGGCCGGAGGTATTCCTTTCGGAGAGGGAAAGCTCCGGCTTATCGCTCCCACCCACATTGTCCCCGATCACACCGAGTCCGCTGTAGCCCGTCACGTTTTCCTTTCCCCCTGTCAGATAGGAAAGGTCCATCAGCATCGTCTCTATCTTCTTTTCGGCTTCCTCGATAAATTTCTTTACAAAGCTCCAGTCCAGAGGCTTATCCTGCACCGGCAGCACCGCGATCACAAGGAAAAGCAGAAGCCAGGCCGGGGTCCGGCGCAGGCCCGTCCTTCCTTCCAGAAACCGGCAGGCTTCGACCGCAAGCAAAAGCAGCGTCGGCAGGACCGCACTCTTCCCCGGATTTTCCGTCGTGAAGCGGAAGATCAGGGTCCCGAGAAAGAGAAGGGCCGGAAGGAAACGCAGGAGCCTGCGAGCAAGCTTTTCCCTGCAAAGGCTCCCCTTTGCGCTCAGGGAATAGCTTTCGGCCTTCAATTCCTTCGGATCTCTCCTGTACAGAAGATGCGTCAGCGGAAAAGCGGCGATCGCAAACAGAAACGCCCAAAATACCTCGCTTTCCCGGAACAGCACAAGAAGCACGAGCTCGCCCAGAAGAAAGCCTGCCAGTCCGACCTTTCTTTCCCTTCCCCTCCACAGGAAGAACAAAAAGACCTCCTGTGCACACGCAAGCATAACGGCGGGGAGAAGCAGAATATCCGGGAAGAGCCAGTTTACGGTTTCCGCGCCGACATAAAAGAACAGGATCCGGCAGACAGAGGAGATAACGGCACCCATTACGTCACCTCCTTATGAAAATCGCTTTCATGGAGAAACAGACATTCCTCTCCCCTTTGGCTCAGCTCCCCGGCCATTTCCTTCATTTTCATCGCGGTTTCGGGCCTTCTCCGGTGGGAAAGCTCCTCCGGCATCTGATCCGTAAAGGAAAGGAAGTCCTTCCAGGAGGCGATCATCATGCGCTTTAAATCTCCGGCGGGATAGCAGAAATCAATGGATCTTCCCTGCTTCAAAAAGCAATGTGCCAGAGAGACCGCATATTCCAGAAACAGATCCCTTTGCGGAACGTCAAAATCGCCGTCCTCCGGATCCAGGGAATCCAAAAAAACGTGCACTCCCGAAAGCTCCTGCTCATCGGGCTTACGCACCATGAGCTCGCCGGTTCTCGCGTAATTTTTCCAGTGGATGGCGCGCACCGAGTCGCCGTTCTGATAAGCTCTTAAATCGGTGCCTGCGATCGACTCGTGAAGGAAGGGGTGCTTTGCCCCGCTTTTGGAGCGCTCCCGTTCCGCGATAAGCTCCTTCTCGGCCACGTCCGTCACGCGGGGCCTTACGATGGCGCGAAACTCGGCGGGTGTACGAAAGCGAAACACAAAGAGAGAGAACGGATCTGAAATGGAATAGGAGGTCAGGCCGATCGGATAGGTACCGGCATATTTGCAGGAAAGGGGCAGCATAAAGGAAAGCCGCTGTCCCGGCATCAGAGAGATACAGTCTTCCTTTTTCGGAAGAAGGCAGAAATCCTCCTCATAGCTCAGCTTCAGACCGTGGATCGGAAACAGTCCCCGGTTTTCCAGCACAAGCCGGTATTCTGCCTCCTCATACTTTTCGACTCTGCGTTTGGAAAGCTCGTGAAAGACGCGGAGCGCCAGATCCGTATACACCCTGTGCAAAAGAGCGAAGACCGGATAGAGCAGGAGAAAAAAAAGCAAAGCATAAGGCAGGGCTCCGCCGTAAAAGGACGCAAAAACAAAAGCCCCTGCCAGAAGAGCGATATAGATTATTAAGGGAAGCCGCTTTTTCATACGGGTACAGAAACCTTCAGCAAAACCTTCTCCACCACGTCGTGACCGGTCTGTCTGGCCATCTCCGCCTCCGCAGTCATCCGGATACGATGGGGCAGTACAACTCTTGCCATATCCATAAGGTCCTCCGGGACAAGATAGCTTCTGTCGGAAAGATAGGCCTTTGCCTGGGAAGAGCGAAGAAGATCCAGCGACGCCCTGGGGCTGCAGCCGCACAAAACGCCCTCCGCCCGCCTTGTGCCCTCGATGATCTCCATGGCATAGGAAAGAAGCTCCTCCCGGACACTTACCTCCTCGACCTCCTTCCTCATGGCAAGGATCTCCTCCCTGGAAAGCACAGCCTCCGTCTTCTTCTCCAGCTCACCCTCCAGAAAGCGTTTCCCGAGGCTTACCGCCGCCTCCTGATCCGGATAGCCGACGGAAAGCTTCATCAGGAAACGGTCCAGCTCCGCCTCCGGCAGAGGGTACACCCCGACGGAGGAGATGGGATTCTGGGTCGCGATCAGAAGAAACGGGTCCGGCAGCGGGAAGCTCCTTCCCTCAATGGTCACCTGCTTCTCCTCCATGGCCTCCAGAAGGGCGGCCTGGGTTTTCGGCGAGGTCCGGTTCAGCTCGTCCGCCAGAACGATATGATTCATGATCGGTCCGAGGACAAGGTCAAACTGCGAGGTCTTCGCATTAAAAACCGAAGCTCCCGTCACATCCGAGGCCAGCGTATCCGGCGTCATCTGAAGCCGCACAAAGGAAAGGGCGAGAGACTGCGCGAAGGTTCTGGCGATAAAGGTCTTCCCCACCCCCGGAACATCCTCGATCAGAACATGGCCTCCCGAAAGCAGGGCGATAAGAAGATGATCAAAAAATGTATCCCTCCAGACGATCTTTTTCGACATATTTTCCCTTAATCGTTTGATCAGCTCTGCTTTCATTACTCTCCTCCCGGATCGGTTCTTTGACGCTGCCTTCCCATTATACTAGCATTATTTCGTCTCGTACAGAGTATAATGCTCCGGTTTTCAGATAACCCGCCTGAGGTGTTTCTGTTCAAAGGTGAAGGAGTCGCGGGTTTGTCGCCGGCCGTTGTGAAGTGAACTTGCGACGGAACGTCCGGTGGACGTTCCCAGTCCCCCGCGGGGAAACCCACATGGGGACAAGGCACTTGTCCCCATGAAAAAGGGGCTGTCGCATTAAATACTGCGGCAGCTCCTTTTTATTCGGAGAAAATCCGGCCAAATGGCCGGATTTTTTTCATTATGGGCATCTGGTTTCCATTTTTTCTGAGATTAAGAGACCTTAATCAGAGCCGCATTATA
>JAFSXC010000078.1 GCA_017450105.1 Lachnospiraceae bacterium | reverse complement strand
TGTGGTTCGGATGGAGGATCACAGTAGCGCTTGCGCCGCCGGTTTCTTCGATCCGGAGGACCCCTTCCCTTTCCTTTTTCTGCAGGCTCATGGGCACACCTCCGGTTTTCTCAGAAGCGCGAGCTCCGTAATATCATTTTTCGGCCTGGTCTCTCCGATAAACTGCGCTACCGCCTCCTGTACCCTTCCGACGGCCTCCATCGGGGTCTCCGTTTCGGCCAGTATCTCCCGAAGCCGGTCCTCCCCGAAGACCCTTCCCTCTTCGTCTGCCGCTTCGGTAACACCGTCGGTATAAATAAAGAGCATATCCCCTTCGGATAGCGTAAAGGTATATTCGCAATAGGAGAACCCGCCCGCCATCCCGATAATCCAGTCCGTCGCATCCTCCCTGGGCTTCGTTACGCCCTCCTTCGTTATTATGTAAGGCGTCTCATGGCCGGCGTTGACCGCCGTTACCCTTCCGGTCGTTGTCTCATAGACCCCGTACCAGCAGGACAAGGTCAGATCGTCCCTGTTATCATCGCAAAGCCGGTTATTGACCGCCCCGATCACCTCCTTCGGCGAAAGTCCCAGGTCCGCGAAATGGCGGAGCACGATCTTGAAGGCCACCATGAACAGCGCGGCAGCCGTCCCGCCGTCGAAGAAGTTGGCAATGACGACCGCTATATGCTCTCTGTCAAGACGGAAGAAATCATAAAAATCGCCGCCGATGCGTTCCGCCGGAACGATGTCGGCGTAGAGATCGATCGTTTCCTCCTCCGGAAAAGCCGGAAAGACGATCGGCATAAGATGAAACTTTAAACGCACCGCCATCTCAAGCTGTCCGAGGAGGTGTTCCTTTTCCGCCGTGATCCGCTCCACCTGATCGGTATAGTCCACGATCCTCTCCTGCATGGACCGGATCTCCGTATAGAGCTCCCCGATCTCGTCACCGCTTCGGATCGGAAGGCTCAGAACATCCTCCTTTGTATAGCGCCGGACGCCATCGGAGAAGCCGCGGACACCGTTCGTGATCATCGCAAGAGGACGCACGGCGATCTGACCCAAAATGATCACCATCAGCAGAATCCCGAATCCGAGAACGATCAGCACGGTCAGAACGCTCCATTGTAAAAAGGCCAGCGTATAGGTCTGCATGATGTTCTTTTCCATGCCGAATTCCAAAAAGCCCCCGATCTCCCCCTGATCATTCATAATCAGCATATAGGAGCACTCCTGCGACAGATCCTCTTCCGGCAGTTCCCCCGGGTCCGCTTCCAGGAAACGGATCGCGTACGGTACGGACGGGTAGACGGCTCCCTTTCCCGAGCCGTCGTCTAAGGTACTGGCAAGCTCAAGCAGGTTGTTTTTGTCCACGGCAAGGATCCGGACATGGCTGATCCACACAAAATCGTCCATGCCGGTGATCCCTTCCCGCATCTCAGGGTACCACCTTCCGACCTCCCCGGTCTCTTTCAGCGTTTCGGCTGACTCTGTGACCTTCTCATAGTCATAATGATCCAGATGCCGCATACCGAGCGTTTCGGAGATCATCCGGCAGAACTCGAAAAAGCTGTTTTTTGCCGAGCCATAACCCACCGCAAAAATGGCCAGGCCGGTCAGGCTCAAAAGCATGGATGTAACAATTACCACCTTTACGGCAATGGACAGACACCCCTTTTTCTTCGTTTTCATATCCCTACTCTCCCGTCAGGCTCCGGCTTTCTGCTTCTCCTCTTCTTCCATTTTGGCCCATTCCTGGTCCAGCTCTTCCGTATCATGGCTGGGAAGCTTGGCCATAGCCAGGTCGGTATACTTTGTGACTCCGTTCCCGAACAGAGTTGCCATAACCTTAAACCGGTTATCCGCCACCATTATCTCCATTTCTTTTCCGGCAGATCCGCCGCATGAACGGCCTTACGCCCTCCCGGCATCGGGCTTTTTTTAAATTTACCTGCAATCCCTTTTATTTTACCACTTGTCCCTTATCCCCGCCAGAAAAAAGCTTCCCGTCGCTTCCTTTCCGCCGTCTGGTTACTGTTCACACCGTCTGAATTATACGATGCAATGCTCCTGCTGTGTTGAATATAATTTTTGTCCCGCATAACCAAACTCATGGACAGCCGGTGCTTCTTCGTATATTATGTAGTTAATCTGAAGCTTGGAACAGAGAATGTATCTTTGAGGCAGGGGAAAGAGATGAGAAAACCCGGGAAGAAAAAAAAGGACGGACGGATCATACTTCAGGCGTCGGGAATCCTGTTCGGCATGATGCTGGTCACGATTCTGGTTTCTGCGACTGTACTGTTCTCCGTGACGCTGAAAAGGGTCGAGGATAAGTTCCGGAGCGAGAAGGAAATGGTGATGCAGGCCGTAAAGAAGTCCTTTGAATACATAACGGCATCGGACTCTCTTCTGAATTATTGGACAGAGCATCTGGATGAGATTGCCAATCCCAAAGACCTTAAGATTGAGGATTATAACAGCCTGCTGGATCAGATGACGGAGGAGATCGCCGGGATTTCAGAGAAGCTCGGCCTGACGGCTCCGACCTATATTGTAGTGGGACGTGATCTTACAGACGAGCAGTTTCAGAGTCTTTCGCCCGAGGAGCAGCGCATTATGGCCAACTATATGTATTTGGTCTCCATCTACGTCCTGCTGTCTCTTCAGGACGAGGAAGGCCGGCTTTCCGTTTCCTACTTTACCGAGGACCACCTTTTTCCGGGGCAGTCCTTTGTGCTCGGCTCCTCCACGGATGCAGAAGGCTTTCCCCGGCATGGAGAGCTGCGCCCTTATAATCCGGGGAAAAACCCGGTAATAGAAAGACTGTATCGGGAGCCGGAATCAAACGGAGTACTTGAATATGCCTGGTATTCGGGAAAGCTCTGTGTGGTCGGCCACGTTCCGATTGTTGCGAACGGGGAAGTAAGAGCCGTATATACGATGATCGAAGAGGTGGATTCTGTGCTGGTGGAAACGATGAACAGCGTCGGCGTTTTCTGCCTGGTCCTGATCATCGGCCTTCTCCTTACCGGTGTGATCGTGATGATCTTCTTCCGCCGCAAGCTGTTTCGTCCCATCGTCCGGATTCAGGAGGATATCCGGGATTATACCACGACCTGGGACAGTAAAGCGCTGACCGAAAAGCTGACAGAGGAACGGCCTCCCAACGAGGTCGGAAAGCTGTCCGATGATATCGTGGTGCTGTCCGATAAGATCGACGGCTATGTGGAGGAGATCGTGGCCTCCGCAAAAAAACGGGAGCGGATCGAGGCCGAGCTGGATGTGGCGTCCAAGGTTCAGATGGGTATGCTTCCGACCGAATTTCCCACCTTCCCGGAGCATAAAGGCTTCGGACTCTTCGCCTGTATGACTCCCGCCAAGGAGGTGGGCGGAGATCTCTACGACTTCTATCTGATTGATCCGGATCATCTGGTGCTTGTGGTCGGAGATGTTTCCGACAAGGGCGTTCCCGCTGCCCTGTTCATGGCCCGGGTCAAGGCATTGGTAAAAAGCGCTTTTCAGCACGGGCATAAAAATCCCGCCCAGGTGCTTTTTGAAGTGAATAATCAGATGTGCGCCGGGAATGATGAGTGTATGTTCGTCACGATGTGGATCGGTATTCTGGAGCTTTCCACCGGAAACCTCTTATGCTCCAATGCCGGGCACGAGTATCCGGCACTCGGAAAAGCAGGGAAGGATTTTTGTCTGTACAAGGACACGCACGGGATCCCGGTCGGTCTGATGCCCGAGAGCCTCTATCAGGATTACACGCTTACCCTCCAAACAGGCGACGTTCTCTTTGTCTATACGGACGGCGTACCGGAGGCACACAACCCGGAGGGGGATATGTTTATGGAGGAGGGGATGCTTGCGGCACTGAACGCGGCGTCGGACCGTGAGCCGAAGGCTCTGGTCGAGAGCACCTCCCGCGCGGTGGCCGCCTTCGCTGCGGGGCGCGACGCCTTTGATGATATTACCATGCTCTGTATTCGGGTTTGAATACGGCCGCGATTGTGCCCTGCCGGGGTTCTTTATGGTTATGTGAAAGCTGCGCTGACGGGTACGGGAGAGTATTTTCCGGGACAGCACGTCCCCGGAAAATACTCTCCCGTACCCGTCAGCG
>JAFSXC010000077.1 GCA_017450105.1 Lachnospiraceae bacterium | reverse complement strand
GAGCATGCGGCGCAGGCGGGAATGTAAGCTTTAAACCATAAAAAGACCGGGCCCTGCATGGCCCGGTCTTTTCTTCTGTTCCAACTCCAGTGTGAGGCCTCGCGCCTTACCAGATCTTAACCCGATCCTCCGGTGCAAGATACATCTTATCGCCCTCCTTTACTCCGAAGGTCTCATAAAACTCGTCGAACTGCTGCACTGTAATATTGGTCCGTAAAAACGTCGGCGGATGGGGGTCTCCTGCGACCTGGCCGCTGATGGTACTAAAGGAGCCCTGTTTTCTCCACAGATCTGCCCAGGCGCGGAAATAGGCTTCATAATCAAAGTCCGGATCCTTCTCTGCCAGCTTCAGGCAGATCGCCATGCCGCCCATGTCGGCCGCGGCCTCTCCGGATTTCGTATTTCCGACCATCCTGATATCGGGGAGCACCGGCTGCGCGTCATAAAACGCCTCGAGCTTATCCACTCTTTCACGGTAGTTGTCGTAGTCCTCCTTCGGGAACCATCCCCAGGGCGTCTCATCCGTTCCTACCAAGGTCCCGTTTTTGTCATACCGGCTTCCGTTGGGGTCAAAGCCGTGTGTGATCTCGTGGCCGATGATGGTGCCGATCCTTCCGAGCTGCTCCTCCTTTGACATGGATGAGCTGAAGATCCTCTCTCCGATAAAGGCCGGATAGATCCGGACCTGATTTATGCTTGCCTCATGAGAACAGTTTACAAAGGTGGGTCCGAATAAGGGCTCCAGATCGAAGCTCCAGCGGTTCCGGTCCACGGCCTGTCCTGCAAAGGAAGCGATGTGTTCGGCCTTCGATGCATTAAAGCGAATCATTCCGTCGAAGAAGGAGCCGTCCTCCGGGACCGCAAGATACCCCGGATCAATGGGTTCGTTCGGGCTCAGCACCTGAAATACCATAGCATCCAGCTTTTCTACTGCCGCCTCCCGGCCGGCCTGGCTCATCCATTCCTCCTCCATCAGCATGGAGCGGAAGGTATCCCGGAATTCCTCCATCATGGCGGTGATCGCCTTCTTGTCCTCCTCGTTTACAAAGAAGTCCAGATAGGCATTCTCTACCGCAACCGAGAAAATGGCATTGTCGCGAAGCTTCTGTCCGCCCGTTCCCGTATCCCGGGATTCCGCTTCATAGGCACTGTTCAGCTCTTCGATCAGTTCCTCTCGGGAAGCGGGCTCCGCCTCTCCTTCATAGATCAGGCCCGCCGCTCTGGCAGCACTGTCCAGATCCAGGAAGCCGGCTGCGTTATAGACGGTATGCGCGATGAGATAATCCCGGAACCGGTCCAGATTCTCCGCGGTATAAAGCTCATCGAGCTTTGCAAGATACTCGGGGCAGAAGGATTTGATATCTCCCGACCCTTCCCTGTAGGCTCCGAAGCCCTGCAGGATCTCCTTCAGCGGGAAGTGCTTATATTGCGCCGTCAGCTCGGAAAAATCCAGAATCGTCTCGTAGAATTCGTTCTCTCTTTCCTCGGAGTAAGGGGGGAGCGCCTTCACAACCTCATTCTCCAGCCTGTAGCAGTTTTCAAGGATCTCTTCCCCCTTCTCATGGGAATATCCGAGACGGTCAAGAAGATAAAGCACTCTTTCCGAAAACGCCTTACGGTCCTCCTCCATTATCGTCGCCGCGCTTTCCGGGGTGTTAATATAAAGATCCAGGTCGAAGGAAAAGGAATCCGGCCTTATACACCCCTGCCAGGTCAGATTATGCTGCTCCGTATTGCTGACCCTAAAGGAAATAAGATTTGAAAAGGGACTCTTCAGCGGATCCGTCAGAAGCGCGGATAAGCTGTCGATCGTACCGGCTGCTTCGATCCCTTCCACGATCGGCTTCAGAGGCTCCACCCCGTACTGGTCCCGCTTGTCCCAGTCGGTGGCAAAGGCATAATAATCCCGGCAGATCTTCAGCCCCTCGCTCTTTTCGGAGGGGTAGGCTTCCTCATCCGTAAACATGGCTTCCAGATCCGTTTCCAGCTTGTCGGAAAGCTCGGTCTGGAAATAATCCATCTCATAGTCGCTCTGGATGTGCTCCTTCGTAAGGTATTCATAATTGGAGGCCAGATGGAAGTCATCCCTTAAGGAGGTCTCTCCGGCCGCCTGGGCCGCTCCGATCACATCCGAATCCACCCAGACGTTGTTTTTGAAGAACACAAGCTCCTCAGCGTTCGCCTTGATCCCGGCGACATAGTCCTTATAGACCTTCTTTTTGATCCTCTTTTTGTTGCAGTAATAGGTACCGCCCTTCTTCTTCGAGGAAGAGTAAAAATCGCCCTTCTTAACCTGGCCCTCTTCCACGGTAAACTCACGGAAGGAGTTCTGCGGCTTTCCCTTGCACTCCAGGATCAGCTTTTTCCCGTCCTGATCCCGGTAAACCGCCACCACCTTCTTTACATCAAGCACCTTCTTCGTCGTCTTCTCGGCCTCGTCAAAAAGATAAACGGAAAGCGCATCTCCCTTCGTCTTCTCCTCCGCCAGTAGAAGCTCCATCGCCTGGTCCCCGTCAATATCCGTCAGGTAGTAGCTGTTCTTTTCGCTCTTTGCGGTCTCCTCCACACCCTGCAGGTACAGCTTTGCATTGCCGCTGTACTCATAGGCCCATGTATAGGTTCGCGAGCCGAGAACGAGCCCCGCCGTAAGCGTCAGAGCCGCCAGACGTTTCCAGATTTTTTTCATAAGATCTCTCCTTTACTCATAATTATTATTGCCCGTAAGGCTTATGTTATGCTTAATCCAGCTTACTGTAAAAGCTGTCAATATTTTCCTCGGGCAGCTTATCCGCCTCCCCGCCGGCGATCTGAATTGCCGTGATCGGCAGGTCGTTTGCTGCCGCATAATTCGCCACAACCTGTTTTATCGTCTCATCCCTGAGCTTTTCATCCGAAAGCACCTTCATCGCCGCATCATAATGCTCTCCGAAGATCTCCTTCGCGTTCTCATCAAAATCGGAGCCGTCCGAGACGACCTCCATGCCGGTAACCTCATACCCGTCATCCGTTTTCTTCACATGAACCACACCGGGGAAGGATCCGCCGGAAACAAGTTCCAGGGTGTCTCCGTTAAGGTCATAATTGTAGTAGAGGAAATCTCCGTATACCGCGATCTCTGACGGGTCACTGTCGTCCTCGACAGCTATGACCGGGCAGGGAATACCCACATCCGCGGGATCGAAATACTGTCCGAGCTCCTCTGCCAGATACTGATAGAGTACGGTGTAGAACAGCTCCGGCCCGGGATAATCATAAGCCGGCAGCGCCGCTGCCTCCGTCGTTTCCTCTTCCTCATCCTCCGGCATATTTGCACTCTCCTGCTTTGCCGGATCATAGATCGCTTCCGCGACCGCCTGAATATCGAACCCGTCCAGATCCTTGGAAGCAACTCCGAGCGAATACGTCGCGCCGGTCTCTATGTCAAACCACTGGATAAGCTGCGCGTCCCCGTCATCCCCGTGATATGCCCTGACCTCTCCCGGCATATTCCCGTCGGCCCAGTTCGCCAGCGTAACGGAATCGGTAACCTGCCACGCATAATTCATCCCGGATATATCCTTTGCTTCCTCGCCTTCCACCATCTGCTCGCGCGCCGTAAAGCTCAGCCCGTCGAGTTCAAAATCCATTTCCACCAAAAGCCCCGGCAGCTTATCCGGATCGTTGTCCTCATCCAACATCCGCCAGGTCACGTTCGTCGCACCCTCCGGAGCCGAGAAGCCGTTGGGAGCGTGCTCGCGTGCTTCCTCCTCCGTACAGTCAAACCACGGATTCGCCAGGTTCATCGCCGGTTCCTCCGTCTCTGCCGCCGGCTGCATTGCCTCTGTCGAGGGCGTTTCTGCGGCAGCCTCTGTAGAAGCGGGTTTGGGAGCCTCTGTCTTCTGACAGGCTGCCATGGAAACGGCCATCACTCCCGTCAATAATCCTGCAAGTACTTTTTTCTTCATAATATCCTCCTTTTGTTCAAGTATGCATGTGCTGAATAGTTATCTAAAATTTTCGCCGTTCCGAACCCTTACGTCAAGTACAACCGCTCCCCTAACTCATTTTCTGGAAAAGAGATTTTTGTACCAGAAGGCCTTCCAGGAGATGTTGGCCAGGTCGCTCACCTCGCTGATCTCGGAAAGCCAGCGGTCCTCCCGGATCGCATCCGTTTCGGGCATTTCCTCATCACAGACGCTCCCGGAGAGCTCCTTCCTTGCATACAGAATAATATCCTCGCACTCGGCCGTCTTTCCCTTATCCAGCACCCGGGAAAGCAGCACCTCCGTAATCTCATTCACTGCCGCCATCCGGATCACCGGGAACCGTTCCTTTTCCCCCTCCAGCGCCTCCAGCATCCCCTTCAGCGCCGCCATAATATATTCCGGATTCTTTCTCGTATTGCCGAATAAAAGCTCGATCCGAAGCGCTCCCGTTTCCTCAGAGCAAAGGATCAACGACTTCAGGTCCATTTCCTCGGTATAGACCACTCCGCTGAAGACCCCGGAATAGTTATCCATATCGACCGACCGGACCACAAGCCCAAAGCCCGTGAGGATCTCCGCGATCTCGCTCTTCTGCGCGTAGAAGAGCTCGTCAAAGCACACAAAGGATGCCCTGCCGGTCTGATTTTTCATGGTCTTCTTCACAGCCTTGGAATTCAAGAGCTCCTCCGTCCGGACGGAGAACAGCTTCCCGTCCTCGCTGACCTCAAAGCCCCTTTTTTTCAGGAGCTCTTGCATCCCCGGGATCGACTTCAGGCAGAAGGCCTCCATCCTCTCCCTTCCTCTTCGAAGGGCCTCGGCCTCGGCCGCCTGCAGCAGACGGCTTCCGTGCTTCTTCTTCCTTTCCTCCTCCGGGACCTGAACATACACGAGCTGTGCCGCG
>JAFSXC010000076.1 GCA_017450105.1 Lachnospiraceae bacterium | reverse complement strand
GAACCGTGTGAAGGTTAGATACCGGAGACAAGAAACATGGGGACTGGGGAAATTTTTCTCAGTCACACCGCAGTGGGAGGACCCGCCGATACGAAAAATCCGGGCCGCAAGACCAAAACCTAAGGAGCGGCCTGGCCAAACCCTATCTCGGCTGCAAGACCAAAACCTAAGAAGCGGCCGGCCAAACCCATCCCCGGGCCGCGAACGATTAAAGAGGAAAATAATGAACGACTTCGACACCGTAAACATGAACAAGCTCCAGAAAGCAAAATACTATCTGAAGGAATACGGCTTTGCCTACACCATGGATCGCGGCCTGAAGAAGCTCGGCTTCCCGATCTCCTCTGACCTGGAATACACTGGCTGGCTGAAAAGATGCCGTAAGGGCCTGGAAAAGGAAATGAAGGGGAGCGAAAGGGTGAGGATCCTGACGGAAGAGGAGCTTGCCGGAAAAACTACAGCTCCGGAAGTAGAAGAGGAGCTCCTGATCTTCAAGGGGAGGGATACGGTACTCGATGAAGCCTATCTCCCAGAGCTGCTGAAAGCTGCCAGAGAGAACAAAAATGCGTTGCTTTTTTATACAGATTCGGACCTGATATCGAAGAATAGAAGATTCCGACCATATTTCCGCCCGGACTGGTCCCCGGAGCTGCTGCTGACGTTTCCCTATGTGGGTGAGGTGTTCGCGGTAAGGAAGGAGCTTCTGAAGAAAATTGAGTACGGATTTCCATTGACAGGGAATTGGTGGTATGAACTCATTCTGAGACTTTCTGCCGTATTAAAGGAGGAGGAGGTATGGCATATCTCCTTCCCGCTGTGGTCGAAGAAGGTGGAAAAGGGCTTTCAGGGTTTTTACCGGCCGTCAGACCCAAAGCTGAAAAGGGCGATCGAGGAGCATATAAAAAGACAGGGCTGGAAGGGCGAGGTGTGCCCGGTTTATGGAGCAGAAGGCTTTTATTATGTGAAATGGGCGATGGAGAGGGAGCCGCTGGTGTCCGTATTGATCCCGAATAAGGACCATATAGGGGAGCTTTCGACCTGTATCGACTCCCTTCTGGAGGTAAATACCTATTCGAATATCGAGATCCTGATCGTAGAGAACAACAGCGAGGAAAAGGAAACCTTTGACTATTATGAGTCTCTGAAGGATGAGCGGATCCGGGTGGTAAGCTATGAGGGAGGCTTTAATTATTCCGCGATCAATAATTTTGCCGCAAAAAACGCGAAGGGAGAGCTGCTTCTCCTGTTAAATAATGATACCGAGGTCCTTGAACCGGAAGCCTTAAGAACCCTTGCAGCGGCCGCCCTTCGGCCCGGCTGCGGGGCGGCGGGTGCCATGCTCTATTACCCCGACGGAACGATCCAGCATGGCGGGGTGACCATAAAGATCGGCGGCTTTGCGGCAAATTCGCTGTGGAGCCTGACGGATAGGGATGAGACGTATTTCCCGTATTCCGTGACCAAAAGGGAGATGACGGCCTGCACGGCGGCCTGCCTGATGATAAGAAGAGAGGCGTTTGAGAAGGCCGGCGGCTTTCATGAGGAGCTGGCTGTGGCCTTAAACGATGTGGACCTGTGTCTCAGGATCCGTAAAAGCGGGTTCAAGATCCTGTTCTGCCCCGAGGCGAGGCTTACCCATTTTGAGTCCAAATCCAGAGGGATGGAGGATGATCCGAAGAAGCAGGAGCGTTTTCAGCGGGAGATCGCTCTTTTCCAGGAGATTTGGCAGGAGACCATTGACGCCGGAGATCCGTATTATAATGTGAATCAGACCCTGCATTATGCGAATTATTCCATCGAGCTTGCGGAGGATAACCGTGGGAGATACAAATGCTGAAAAAGCCGAAAGCTATCGGCCGATCTTTGACTGGCTCCGCCTGATCTCCTGCATCGGGATTATCGGACTGCACGTGACGGGAGACAGAAGCGACCCTCTGGGGATTTATTTCCAGGGCTTTTTCCGCCTCTGGCTTCCGATGTTCTTTCTGCTGTCCGGTGTGCTGATATTGACCGCGAAAAAGGAGGAGAACATCGGCGGGTTTTACCTGAAGCGGGTGGAACGGGTTGTGATCCCGTTCTTTATCTATGGGGCGTATTATACCTGCTGGATCAATCAGGGACACGCGATTTTAGAGGTCCCGACACAGGAGAGCCTTCTGAACGCGCTCCGTCTGATCCCGACCTCCTGGCAGCAGACCTTTACGGGCCTCCAGTATTTTCACCTGTGGTTCATGTACGAGATCATCGGCCTCTATATCCTGATGCCGTTCTTAAAGAAGGGGCTGCAGGCCATGAGCGACAGGATGCTGCGGATCCTGATGGTTGTGATCCTCGTCATGATGGCCTGTCAGGACTACCTGCCGCTGGTGGGCCTCGAGTTTTCGGTGGATAATTATTTCGCCTATTGGGTCCTTTATCTGATCCTGGGCTATATCCTGATGAAGGAGTTTTCGAAGCGGTGGTACGTATGGATCGCCTTTTTCGGCTTCTTTACCTGGGTGCAGAGCATCCGGCTGAAGCTTACCCACTACGAGCTGACGGAGAAGATCGGAAATTACTTTGATCTGTCCCCGCACATGATCATCTCCGTGGCGGGAACGTTCGCGCTGTTCATGCTTCTGGAAAAGGTGCTGACAAAGAGCAGGATCGTGAACAGGGTGGTGCATTTTCTCGCAAAATATACGCTCGGAATCTATCTGATCCACGGCTACATCATCTCCTGGTGGGGAGTGCATTACGGGACGAGCAACGGAACCGTATTCGGGACGCTTCATACCCTGTTTTTCGTGTTCCTCCTGTCTCTGTGCTTTGCCCTTGTATTTGATACGCTGATCACGTTCAACGCCATGCGGGGCTTCCGCTGGTTTGTGAACAAGATCTCTGAGAAAAGGAGAAGGAACGTTGCGTGAAGGAAGAAATCCCGGTTTGGATGTGATTAGGATCGCCTCCATGGCGCTGGTGTTCGCGGCCCATACCTCCGTGTTTTCCACAAACTGGGGAGGCTTTTTCGGCCTGCGCTATACCTTCGGAGAGGTGGGGCTTACCTCCTTCCTGGTGCTCTCCGGCTATCTTCTGGGCGTTTCGGTCTTCGCAAAGCCGGACGATTTTCATGTGGGGAAATTTTACGTAAACCGCCTCCTTCGTATTCTCCCGGCCTATTACGTGGCCCTGATCTTTACGGCTTTTTTAAATCACTCCCGCCTTCCCGGAATCTGCTTTGCACTGCTTCAGAACTATAATAAGGAAGCACTTAGCTTCATGCCGCCCACCTGGAGCCTTTGTATCGAGGAATGGACCTATGTGCCGCTGATGCTTCTGTTTCTTCTGATGCTGCTGTTTTTCAGGAAGAAGAAGGGGAAGGCCTTTCTGATCGCAGCCACGATTATCCTCGCGGCGGCTCTGATCCTGCGTGCTGTTCAGTTGATCCGGAATCCCGGCTCCGGCCTCGATTTCAAGCTGCGGAAACGGACGCAGTTCCGCATGGATACATTCATGTTCGGTACGCTTGCGGCGGCGCTGGAATACAGAAAAAAAGCGCTGTTTGAACGGATCCTGAAGAATCCTTTGGTGAATCTGGCGGCGCTGGCCGGCCTGATCGGCTCCATGGCCATGTGGTACGCGCTGCTTGCGGGATCGGATAATCCGGTGTTTAAATACCTGATCTTTACTATCCTGCCCGTATTTACGCTGTTTTTCGTGCTGCGCATCAAGGAGCTGCCACTGTGGAAAAAGCCCTTCTTTGAAAAGGCGAAAAAGCCGCTGGCGCTGATGTCGGCGCTGACCTATCCCTGCTATCTGGTACATTTCCAATTTTATATTCTGGTATCCAATTACTGCAATGACCATCTGGTCTGGAACCGGGTCCTGCCCTTTTTGCTTACGCTCCTTGTGATCATCCTGTGGGCACTCATCGTCCATTTTGTCGTGGAAAAGCCCATAAACCGCCTGAGACGGTGGCTTGTTTCGAAAATACACATATGATAGAATAAGAAATTAGTGATGAACCACGTATCTATTCAGGACAGGGTCCTGAACAGTCAGGATACCAGAATCAGGAGACAGGAGATGGATCATATTGCAGTTTTGATTCCCTGCTATAACGAGAGTAAGACCATAGAAAAGGTCGTGACGGATTTTCGGAGAACCCTGCCGGATGCGGTGATCTATGTCTATGATAATAATTCCACGGACGGGACCGCCGAGCTGGCCGAGAAGGCCGGCGCCGTTGTGCGGCATGAATATCAGCAGGGAAAGGGAAATGTGATCCGCCGGATGTTTCGGGAGATCGATGCCGAATGCTATGTGATGACGGACGGCGACGATACCTACCCCGCGGAGGACGCGCCGGCTCTGGTGGAAAAGGTGCTGGAGAAAAATGCGGATATGGTGGTCGGAGACCGGCTGTCCTCGACCTATTTTACGGAGAATAAGCGCCCCTTCCATAACTTCGGGAATTCGTTGGTGAGGAGGACGATCAATGTTCTGTTCGATACGGACATCAAGGACATCATGACCGGCTACCGGGCCTTCTCCTACCAGTTCGTAAAATCCTTTCCGGTACTGTCCAAGGGCTTTGAGATCGAAACCGAGATGAGTATCCACGCGGCGGATAAGAATATGCAGGTCGAGAATGTTGTCATCGGCTACCGTGACCGGCCGGAGGGGTCCTTTTCCAAGCTCAATACCGTATCCGACGGCCTGAAGGTTCTCGGAACGATCGGAAATCTTTACCGGAGCTATAAGCCCATGGGTTTTTTCGGTCTGATCGCGCTGATCCTGGCTGTTCTGGCCGTTGTCTTTTTTATCCCGGTGATGGTCGAATATGCAAAAACCGGTCTGGTCGGGCATTTCCCGACGCTGTTTGTCTGCGGCTTCGTCTTTCTGGCCGCGATCCAGGCCCTGTTCTCCGGGCTGATCTTACAGACGATCGGCAAGAAAAACCGCCAGGATTTTGAAATGCGGCTTCTGCAGATCGAGGATGAAAAGAGGAGAAAACAATGAGCTATTTTGCCACGATCCTCTATGCTTTTAGCTGGGGGGTTTTGATGAGCGGCTTCTTTTTCTTCCGGAGAAATGAGGAAAAAGCCGCTGCCGCCACCTGGGTGCCGCTGACGATCTACGCATCCATGTGCTTTAACGCGTTCTTTGCGGGAATTCTGTGCCTTATGCATATCCCGCTGAATCTGTATGTCTTTTCCATTCTGGATCTGGGGGTCGGCGTTCTTCTCTGGTACTTCAATAAAAAGCGCGGTGCGCTCCAGAAGTATACCTTCAGCCGCTATGACCTGGTGGCGATCGCGATCCTCGTGATCGGCGTGCTGATCTTTGCCCAGGTGCGCTACGGCGGGATCCAGTTGAACTGGAACTATAAGGCCGTGGACCCGGCGGCCCGCTACCGGGAGGCCATGGAATACATGAATTGGCATGAGGTAAGCCGGATGTTCTTCGCCCAGCTGAACAACGGTATGCTGATGCAGTTCTTCGCGCCCTGGTTTGCCTATGATTATTATTACCAGCTCTATGTGCTCGGGGATATTCTGAACCTGATGCTGACCGGAGCGGTATTTTACGGTATTGTAAAGCGTTATGCGAAGGGGAATTTCCTGCACATTGCGGCGATCATCTGCATGCTGTTCTATGTGTTCGGCTACCCCCTGAATTCCACGCTCTACGGCTTTACCTATCTGCAGATGGGGATCAATATCATCGGACTTCTGATCGTCCTGAACGACAGCTATATGCGGGACGAGGGACCGAAGTGGTACTGGATCGTGCTTCTGATGCTGTTCGCGCATGCCCTGTTCCAGTGCTATGTCCTCTTTATGCCCATTACCTTCCTGGCTATGGGCTTCTGTATGCTGGTGAAGCAGCATAAGGACAAAAAGCTCCTGTCCTTTGACACGATCAAGCAGGTCCTGGCGGTCTTCCTGGCGCCGGTGATCCTCGGTCTGGTCTATACCTATATGGACGTTTTCGTAAACGACGACGTGCAGGTCGGGAACGCCATCGCCGCGGAGGGCGGGATTTACCGGGATCTGTACTCGAATTTTGTCTTCTTCCTGCCGATCGCCATCGTGGGCTATGTCCTGATCATCCGCCAGAAGAAGAACCGGCTTCTGCTTTTCCTTACGCCGCTTCTCGGGATATATATGCTCGGGATGTTCTACCTCGGCTACCACAGCCGGAAGGTGTCCACGTACTACTTCTTCAAAAACTATTATCTGCTCTGGCTCGTGGTCTTTGTTCTGATCATGCTCGCCCTGTCTCATTTCGATACGAACGGAAGGCGGGTGGTCTCGGCGTATTTCGGTATGTGGTGCTTTGTGGCCATTATGCTGCTGACCGGGCTTGAGACCCGGATCCAGAACAATAACAACTGGTACGTTCTGGATCATAAGTCCCAGCATATGAACGATCTTCTGACCTTCAACTGGAATACGGCCCAGGAGGGTCCCTACCCCTTAAGCAAGATGGAGCTCATGCACTGGGTCTACCAGAATCTTCTGGAGCCGAAGGAAACGGAAAATCTTGTGCCGGTGGCGTCCTCC
Source organism: Lachnospiraceae bacterium (assembly GCA_017450105.1). Lineage (GTDB taxonomy): Bacteria > Bacillota > Clostridia > Lachnospirales > Lachnospiraceae > RUG12461. The sequence continues at coordinate 7,458 of JAFSXC010000076.1, read as the reverse complement.
GAGGAGGAGACCTATCTTTATGAATCGGTGACCGGACAGAGACTGCCGGATTACCGCTTCTGGCTGACCTCGGAAAACGGGCTGGAGCGCTATTTCGAGCATATGGATCAGGAGACCGACTATGTCTGCGTCTTTACCGACAGCGGACTGTATGAGCTGCAGAGGCGGTACTTCGATTCCTTCCCCAGAGTCTTTGAGAACGGGGCCGGCTTTATTGTCCGGATGGAGCACGGAAAATTTGATGAGCTGAAGGCGGGGTAGGAGATGGAAGAAACCAGCGGGAGATCGGTACGGGCCAATATGCTGTTCAACACCGCAGGCTCGGTTATCTATTATTTCTGCATCTGGATCACGACGATTCTGATCGTCCGTATGTCCGGCTATGAGGATGCCGGAATCCTTTCCATTGCGATGACCGTGACGGCCTCTCCGGCCATCGCGGGGCTCTTTAACGTCCGAAGCTACCAGGTTTCCGACCTGAACGGCGAGTATGCCGACCGGGCGTATATCCGCTCCCGGATCTTTACAAACCTTCTGTCTCTTGTGATCTGCGTTATCCTGGCCGGAGTTTACGGGTACTTCAGAGAGCCCTATAAGCTGGGCGTGATCCTTGCCTATATGATTTTAAAGATGTCCGAGGCCGGCGCGGATGTGTATTACGGGATCTACCAGAAAAAGGCCCGGCTGGACTACGCCGGGATCTCCCTTGTGGTGCGCGGGATCGGTGCGCTTGCGACCTTTATTCTCCTGATCCATTTTACGAAGGATCTGCTGCTCGCTGTGCTCGGAATGAGTCTTTTTTCCGTGGCGGTGGTGCTCCTTTTCGATATGCGGATTGCCGGGAAGCTGACGGATCAGAGGCGCGAACCGAAGGATACGGGCTTCCCTGTGATCATGAAGCTGATCATCCGCTGTATCCCTTTGGCCATCGTTTCCTTCCTGAACAATCTTTCCCTTACGGTTCCGCGGACCTATCTGGAGAAGTTTCACGGCGAAGAGATCATGGGCTATTACGCCTCGGTCTCGTCCCCGACGATCGTGATCCAGCTTGCGGCCACGACGCTGTTTGCGCCGCTGGTGCCCATCATGACGATGTATTTTCTGAAGAAGGAGAAAAAGAGCTTTCTCAAGGCCTTTGGCCTGTTTGCCGGCTTGATGGGAGGTCTGACGGCGGTGGCGATCCTCCTGTCGGTCTTTTTGGCGGATCCCGTACTGAAGCTCGTATTCGGACCGGAAATCGGTCCTTATACTAACTTATTTATTCCTATTTTAATTTCCGCTGCGCTGATCGCCGTGAATGCCAGTCTGTTCTCGGTCTGTACTCTGATGCGGATCATCCGCCCGCAGTATCTGGTGGGGATCATCGGGATCGTGACGGCGGTCTTCTGTGCATTTACGGTGGTGAAGACGATGGACATGAACGGTGTTTTGATCGCTTTGTTTGTAACGCTTCTGTCCCAGATCGCGATCCAGGCAACGCTGATCGTGGCGAGCCTTCGGAGGATGAAGGAATGAGTGTGGTTCGTAAGGCTCTGAACATCCTGAAGCGCTATGGGCTGAAGGGATTTCTGAACAAAGCCGCGGAAAAGAAAAGTGCGCCGGATCGTTTTTTCGACCGGGTCAAACAGGACTATTATGCCAAGGAAGCCTCCCTGAAGAGTCAGCGTATTGCTGAAGGGAGGTTTTTATATCAGCCCTTAATTACCGTTGTAGTTCCCGCGTTTTCACCAAAGGAAGAGTTTTTTCGGGACCTGCTTATGAGCCTCAAGGCGCAGACCTATACAAATTTCGAGCTGGTGATCGCGGACGCCTCCCCGCAGGCCGACAGAACCGTAGAGCGGCTGACGGAGGAGGCCGGGGACGACAGGTTCCGGTATTTTGCGCTGGCGGAAAACGAGGGAATCTCCGGAAATACGAACCGGGGATTGAGGAAAGCAAAGGGCGAATACATCGGCTTTCTGGACCATGACGACCTTCTGACCCCGGACGCCCTGTATGAGGTAATACACGCTTTGAATCAAAGGAGGGCGGAGCTTCTGTACTCGGATGAGGATAAGATCTCAGAAGACGGAAATTACGCATTTCAACCGCATTTTAAATCTGACTATAACTATTGGCTCCTTCTCTCCAACAATTATATCTGCCATTTTACGGTGGTCTCCAGAGACCTTCTGCATCGGATCTCAGAGGACGGCGTGTACCTGCGCCCGGAATTTGACGGGTCCCAGGACTATGATTTTGTCTTAAGGTGCGTGGAAAAAACAGATCGGATCTGCCATATCCCGCGTATCCTCTACCACTGGAGGGAAAGCGCCTTCTCCACGGCCGGGGACTCCTATACCAAGACCTATACCGAGGACGCCGGAAAAAGGGCAGTGGAAGCGCATTTAGCGCGGGTCGGGATCAGGGCGGAGGTGAAAAACCGGCTGGAGATCGGATGCTACCGGCTTTCACCGGTGCCCTCTGACCAGATCGGGATCCTCGGAAGGAAGACGATCTGTAACGGAAGGGTGGATAGCTGCGGTCTGTATTACCGGGAGGGAGGGACGATCGGCCATGCCTTCCGGGGTCTGAAGGCCTCCTTCAAGGGGTATTGCAGAAGGGCCGTGCTCCTGCAGGAGATGTCCGGCTGTCTTATTTCTTATGCCAGCATCCATCCGGCTGCCGAAAAAAAGGCCGGGAAGCCGGACCTGAGCCTGCCGGAGCCCCTTCGATCGATGGAATACTGTGAACGGGTCCGGCGCGCCGGTTTTTCGATCGTGGTTGACCCGGAGGAAACGGTGGTAATTCAGGAGCCCTCGCCGGAGTGCAGCCTTCCCCTGGAGGGCGCGCCAAAGACGGATCCCTATTTTTCCGGTGTACAGAAGGTAATGGAAATGATACAATAAAATTTAATGGGGGGGATGACAAATGACGGATTATCTGGTAGTGGGAGCGGGACTGTTCGGTGCTGTATTTGCGCATGAGGCGATGAAAGCGAATAAAACGGTCCGTGTCATTGAAAAGCGTGAGCATATCGGGGGAAATGTCTACACCAGGGAGCTGGAGGGAATCCAGGTCCATGAATACGGTGCCCATATATTTCATACCGATAACCGCGAGGTCTGGGATTATGTGAACGCTCTGGCGGAATTTAACCGCTATACGAATTCACCTCTTGCGAACTACAAGGGAGAGATCTACAATCTCCCGTTTAATATGAATACCTTCCACCAGCTTTGGGGAGTCGTTTACCCGGAGGAGGCGGCGGTAAAGATCGAGGAACAGAAGGCGGTCCATGCCAAGGCCGAGCCCGCAAACCTTGAGGAGCAGGCGATCAATCTCATCGGTACCGATATCTATGAAAAGCTGATCAAGGGCTATACCGAAAAGCAGTGGGGCAGAAAGGCGACGGAGCTGCCTGCCTTTATCATCCGCCGGGTTCCGGTGCGCTTTACCTATGATAATAATTATTTCAACGACCGTTTCCAGGGAATCCCGATCGGCGGCTATACGCAGATCATCGAAAAGCTGCTCGACGGGGCCGAGGTGGAGACGGGCGTGGATTTCCTTTCGCATAAGGAGGAATACCTCGCATCGGCGGAGAATGTGCTGTTTACCGGCATGATCGACGCCTATTTCGATTATTGCTACGGAGAGCTGGCCTATCGGTCCCTACGGTTTGAGACCGAGGTCTATAATACGGAGAATTATCAGGGGAACGCGGTGGTGAACTATACGGACGCCGAAACTCCCTATACCCGGATTATTGAACATAAATTCTTCGAATTCGGAAGCCAGAAGAAGACTGTGGTGACGAAGGAATATCCGACGGCCTGGAAGCGGGGGGATGAGCCCTACTATCCGGTGAACGATGAGGAGAACAACGCTCTGTACCGAAAATACGCTGATCTGGCCGCCCGCGAGAAAAAGGTGGTCTTCGGCGGAAGGCTCGGAATGTACCAGTATTTTGATATGGACGACACCGTGGAAGCGGCGCTTAATCTGGCAAAGGATCTGTTGTAAATGTACAAACGGGAACGAAGGAGCTTTATCAAGCACCTTGACTTTACAATCCTGGATATCATCTGCCTTGTAGCAGCCTACATTCTGGCCTATCTGATCCGTATCGGCTTCGGGGATCTGACCATGCTCCGGGGCTATATCATTATGGGCGGCTTCATGCTCGGGGTGGATATCCTTCTGGTGTTTCTGACGGAGCCCTATAAGAGCATCCTCCGGCGGAATAAGTACCAGGAGCTCAAGTCCTCGCTTTTCCACAGTATGTTTATTTTCCTCGGCCTCGTGGTCTACCTCTTTACGATCCAGAGGTCTGAGGCCTATTCCCGGCAGATCCTCTATTTCTTCTGGGGCTTCTCCTTCGCGTTTATTTTTATCGCGCGTCTGCTCTGGAAAAAGGTGGTCCGTTCCCGGATCGTAAACGACCCGAACCGGAATATCATGATCGTCGTAACGACCTTTGATCAGGCCGAGGACTGCATCGAGGACCTGCGCCACATGGAATATACGGAGTTTACGATCGAGGGCATCGTGATCATAGACCGGGACTGCACCGGCCGCCAGATCAGCGGGATTCCGGTGGTGACAAACGCCACGGGCTTCTATGAATATCTGAAGATCCATGTCGTGGACGAGGTATTCATCAACGGAAATACGATCGAAAGCAGCGAGGCCCTTGCGGACCAGCTCCTGGAAATGGGCATAACGGTCCATTATAATCTCGTCCATGAATCCCGTCTGATGCCGAACCGCGTTATAGAGCCCTTCGGTAATTTCGTGGTCATGACGACAAGTATGCGGATAGCGACGCCGCGGGAGCTGTTCGTGAAACGCTTCTTTGATATTCTCGGCGGCCTCGTGGGGCTCGCGATCTGCGGGGTGGTTTTCCTTCTGTTTGCGCCCAGGATCAAGCGCCAGTCTCCGGGACCGGTGATCTTTTCGCAGACCAGAGTCGGGAAAAACGGACGGAAGTTCAAGTTCTATAAATTCCGTTCCATGTATATGGACGCGGAGGAACGGAAAAAGGAGCTCATGGATAAGAACGAGATGGAAGGGGACATCATGTTCAAGATGAAGGATGACCCCAGGATCTTCCCGGTCGGGAAGACGATGCGGAAATACTCTCTGGATGAGCTTCCCCAGTTCTGGAACGTGCTGATCGGCGATATGAGCCTGGTCGGAACGCGGCCTCCTACGGTGGACGAGTACGAAAAGTACGAATACTGGCATAAGGCCAGGCTGTCCGGCCGCCCGGGGATCACCGGCATGTGGCAGGTCAGCGGCCGGAGCAATATAACGGATTTTGAGGAGATCGTAGCGCTTGATACCTATTACATCTCCCACTGGAACCTGTGGCTGGATATGAAGATCCTGGCCAAGACCGTTCAGGTGGTCCTGAAGGCGAAAGGAGCGGAATAGTCGGAGGAAAGTCAAATGTTCCACGTATACATCATCGGAAGCAAGGGAATACCGGCGCGCTACGGCGGCTTCGAGACCTTTGTGGAGGAGCTGACGGGAAGAAAGACCGATCCCGATGTCATGTACCATGTGGCCTGTTTAATGGAGGCCGAGGATCCGGAGCACAACGGCGCGAAGTGCTACGGAGTCCGGGTACCGGAGATCGGAAGTGCAAAAGCCATCCTGTATGATCGGAGGGCTTTTTTGGTTGCCTGCAAGGATATAAAGCGTCACGGGGAAAGATCCGTGATCCTTTGCCTTGCCTGCCGCCTCGGGCCGTTCTTCGCCGGGCTGAAGAGAAGGGCGAAAAGGCTGGGCGTACCGGTGTATGTGAATCCGGACGGCCACGAATGGCTGCGCTCCAAGTGGAGCCCGATGGTTCGGAAATATTGGAAGTATTCCGAGGGGAGAATGGTTAAACGCGCGGACTTATGCGTCTGCGACGCGGTTGAGATGGAGCGCTATATTTGCGAGGAATATGCCTCCTTCCACCCGAAAACGGTTTATCTCTCCTATGGGGCGGATCCCGCGCCCGCGATCTCTGAGGAAGCAAAAAAACGATACGCCGGGTGGCTGCAGGACCAGGGGGTGAAAGAGTACGGCTACTATCTGATCGTAGCCCGGTTTGTGCCGGAGAATAATTTTCTGGTCATGCTTTCGGAATTTACGGAGGCCGATACGGATAAGGCCCTGTGCATCCTGACGGATTACGAGGGAAAGCCACTGTACAGAGAGCTGATGCAGGAAACCCAGTTCGATGCCGACGACCGGATCCGCTTCTGCGGGACCGTCTATGATAAGGAGCTTCTGGCCCTGATCCGGAAGGGCGCCTTCGCCTATATCCACGGCCATGAGGTCGGAGGAACCAACCCCTCGCTCCTGGAGGCCATGGCCGCCACCGGGGTAAATGTGCTTCTGGATGTGGCCTTTAACCGGGAGGTGGGAGGAGAGAGCTGCCTCTATTTTACAAAGGAACCCGGGAATCTTGCGGTTGTTCTGGATATGCTCGAGCTGATGCCGGAGGAGGACCGAAGGAAGCTCGAAGCGGGGGCAAAAAAACGGATCGAGGAGCGCTATTCCTGGGATAAGATTGTCCGTGAATATGAGGATTTATGGAGAAAGGTCAAATGATTTCTGTCGCAATTATAACAAAGGACGGAGAAAAATATCTTTCGGAAGAATTGGAGTCGATCCTTGCGAACCTGGGACAGGAGGATGAGGTGGTGATCTCCGACGACGGTTCGACGGACGGAACGCGGAAAGTGATAGCGGATTTTTGCATAAGGGATCCGAGAATCCGCCTGACGGAGGGCCCGCGGGAAGGGATCATAGCCAATGTAGAAAGTGTAGTACAAAAATGCAAAGGGGATTATATTTTTCTGGCCGACCAGGATGATGTTTGGAAACCAAATAAAGTCAAGAAAGTTATGGCTGAATTTAACAAAGATGCTGCGCTCGTAATGCACGACGCCGAAGTGTACAATGACGATTTAACAAAAGTTATCATGCCTTCCTTTTTTTCCTACCGCGGCTGCCGTTCCGGCACCATGGCGAATCTGATCAAGAACCGCTATATAGGCTGCTGTATGGCGTTTACCCGGGAGCTGGTGCCGCATTTCCTTCCGATTCCCCGTACGATCCCGATGCACGACCAGTGGATCGGTCTGACGGCGGACCTGAGGAAGGAAAAGGTCGTTTTGATCCCGGAGCCTCTGATCAAATACCGCCGCCACGCGGAGGCGGAGTCCGATTTTTCCCATAATTCCCTGCCGGTGATGATCCGCAACCGGTGCATTCTCGTAAAGGAGCTCTGGAGGGCCAGAAAGATAAGAAAAGGATGAGCTGTTCCGGAGGATGCTAAGGAAACGCTGATTTAATCAGCGTTTCCTTAGCAGCCTCCGGCGGGATGTACCCGCAGGGCAGAACCGCAGAAAATCGCAGAGGAAGGCCGCAGTCTACGTTCCACTCCGGTCGGCTGCAAGAGAAGCTCCACCGGAGCTT
>JAFSXC010000075.1 GCA_017450105.1 Lachnospiraceae bacterium | reverse complement strand
ATCTTACAGAGCTCGGAGGGCTGAAAGCGAAAGCCGCTGATCTCAAACCATCTCCGGGCATTGTTTGCCTCCTTGCCGGCGACACGCACAAGCACAAGAAGGATCACGGCAGCCGCGTAGATCAGGGGCGCAAGCTTCAGGACCAGGGAATAGTCGATCAAAGATACGGCGACCATCACAAAAAGGCCCAGCACAAGACCCAGAGTCTGCTTGGACTGATAATCATCGTTGGCGCTGCCGATGATCTGGATCCCGATCACGGTCAGGATCACGGCATAGGCAACGAGCTTGAAGTTGTAGTTTTTGATGTGGTAACGCTTCAGCATGGAAAGCATAGGCTATTTCGTCCTCCCCGGGACAATCTCCTGCAAGATCACCATTCCGCCGGAGATACGGGCGGCCTTCGGAAGGAAGGTTTTACTCCTCCGCCGCCGGAAGATACCATGCTCCTCCGGAGGCAGCACAACGCCGCCGATCCGAAGGGATGCGGGCTGCATGGAAAGGGCAAAGATAAAGGCATCCTCGTTTCCTCCGGAGCCGGCCCAGACCTTTCCGCTTAAGCTGCCGAGGACGACGATGCTGCCGCCGGAGGTGACGGTGGCGCTCTCCGGGACATCGCCCATGATAACGAGGTTTTCCTCGACGATCAGGACCTCGTCCTCGGTCAGGGAATCATAGCGAAGGAAGGCGCTGTTGGGATTAAAATCCGGCTCCGGTTCCTCTTCCGCCTGCTCTGCCCGGGATTGGAAGATCTCCTCACGGATCGATTCCTCATCTACGATGCAGATGACCTCGGTATCCGAATTTTCGTTAATGGCGGAAACGAGGGCACATTCCTCCTCATCGGTAAGGTCTCTGCCGGCGAAGGAAATGGCAAACTGGGCGTCCTTAAAGAATTTTTTGGATTCCTTAAACTTCTGTACAACCTCCTCCTTCAGCGTCTCAAAGGGAAGCTCCCCGTTCAGAATAAGCTGGAGCCCGTATTTGTTGCTTTTCAGAATGACCGCTTCCTTCATTTCTCTCCTCCTTATCAGTCTGTAACGGCGTTGGTGGTGGAAACATCCTCGGCCTGGCCGTCCAGAATCTCCTCCTCCGTAGAGTAGCCGAAATAATACTTCAAAATCCGGGCGGTCACTTCCGCGGCATTCCCGGAGGAATAGCCGTATGCGATCCGCGTGGCGATGGCGACCCGGGGATTAACATGCAGATTCTCGCTGTAGGGCGCATAGCAGACAAACAGCGCGTGGTTGGGACGGCGGTTGATCTGCGCCGTTCCGGTCTTCCCGGCGACTGCGATCGGAAAATTTTCAAAATATTCAGACTCTTCCACCACCATCCGGTTTCCGAGCTGGATCGCGTTCCAGGTATCCTGGGAAATTTCGGTCATCTCGTTTCTGATGGTGGGCGAATAGGTCTTTATCGTCCGGTCCTCTCCGTCGGTCATTTTATTCAGAAGCGTTAAGTTATAGACCTTTCCCCGGTTTGCCACAGCCGCCGTATATCGGGCAAGGCTGATGGTCGTAAACGAGTTGTTCGACTGGCCGATGGCCGTGGTAATCGGGTATTCCGTCGCGATCTTCGGCATACTCTCCGGGATCTCGATCCCCGTCTTTTCATTCAGACCGTATTCGGTGGCATATTTGGTCAGCTTTTCAATACCGCGGGCGTCGTTGTAGTTAATGTAGCCGTTGGCCATACGGTAGCCCAGCTCGTAGAAGAAGTAGTTGCAGGAATCCCGCAGGGCTTCCGATACGTTGATCTTTCCGTGGGTCATGTGGTATGAGTTCCAGATCCAGCAGGCGGGGCCGTCGGCCACGTTTTCATACACGCCCTTGTCCTCGATCTGCTCGTCGATGGAAACCACGCCCTCCGTCAGTCCGGCGGTGGCGGTCACCATTTTAAAGGTAGAACCGGGAGCCGTACCCTGCTGCGTCGCGTAATCGATCTGAGGATTTGAAAGGTTCTCATTCAAAGAGCGGAAATAATCCGCGTCCACATTGTTCGCAAGCTTGTTCGTGTCATACCCCGGATAGGATACGGAGGCAAGGAGTTCCCCGTTTCTGGGATCCACGATCACGCAGGACCCGGTACAGGGGTCAAGCGCGAGCTGGGCCGGCGTGATCTCCATATTCTTGATCTTCTTTCTCAGGAAGTCAAAGGAATTCATGGCCTGGGCCGTGAGCATCGGATAATCCGGGTCCGAGGTGGAAAGCACGCCCTGGTCGTAGAGGATCAGGCACAGGTCATAGCCCGAGATCAGATCCTGGTCAATGACATATTTATATACCTTTTTCGCAAATTTCCGATCGTTATCCAGCTCCTCAAGGCACCACCCGATCAGATTCTGGTAGATCTCGGAGGAATCGGCGTACTGCTCCTCCACATTGAACCGGGTAATGTCGATCCAGTTCATTTCGATGGCGTGCTTTAAGTATTCCTGAAGACTGATCGTGGACTCCCGCCAGGCGATGTAGACGGGATCCGTGGTATCGATGAGGTCGGTATTCAGTATTTCCTCCGCGGCCAGGAGCGAGGCCACATAGGACATATAATTCTGCATTTCCTTATCCAGCGCCTCATAGGGAAGCGGCGTCGGGGAAAGGAGCTCCGCGGAGAGGCCGTCAAGCACCTGGGCCTTTTTCTCGCTGAAGGCCTGGTACACCTTTTTCTCCGTGGGAGAAGCGACATCGGTTTTGAAATGCTCGATATCCAGAACGCTGTTGTTGATCAGCGCATAATATACGTCATAGATCGGGATCACGATGTCGGAGGCGCTGCTGTACTCTTCTGCTACATATTCGCGGATGTTCTGGATCTTGGAATAAACGATACCGGCGATCTCCTGCTCCAGAAGATCATAGACGGCCTTCTGGAGATTGATGTCGATCGAGAGGTAGACGTTGTTTCCGGCAGAGGGATCCTTGGTCTCGATGGTCTTTACCACCTTTCCGAGATTATCCACATACAGCCGCTCATAGCCCTTGTGTCCCTTCAATTCCGCATCCAGGTACTGCTCGATCCCGGCCTTCCCCACCGTATCCGTCAGGGAATAGCCCTCATACTTCTCCGACAGCTCGGCATATTCCTCGCTGTCGATCTTGCCGGTATAGCCGATGATGTGGCAGATGTATTTGCTGTCCACGTATTTCCGGATCGTGTTGGTTTCGACGGTAATTCCGGTGAGCTCATCCTTGTGCTCACTGATGTAGGCCACGGTCTCATCGCTGACGTTGGAGGCAACATCGGTCAGAATGTATTTCTGGTACGAATTCTGGGACATCGCATAGCGAAGACACACAATGCGGTAAAAATCCTTCGGCGCGTACAGAACATCTGACACATCAAACCGGGTCTTCCCGGAAAGATAGGCCATGACCTGGTCCGGCGTGGCCTTGGATTCGTCATAGCCGAGCTTCCTGTTCATCCCGAGCTCCGAGGCCGAGGACTTCCCGTAAACGTCCGCAAGGAACCGCTGCAGGGACTTCCCCTCCACGGTATAGGAATAGGTATTGTCCTCATTCAGGGCAATGGAAAAGCTGTTCTGGATCCGGTCCCCGTTTTTGTCCAGGATCAGAAGAATGTCGTAAAGCTCACGGTTTAAGGCCTTGTTCTTCTGGGACTGGGTATCGTAGCTTCCGCTGTCCTCGATCTGAACCGTGTAGGACAGCTCGTTGTAGGCAAGGAGCTCGCCGTTCCGGTCATAGATGTTCCCACGGGTACTCTCCAGGATCCGTTCCTTAACGATGGTCAGGGTATAGTTATCCTGGTAGGACTGCCCTTCGACGATCTGAAGGGAAAACAGCCGCTGCGCAAGGACCACGAACAGACCGATCAGAAGCAGACCGAGGACCAGCAGACGGGAACTGATGAATTTTAATAAAGCTTCCTTAATATCGTCAAACAAATTTCGCGGCGCTCCTCTTTTCGAGCTTCTCCAGATGCTTGTTGATCCGGAGGATGATGAAATACAAAACAATGGTGACGAGGATCGTATAGATCAGCTCCGGCACCATGATGTGGACAAAGTAAAAGGGCAGGTCAAAGCGGCCCCGCATCACAAAGAACAGGACAAAGACCACCAGATTGCAGAATACATCGGACAGGGAGATCAGAAGCATCGGAAGCTTCACGTCCTCCGGGTAAAAGATCTTATTAAAGAAGCCGTTCAGATAACCGATGTACATGTAGATCAGGGCATAAAAGCCGATATATGTTCCGTAAAACAGGTCGATCAGAAGGCCTGCAAAAAAGCCGACGAACATTCCCTCCTTCCGCCCGCGCATGAAGCCGAAGGCGGCGGTGACGATGATGAGGAGGTTCGGGCTGATGCCGGCTACCGCCAGGACCTTGAAGACCGTGGTCTGGAGGATAAAGCATACGATAAGGAGGATCGCGATGGCTATCTTTCTTCTCATGGCCTAGCCCTCCAGCGCGTCGTTGTCCTTGATCTCCAGGATCACCAGCACCTCGGAGAGATGCTCGAAATCCACCACCGGCGTAACCGTACCGGATTTCGTAAGCTGGTTGGAGTCAAAGCTTAAGGAAGCGATGTTTCCGATCAGAAGGCCCTGCACGTATTTGCTGCTGACGTTGCTGGTTACGAGCTGGTCTCCGACGACCACCTCATCATCCTCGTCCTTTAACATGGACAGGAGCATGCGCCCGTCGGTATTCATAAGGGGAAGATCGCCGCTGACGATGCAGTTATCGGAGGTGGAAAGCACCTGAGCCGAGACCTGGGCCGCGTCATCGATAATGGAGCGGACGCGCGCAAAGGTCGGGCCGACCGCGGTCACGATCCCCACCAGCCCTTCATCGGCGATCACGTTCATATCCACGGAGATCCCGTCGTTGGAGCCCTTATCAATAAGGAAGGTGGCGAACCAGTTTCCGGCGTCCTTCCCGATCACATGGGCCGCGACCTTCTCATAATCCGGGTATTTTTCATCCAGCTTGAGCAGCGCCCGGTAATTTTCCACGTCGTATTGCTCGAGCTTGATCTGGTTCAGCTCCTCGGTCAGGGCATTTACCTGGGATTTTAAGGCCGCGTTCTCCTCCTCCACCTCTCGCAGGGTCTTTAAATCGGAAAGACCCGAAGAGATCGTGCTTCCGAGGCGGTTGATCCCCTCCTGCATGGGTACAAAAACATACCCGGCAGCCGCTTGCAGCGGACCGCCGGACAGATTAAAGGCCAAACCCGTCAGGATCATAACGACACAGAGTACCGTCATGCCGAGAAGCAGATACTTCGGAGGAATGGATCGGTTTTTTTTCCTCTTGTATTTCTTAGTCTGCGCCATAGATCAGTACTTTCAAAACCTTCCTATTTCAGGATCCTGGACTTCATGCTGAAGGCCAGACGTTTATACTTCTCATCCGAAACAATCTTTACAAGCCCACGCACCACACATTCCTCGGGGATCTCGCACTGGTTTACCTTAATTCCGGTAATATCCGTAAATAAGGTATCCAGATCCTTGATCTGGGAGCCGCCGCCGGTAATATAGATCCCGTCGTGGATAATATCCTTCGCAAGCTCCGGAGGAGTCCGCTCCAGGATCATCTTGATCGAGGTACAGACCGAGGCCAGATCGGATTTGATCGCCTCGTACACCGTTTCCGCGGTCACCTCCATCTCGATCGGAAGGCCGCTTAAGAGGTTCCGCCCTACCACGACCATGGAGTCCTCGTTGCTGCCGATGCCGTTGGCCAGAGTTTCCTTTAACTGCATCGCCGTTTTCTGGCCGATGACCAGATTAAAGTTCTTCTTAATATAGCTTATGATGGATTCGTCGATACGGTTTCCGCCGAAGTTCAAAAGCGTCGAAAGCACCAGACCGCCGAGAGAGATCACGGAGATCTCCGTCGTATCGGCTCCGAAGTCCACGACCATAACCCCGGTGGGCTCATTTACATCGATCCCGAGCCCGACGGCGTCCGCGATCGGCTTCTCGCACAAAAGCACGAGCCGGGATTTTAAGCTGCTCTTATAGAAGATATCGAAGAAGGCCTTCTTTTCCACCTCGGTAATATCGGTAGGCACGGCCACCACGAATTCCGCTCCGTGGACCCTGCCCTTGGAATGCTTCTCCAGAAACTCATAGAGCATGGTCTGCATAAAGTTATAGTCAGCGATCACGCCTTTGTTGATCGGGAATTTAATGTCGATGGACTCGGGCGCCTTTTCGTACATATCATAAGCCCGGTCCCCGTAGGCATAGAGCCTGTTCTTTCCCACGATCGCCACCGCGTTTTTCTCGTTAAAGACCTTGCCCAGGCCCTTTGAGTAGACCTTCAGATTTCTGGTCCCGAGATCGACTCCGAAAATATTACCTGCCATTTTTTCTTCTTCCTTCTGTTATTACGCTTTTTTCTTTCTCTCAGGTTCCGGCGGCCTTTTCGGGGCTTCTTCTTATATCAAAAAATCCCGGCCGCCGAAAAGTGCTTTGAACTTTACAATTTTAGCATATTTTATCGATATGAACAAGATTCTTTTCAAGGAGTTTCTGCAGGCTCATAAGAATCCCCAGCTTCCCGCTCGGATAGGTCAGCCCTCCCTGGAAATACGCGGTATAGGGAGGCCGAAGGGGGCCGTCTGCGGACAGCTCGATCGAAGAGCCCTGATGGAAGGCGCCTGCGGCCATGATAACGGGATCCTCGTACCCGGGCATCGCCCAGGGCTCCGGCGTTACATGGGCATCCACCGGTGCGCCGGCCTGGATCCCCTCGCAGAAGGCGGTCAGAAGCTCCGGTTTCCCGAAGGTCACCGCCTGGATAATGTCATGCCGCTCCTCTCCTGCGCCGGGCAAAACAAAAAAGCCCAGCCGCTCATACAGATTTGCCGCCAGAATCGCGGTTTTCAGGGCTGCGGCGGTCACAACGGGAGCCAGAAACAGCCCCTGGTAGAAGGACCGCATAACGCCGAGACTGGCGCCGACCTCCTTGCCGAGCCCCGGGGAGGTAAGCCGGCGGGCTGCGTTTTCAATACATTCCTTTTTCCCGACAAGATAACCGCCCATCGGAGCCAGGCCGCCGCCGGGATTCTTGATCAGTGAGCCGACCGCAAGGTCCGCTCCGGCCTCGATCGGCTCACGGTCGTCCACAAACTCACCATAGCAGTTATCCACCATGATCAGCACCTCCGGCTGGAGCCCCCGGATAAAACGGATCAGCTTCTCGATCGCGTCCACGGAAAAACTGGGACGGGTCTGGTAGCCCTTGGAGCGCTGGATCGTGACCATTTTGGTTTTTCTGGACAAGGCATGACGTATCCCGTCATAATCGAAGCTCCCGTCCTCCTTCAGATCGGTCTGCCGGTAGGTGATCCCGTACTCGGCAAGGGACCCCATCGAGGGGCGGATCCCGATGACCTCCTCCAGCGTGTCATAGGGCTTTCCGACCGGGGAATAGAGCTCGTCTCCGGGGCGAAGGTTCGACATGAGCGCCAGCGCCAGCGCATGGGTGCCGCAGGTGATCTGGGGACGCACAAGAGCATCCTCCGCATGAAATAAGGTGGCATAGACCTTTTCCAGCGTCTCCCTCCCGATATCGTCATAGCCGTAGCCGGAGGTATATTGGAAGCATTCCTGGGACACCCTGTGAACCTGCATCGCGTGGATGACCTTGAGCTGGTTGGCCTCTGCTCTGCGGTCGATGGCCTGGAAACGATCGTATAATTCTGATTCAATTTTTTCTGCAAATGCGATCACTTCAGGGGATAAATGAAACTGTTCATATTGCTTTTTGATAAAGGCATCCGGCATTTTTGTCTTCCTCCGTCGTCTGAAAAGTGGTATTTCAATCAATATATGCAGTCAAAAAATCACGGGCAAGGGCCTCGATCTGATCGGCAACGGCGTTTTCATCGTAGGAATACGTTTCCTTTTGAATCCACCGAGCGAGAGGCTCCCGCTTAAACCAGGTAAGCTGGCGCTTCGCAAAATGGCGGCTGTCCCGCTTGATCCGGCGGACGGCTTCCTCCAGCGTCAGCTCTCCGTTCAGGTAAGCGGCCGTTTCCTTATAGCCGAGGCCCTGCATCGCCGTTGTCTGCATCGAAACCCCGCTTTCCAGCAGCGTCCTTACCTCCTCCACCAGGCCCTCCTGAAGCATATGCTCCACCCGCTCATCGATTTTCTGGTAGAGCCGCTCCCGCGGTTCGTTAAGAACCAGATAAAGGACGGGATATGCCGGCGGTTTTGCTCTCTCATTTCTGTTGTGCTCCGAGATCCGTCTGCCGTTGCTCGCTTCATAAAACTCGATGGCCCGGATGACTCGCTTTACATTGTTGACCGGGATCGCATATGCCGCTTCGGGGTCAATGCTGAAAAGCCTTTGATGCAGGGCTTCATTTCCTTCCTTCCGCGCAAATTCGAGAAGCTGATTCCTTAGAGCTTCGTCCTTCTCTTGAGTTGTAAAATCTATATTATATAAAAGAGCCTGGATGTAGAACCCGGTTCCGCCGCACAGGACGGGAATCCGCCCGTTTTTGGCGATCTCTGCCATGGCTTCCTTGGCAAGCGCCTGAAATTTTACTACGTGAAAGTCCTCGACAGGATCTAAAATATCGATTAAATAATGGGGAATCCCTTTGGTTTCAATCGGTTTGATCTTTGCAGAGCCGATGTCCATTCCGCGATAGACCTGCATGGAATCCGCGGAGATCACACTTCCGCCGATCCGTCTTGAGAGCTCTACGGAGTGGGCGGATTTTCCGACGGCGGTCGGACCGGCCAAAATGATCAGAGGTGTCGTTTTTTTCATGACGGCACCACCCTTTTAAAGAGCTTTTCGACCTCATATCTCGTCAGCGAAATCATCGTCGGACGGCCGTGCGGACACTGATAGGGGGTCTCGCAGGACAGGAGCTGCTCCATCAGAGCCTGAAATTCCATAAGCGTCAGATGCTGGTTTCCCTTGACCGCCGCCTTGCAGCTCATTGTGGCGATATGGTAATACAGCTCCTCGGTTACGTTACGGTGCTGGTCATTCGCCAGCTCATCCAGCATTTCCAGGAAATTGTGCTTCTCGTCCAGCCCGTAGATATCCGCCGGGACCGCGGTGATCGTAAAGGTCCTTCCGCCGAAGGGTTCGATCTCATACCCCGCCTCCGTAAAGAGGGACAGATAGTCGTTTAACGTCTGCTCCTCATGGGTGGACAGGGTTACGGTCAGCCCCGGGAACAGAGCCTGGGATAAACGCTCTTTCTTAGCCTTCCGCTTCATAAGGCGTTCGAAGATCACCTTCTCATGGGCAGCGTGCTGGTCCACCATCAGGAGCCTGTCCCCGGTTTCCACAAGCCAATAGGTCAGAAAGACCTGGCCGAGGATCCGGAACGCTTTCGGCTCCTCCGGCTTTTTGGCTTCTTCCGGCCCGGTCAGCTCTTCGGCTTCTGCAGCCGGTTCTATTTCTGAAAAAGCTTCCACCCGGTTTCCGTTAAACAGGAGCTCCGTTTGTACGGGCTTTTCCTCCGGCGTCAAACGGCCGGATTCTTCGGGCTCCGGGCTTTTCTCCCCGGCCACTTCGAATTCCGGCGCGGGGGACAACTCACGATCCGGCTCCGTTCCCTTGTCCGCAAGAATGCTCTGCACCGTTTCCCTATGCTCCTTCTGCATATTCAGAGGGCGGACGCGGGCCGCTTCAAAGGGCTCCGGAAGCGGGGGAAGCTTCTCTTCGGCCGGCTTTTTCTCCTCCAAAGGCAGAAATACCTTCGGAATCAGCTCCTTCTCCTTCAGCGCCGAGCGAAGCGCCTGATAAACGCGGTCATAGATCTCCTCGGGCTTTTGAAACCGAAGCGCCATTTTCTGCGGATGGATGTTGACGTCCACCTCCTTCCCGTCCACCTCCAGCATCAGGGCCGTGAAGGGATACTGATGCTGCATCAGGAAGGAATGATAGGCATCCTCGATGGATTTTTGAAGCAGGGTGCTTTTTACATACCGGCCGTTGATGAAATAATTTTCAAAATCACGGTTCCCGCGGGAATAATTCGGCTTTCCCACATAACCATAGAGCTTTAGAAGCGGGGTCTGCAGCTCGACGGGCAGAAGGTTTTCTGCGATATCGCGCCCGTAGATCTGATAGATCACATCCCGGATGCGCCCGTTCCCGTCGGTCCGAAGGACGCTCCTCCCGTCGGACATAAGCTGAAAGGAGATCCCGGTATGGGACAGAGCCAGACGCTCCATAAGGGAGGTGATCGCATTTCCCTCGGTTCGCGCGGACTTTAAGAACTTCCTTCTGGCCGGCAGGTTATAGAACAGGTCCCGGACCAGAAACGTGGTTCCCTCCGGCGCCCCGACCTCCTCAAAGGAAAGCTCCTTCCCGCCCTCCATCAGAATACGGACCCCGGTCAGGCTCCCGGCTGTTTTCGTAATGAGCTCCGTCCGGCTGACCGCGGCGATCGAGGGCAGCGCCTCTCCGCGAAAGCCCAGAGATCGGATGCTCAGAAGGTCCAGCGTGGACCGGATCTTGCTTGTGGCGTGCTCTAAAAACGCGGTGCGCACATCCTCCGCGGCGATTCCGCAGCCGTTGTCCGTGACGCGTAAAAGCCGGATCCCGCCCTCCTTCATTTCGACGGTGATGGCGGTCGCGCCGGCATCGATCGCGTTTTCCACCAGCTCCTTCGCGACGGAGAGCGGCCGCTCGATCACCTCGCCGGCCGCGATCTTTCCGATCGTATCCTGATCCAGAACCTGAATTTTCGGCGTTTCCATACTTACCTCTTCAGTTCCTCCTGAAGCCGGTGCAGGCAGTTTAAGGCTTCGAGAGGAGTCATATTTGTTAAATCAAGATTTTTAATTTCATCGATCACCGGATCCGGCAAGGGATCAAAGAGCGAAAGCTGCACAGGCTCCTCCTCGGGAAAAGCCTGTGTCCCACGGGTCTCCTGCGGCTCCTTCCGGTTCAGCTCCTCCGCGATCTCCTCGGCCCGCCGGGTAACGGATTCCGGCACGCCCGCCAGCCTGGCCACCTCGATCCCGTAGCTCTTATCGGCCCCGCCGGGAACAATCTTTCTCAGGAACACGATGGAATCCCCGCTCTCCTTTACGGCAATGCGGTAATTATGCACGTTAAACAGCTTCCCCTCCAGCTCCGTGAGCTCGTGGTAATGCGTCGCAAAGAGCGTCCTTGCGCCAAGAAGCGAAGGATTGCTGATATGCTCCACCACGGCCCGGGCGATGGAAAGCCCGTCGAAGGTGGAGGTACCGCGGCCGATCTCGTCCAGGATCAGAAGGCTGTTTTTTGTTGCATTGTGCAGGATATTCGCCACCTCGGTCATTTCCACCATGAAGGTACTCTGGCCGCTGGCCAGATCGTCCGAGGCGCCCACCCGCGTAAAGATCCGGTCCGTAAGCCCGATGGAGGCGCTTTCCGCCGGGACAAAGGAGCCCATCTGGGCCATCAGGACGATCAGCGCCACCTGCCGCATATAGGTGGATTTCCCGGCCATGTTCGGGCCGGTGATGATGGATATCCTGTTCTCGTTTCCGTCCAGAAAGCAGTCATTCGGAACAAACTGCTTCGCTCCTGCCATTTTTTCCACGACGGGATGACGTCCGTTTTTGATCCGGATACAGCCGTCTTCCGTGATGGCGGGCCGTACATAGCGATTTGCCGAGGCAACATGGGAAAGGGAGGCGACCGCGTCCAGAAGCGCAAGGATATCGGCGGTTTTTTTGATCCTTACGACCTCACCGGCGATCCTGTCCCGGATCGAGCAGAAAAGCTCGTATTCCAGGGCGATCAGCTTTTCCCGGGCGCCGAGGATCGTATCCTCCATTTCCTTCAGCTCCGGCGTTATGTAGCGCTCCCCCGTCGTCAGGGTCTGCTTCCGGATATAGCGCTCCGGAACCTTATCCAGCGCACTGTTGGTTATCTCGATATAGTAGCCGAAGACCTTGTTGTAGCGGACCCTTAAGTTTTTGATCCCGGTGGCCTCCCGCTCCTTCTCCTCCAGCTCCTTCAGCCAGCCGGTCCCGTCCGTTTCGGCCGATTTCAGGCGGTCTGCTTCAGTATTATATCCTTCTTTAATAATTCCGCCTTCCCGGATCGTAAGCGGAGGCTCCTCGACAATGGCTTCCTCCACGAGGGTAAAAAGATCCTGCATCGGGTCAAAACCGGCGGCGAACTCCTGAAACAGAGGGGCCTCAAGCTCCTGAAGGATGGTCTTCACCGCCGGAAGCAGGGACAGGGAGCTCTTAAAGGAAAGAAGGTCCCGTGCGTTTGCCGTCTGGTAGGTAATGCGGGTCAGGAGCCGCTCCAGGTCATAAACGCTTCCCAGATATTCCCGGAGCTCCTCCCGGGGAATGGCCTTTTCCTTCAGCTCCTCCACGGCGTCCAGCCGCTCCTCGATCCGCAGCTTGTCCACCATGGGCGAATGGATCATGGACCGAAGACGCCGCGCACCCATCGCCGTCCGGGTCCTGTCCAGAACCCAGAGAAGGGAGCCCTTCCTCTCCTTTTCCCGCAGCGTTTCGGTCAGCTCGAGATTCCGCCGGGTCGTGCTGTCCAGCATCAGGAAGGCGGACCGTTGATAGGGCCGGATCGAAAGCACCTGCGCAAGGGAATTCTTCTGGGTCTCAAACAGCCAGGTCAGCACCGCCCCGGCCGCAGCCGCCGCATAGGGCATATCCATGAGCCCCAGGCCGTCGATGGACGATACATGAAAATGGGTGGTCAGGATGACCTTTACATGCTCCTCCAGAAAGCTGTTCTCGTCCACCACATGCACGGCGGCCTTTATCCGCTTCAGAAGCGCCTCCTCCGGGAAACCGGACATACGAAAGCTCTCGTTGCACAGGATCTCCTTCGGATCAAACCGGATAAGCTCGTCAAAGAGCTGGTCCTGGTCCGTGGTCTCGGTGGCCAGAAATTCTCCGGTGGAAACATCGATCGCGGACAGGCCGTAATGCTCCTGTGAAAAATAAATCGTGCATAAATAATTGTTCTTCGTCTCGTCCAGATGCAGAGGGTCGATATTCGTACCCGGCGTTACGATCCGGGTCACCTCCCGGCGGACGAGCCCCTTTGCCGTCTTCGGGTCCTCCACCTGCTCACAGATCGCGACAGAATACCCCTTTTTTACCAGCCGGGCAAGATAGGTATCCGCCGCATGGTAGGGTACGCCGCACATCGGCGCTCTCTCCTTTGCCCCGCAGCTTTTCCCCGTCAGTGTGAGCTCAAGCTCCCTGGAAACGGTAATGGCATCATCAAAAAACATCTCGTAAAAATCGCCGAGACGGTAAAAGAGGATGCACCCGGGGTATTCGGACCGGGTCTTTAAGTATTGCTGCATCATCGGAGTATATTCGGTTTCTTCAATCGTTTTCTTTTGGTCTTTCATAGGTCCTTATGATCTCTTCTGCTGTCCTCATTCCGTCCATGGCTGCGGAAACAATCCCTCCCGCATAGCCCGCTCCCTCTCCCGCCGGATAGATTCCGGCCGGCTCGGTTTCAAGCCGCTCATTCCGGAGAATCCGGACCGGGGAGCTGGTACGGGCTTCAATTCCCGATAAAACAGCGTCAGCGCGGTCAAAGCCGGGAAGCTTTTTTCCGAAATCGGCCATGCCCTCCAGAAAGGCGTCCTCCATTTCCGGTAAAAGCAGACCCCGGAGATTGGAAAAGGCCGCCGCTCCCTTATGCCTGGACGAGAACGCTCCATAGGCGGTTGATTCTTTATTCTGCTTATAATCTCCGAACAATTGCTGCGGGATAGCGTCGTTTCCGAGCTCCCAGGCCTTATGCTCCAGGCGGCGCTGGAGAGAGATTCCCTTCAGCGCCGGGTGTCCCTTGTATGGTTTTTCTGCATCATAATCCGTCGGAGAGACCTGGACAATGATCGCGGAATTGGCGGTCTGACTTCCCCTTCCGGAGTAGCTCATGCCGTTCACCGTGATGCTTTGCTCCTCCGAGGCGGCGTTGATGACATAGCCTCCCGGACACATGCAGAAGCTGTAGACGCCGCGCCCTGCTTTGGTCGTATGGGACAGGTGGTAGGAGGCAGGCGGAAGGAGGCCGGCGGCTTCCCGGTATTGTATCTGGTCAATGAGCGCCTGGGGATGCTCGACGCGAAAGCCCATCGCAAAGGGCTTCTGTTCCATCGGAAGGCCCGCTTCCTTCAGCATCACGAAGGTATCCCTTGCGCTGTGGCCGATGCTTAAAACCAGCACCTCGCAGGGGATCTCGGCTCCCTCCTTCGTCTTTACGGCCGACAGCCGCTTATTCCTTATCACTAGCTCCGTCATATGCGTAGAAAACCGGATCTCGGCTCCCATTGCAAGAAGCTGCTTTCTCATCTCCTGAAGGATCCGAAACAGCACATCCGTACCGAGGTGCGGGGCGCTGTCATACAGGATCTCCTCCGGTGCGCCAAGCGATACGAAGATCCTTAAGATCTCTCTTCCGCGGCCGGAGGGGTCCTTTACCGAGGTATAGAGCTTTCCGTCGGAAAACGTTCCGGCGCCGCCCTCCCCGAAGGAGGCGCTTCCATAGGGATCAAAGACTCCCGTTTCCCAGAAGGCGGTCAGCGCCTTCTGTCTCTCCTCGACGCATTTCCCTCTCTCCAGAAGGATCGGCCGATACCCCTGCTTTGCGAGAAGCCAGGCGGCAAACAGACCGCAGGGCCCGGCCCCGACGATGACCGGAGGATGGGAAAGCTCTTTTGTTCCGCTCTCCGGGGCCCGGTAGACAAAGGGCCGGTAGGGAACGGCTCCCTTATGCCGACTCTCTCCCTTTACCTCACAGGCCAGACTGTACAGAACGCGGACCGGCCTTCCCTTCCGCGCATCCACGGAGCGGCGCAGAATCCATAGGGAAAGGAGCTGGTCCTGCCGGATATGAAGTTTCCTGCAGACCTTATCCGGGAGGTGCTTTTCGGATTCTCCCGGGGTAAGGGTGATATTATCTACTTTTATCATTTTCCGGCACTCATTCCGGCGTTCATCCCGGCGCTCATCCCGGCGACAGCCCCGCTGGTCCACGCCCATTGAAGGTTATAGCCGCCGCATATCCCATCCACATCCAAAACCTCGCCACAGAAATAAAACCCGGGAACAAGCCTTGATTCCATTGTGGAAGGCTCCACACAGGCCGTATCGACTCCCCCGGCCGTACATTGGGCCATATCCGGCTTCGCATGCCCCGTAACCGGCATGGACAGATGCTTGACCGCCTTTAGAAGGCGCTTGAGTCCGTCCTCGGTAAGCTCCTTGGCAGGCAGCGTATCCGTAAGCCCGGCAACTGTCATTAAAACCGGAATTAACTTCCGGTGGATGGTTCCGTAGAGAAGGGAGGCTGTCGATTCTTCCCTTCCGAAAAATAAATCACGATAGAATAAGAATGCTTCCGCCTCGGAAATATTGGGAAGCAGATCCAGCTCGGCTTGAACGGTTTTCTTTTCCGCCAGCGCCTTTACCGCTTCCCGGCTTACCTGGAAGACCGGAATGCCGGATAAGCCGTAATCGGCAAGCTGAAGCTCTCCGGTATCCTTTATTTCGGTTCCGTCAGAGATCCGAAGCGTGATCGTGCCCCGGGTACGGACGCCCTGCACCTCCTTTAAATACGGAAAGTCGGCATATAATGGCAACAATGCAGGAAGGGTCGGAACGACCGGATGCTCCAGCGCCCCGGTCAGATAGAGAAGCCCGCTCCCATCGCTGCCGGTCTCCTTCCGGAAGGCTCCGCCGGTGGCCAGAATAACACGGCGGGAAAACACCTCCCCCTCCTTTGTATCCAAAAGAAAACCCCCGCTGACCGGGGAAATCTTACGGATTCCGATGTTGTAATTCAACGAAACACCAAGCCGCGAGCACTCATTTAACAGGGCCTGCAGCACGCCATGGGCCTCTTCGCATAAGGGATAGAGGTACCCGTCCTTATTTCGGAAGGGAACCCCGAGACTCAGAAAGAATTCCCTTGTTTTCAGGCCGTCAAACCGTCCGAAGGCGGCCGACAGAAAGTCCCTGCCGGCCCCGTGGTAATAAGCCGTGGATAAGTCCAGATTGGAAAGGTTGCATTTTCCGTTTCCGGTGAGAAGCAGCTTCTTTCCCGGAGACGGCATATGCTCTGCCACGACCACTTTCCGGCCGAAACGCCCGGCAAAGATGGCTGCGCACAAACCGGAGGCCCCCGCGCCGATTACCGTAACGTCCGCTTCCGGGGTCATACCTCATCCTCCGGCCGGATGATCACAGGCTCTGAGGGCGTATTCGATTCGCCTCCCGGCTGCGGGACCGCAGAAGCATTCGGAACCGTCGGAGTACTCGGCCCGTCCGGGGCAGATGGAATCTCCGGCGAACCGAAGGTATCCGCATCCTCCGGACCGGGCTTTAAGAAGAAGGGCCGGTCCTTCGGAGGAAGCTCCACCGCATCCGGGTCCGCTTCTCTCTTCAAAAACTGATTGATCCTCCGGAACAGGTAGATGGTTCCGATGATGCTCATAATGCCGTCCATGATCATAACGACGGCCGTAAAGCTCGCATGGGCGGCCTCATTTTCCCCGAAGGGATTGATGACCGAAAGGATACCGAGGACCGCAAAGACGGCCGCTATCGCAAGCCATACGTACCAGTGCGGGTCCCGTAAGGCCTTCAGATCGAGCGCGTTCTGGAATTTGAACACGGCGGCGATCAGGATCAGCGCCCCGAAAACGTATAACAGTCCTCCCTGGATCTGTTCGGACCGCACCATGGCGATACACCCGGCCGCGACCAGAATGACCCCGACCGAGAAGCCGTATTCCTGAAGGTTTTTGTAGGCCTCGGTCATAAAGTAGCGCACGATGAAAAAGACGCCGGCTCCCATTACGACCGCGGAAAGGAGATAACAGAGCTGCGTCAGGGAAAGAATGTGCGGGACGCAGCTTACGAGCAGGATCCCGAGGGCCAGAAAAACGATCGCCATGCCGAGCATCAGAAAATTGAATTTGGTGGTATCCTTCTCCTTAAGCTCCTCTTCTTCCGGAATGTCCTTTACTTTTTTCATCGCTTATTCCTCCTTTAACAGATGCAGCCTTATCGCCAGACGGGCCACCCGCTTTCCGCCGGGGAACCGCTCCAGCTCGGCTTTGGTAATGCTCCTGAACAAAAGGAGCAGAAACAGATAGAGAATGCAGCCCAGCAGAATGGAAAGGATCGTGGAGATCGTGTTGGCAAGTACAGGCTCGAACAGCTTATACAGGCCGAAGACGCCAGCGCCCATAATTGCGGCAGCCAGCGCTGGCTTCAGGATCGCTTTCATTACGTTCATCCGGTAGTGGACTGCTTTCCATAAGCCGATCTGATTCAGTACGCACATCAAAAACGCGTAGATCACATTGGCATAGATGACCGCAAAAATATCGAGATGGAAGGCGTACATCATGATCGCCAGGGCTCCGAGATGAAGCACCAGAGCGATGACGGCATTGATGACCGGAAGCCGCAGCCGGTTGATCCCCTGCAAAAGCCCGTTCGAGAGGGTCGAGAGGGAATAAAAGGCGATGGCAACACAGCCGTAGGTCAGCATATTGGCCGCTATATCGCTGGTATCGTTAAACAGCATCGTCAGGATCGGCCTGGCCAGGACCCCGATCCCTGCGGTACAGGGGAGGGCTATGACCATTGTAAAGCGGATCGCGGAATCGATCTGGGAATTGATGCGCTCCTTATCCCCGCGCGCCCAGGAGGCCGCCAGAGCCGGCACGCTGCTGGCCGCCAGGGCCGAGGCGATCGCGATCGGAACGTTGATGATCAGCTTGTATTTCCCGGTATATTTTCCCCACCATATACTGATGTCGGAGGTCGAATAGCCCTGCTGAAGCGCAATGGCCTTGAACACACCGTTGTCGATGAAGGAGGAAATGTTGTAGATCGTAGAGGAAAGCAGAACCGGAACAATGGTCAGGATCAGAACGGAGGCCACAGCTCCCGCCGTTTCCTCTTTGGAGGACCGGTCCCGCCGCATCTGGCGTTTGAGTACGGTCCGGTACATGAGATAGATCAAAAAGATAAAGATCAGGCCCACTGCCGCGCCGGTTACCGTACCGATGGTGCCGCCGACAGCGCCGTAGGCAGAGCCGATCTTCTCCGGATCGCCGAGTACCCGGCCGATCCGCTCCCCGTAGCCGAACAGAAGGAAGGCAGCCGCCACGCTGACAACGGCGTTTACGATCTGCTCGATGATCTGGCTTACGGCGCTCGGGATCATTGTGCCGAGCCCCTGGAAAAAGCCCCGGATCACGCCGAGAAACGCGGCGATCAGCAGGCAGGGGGAAAGTACACGCAGCGAAAATACGGCCAACGGCGTATTTAAGACCTCCCGGGTCAGAAAATCCGCCCCGAAAAAGACGAGGACCGCCACGGCCCCGCCGCTTACAAACGCAAAAAGGAATGCCCCCCGCACAATGCGAAAAGCATTCTTCTTCTGCCCTTTTTCCATCCTTGCGGACACCAGCTTGCTGACAGCCGTGGGAAGGCTGTAGGAGCTGATGATCAGAAGGATGGAATAAACCTCATAGGCGGAGGAATAATAATCCATTCCCACGTCGCCGATGATCCGCTGCATCGGCACCCGATAAACGAGGCCGATCACGCGGCTCACGATGGAGGCGACCGCAAGGATGGAACCCTGCATTAAAAAGTTGTTATTTTGCGGACTGGTACGCCGCTTCGCTTTCATAGATGCCGGTCTTCTCCTTGTTCTCGTTCAGAACGATGTTGATCCAGGTGGTTCCCGGATTGAGTTTGATGCCTTTTCCGCTCATGTCGAGGAAGATGGTCTGTTCTCCGTCGGTGGCGCTGCCGGATTTGCTCCACATGATCGGGATGGCCTTGCCGCCGGTAATGTACCAGCCGTCGCCGTTTCCGCAGGTGTGGATGTTTTTGTAGTTATGGGCGTCGTAATCCGCATCCACGCCGGTGTAGAGCTCATAATCCACATTCTGGATCAGGATATTCCTGGCGGAAAGCTGTTCGCCGTAATATTCATCCACATTCTTTTCGCCCTTCTGGAAGCGCATATAGAGGCCCGAGTCCTCATCGTATACATACCAGGGCTTCTTGTCGGTATAGCCGCCCGGAGTTACCACGATGCAGTCCTTTACGTTCGGATCGGCGGAAAGATCCACGGGCTCGCTCGCCTTGGCAAAATCAAAGCGCGGGCCGATCCCGTCCTTCACCGTTTTCCGGTAATGGTCCGGGTATTTTTCAAGCGTCTTTTCAATATAGTCGCCGTTGGTATAGACGGAATGGACCGAGGAACGGTTCGGATCCCGGAAGAACATCGTATCCTCGAGGTAGGGAGACTGCTTCTGCTTTGCCTCGTCCGTTTCCGAGCCCATATCCACGCCGATTCCGTCCATATCGTCTATGGTACGGAGCATCGGGATCGCGAAGATCGAGCAGCCGAAATGGCCGAATAAGGCGTCGTATTCCTTGGACCAGGCCGCAAAATAGGTCCGGGCCGACCGAACCGTTCCGATCTTTTCGATGGAGGGCCAGTCCTGCCAGAGGGCCATGATACGGGTAATGTCGCTTTCTGCCGGCGCTTCGTATACGATATCCGCCTTGGAAACGCCCCAGAACGGAAGATCCCCCTCTCCGTTCTCGATCATGCAGGCAAAGGGCCGAAGGTCCGCCGAGCTTTCAGGGATCCAGGTTCCGGATAAGTTGTTAAAGGCCATTCCGGCCGGAGCCGTATCCGGGATTTCCTCCGCCGCATCCGGGGTCTCCTCGGCGGATGGCGCCTCCTCTTCTTCTGCTGCAGCTTCTGCCGCTTCCTCCATCTCAGCCTCCAGGCCGGCTTCGGAAGCCTTTGTCTCCTTCGGTTCTTCCTTCTTCTCCCCGCAGGCTGCCATGGTCAGCCCCATAAGGACAGCCAGGAAACCGGCGGCAACTCTCTTTTTCATAATACACTATCCTCCGTTTATCTGTAGATTTCAAGCCTGTTCAGGATCTCATCCTGCTTTTGAAACATTTCCTTTTCCTCTGCCTCCGTTTCATGGTCAAAGCCGCAAAGATGCAGGAGGCTGTGCACCAGAAGAAAAGCATATTCCCGAAATACGGAATGTCCGAATTCCCGCGCCTGGCTTATTACGCGGTCTGTATTGATCAGGATATCCCCGAGCACCACTTCCCCGGTATCCGGGTCCGTTGAAAGGGAAAAGGCCTCTTCGTCGGAAAAATCGCCGGGTCCCGGGAGGTCCACCATCGGAAAGCTCAGCACATCCGTTTCCCGGTCCGTATCCCGGAATTCGCGGTTTGCTTCCCGGATCCCGGGCCCGTCCGTAAGCGTCAGGCCGATTTGCGTCTCATAGGGAAATTCAAGGGCCGTAAGAGCGCCCTCCAGCACACGTATGGCTTCCTTTTCCGGGTCAAAGGAAAGGTCGCACTCTCTTTCCTTCTCAAACAGAAGCGTCATCCCAGATCATCTCCCCTCACCAGAAACTCCCGGATCTTTAAAAAGTGGTTGATCGAAAGACCGGATTTGTCATAAAGACCGGTGGAGAGCTTGTCGTTCAGGGTCTTGTAGATCAGGATCTCCCGGTTCCACTCGTTCCCCTCGACCTTGTCCCTCAGGCTCTCAAAGCGGCGCACCAGCGTATCCGCCATATTCACAACGGCCGATTCCGGCGTACTGATCGGAGCCTCGAACCCGTAATACTCGTACAGGATCTGGATCACGGGGACAGGGAAGCAGTTGATCTGGGCGAGCTTCACGCCGTTCTCGGTAACTGGCACTCCCGCCAGCACGCCCAACCGGTAATACATCCCGCCGGCCGCCGAAACAGCCACATCCAGTCCTGCGGCCGCTGCGCATTTCGCGGCCAGAAGGGATACCTTCTTGGCATGCTCGTAGGTAGACGGCGAAAAGGACCGGATCTCGGAAAGCAGCGGATAATCCGGCTTTATGATCCTTCGGATCTCCACCTCCTGGCGTTTTTCCACGATCAAAATCATTCTATCAAATAGCAGAAGGAAAATCAAATCCGCCGCAAGCCCCAGAAGGATGCTGCCGAAAATGACCACCGGCCGGAACATCCCCTCCGGAATATAGGAGAAGATACCGGGGATCAGGACCGATACGCACAGGATAATAAAGGACAACAGCGGCCGGTTCTTTTTATTTGCATATAAGGGCGTCAGAACCGTTCCGGCCAGCGCCAGCAGGATCGAAGCGGAAAGCTCATAGACGGAGCCTCCCCGGTTTACGGTAAAGAACACCGCCATACCGGAGGTAAGGACCATGGCGACCTCCGGACACGCCCCGCGCGTATAGAGAAACGCGATGATCAGGAACGGCGTCAGAAAATGGGGAAGCCAGGAAAACAGGATCAAAAGGGCGACGCTTACGAGCGTCACCAGACAGATCCCCCGGTAATCCTCGGAGGTATTGTCGGCAAAGGAGCCGTGGATCCTGCGGTTCACAAGACAAAGCGCGAACAGCGCAAACAGGGTGAGCGACAGGATCAGATTGACGATGAGCCTTTCAAACCCGCCGTTGTAGCGGAAAAAAAAGAAAACGATCAGAACGACCCAAAGGCACATCGGGATCAGGAGATTTCGTATTCTTTTTCCTGCAAAGCTCTTTTCGGGGATCATCTTTTCCATCCTTCTCTTTTATGTGCGTTTTCCTTCTTCTTTTCGTATTCGTCGTAGGCCTTGACGATGCGCTGCACCAGAGGATGCCTTACCACATCCTCGCTCCGCAGTCGGCATAAGCCGATCTCTTCCACGTTTTTCA
Organism: Lachnospiraceae bacterium; assembly: GCA_017450105.1. Taxonomy (GTDB): domain Bacteria; phylum Bacillota; class Clostridia; order Lachnospirales; family Lachnospiraceae; genus RUG12461. The sequence continues at coordinate 30,705 of JAFSXC010000075.1, read as the reverse complement.
GGACATGAAGCGCCTGGTCAAGGCCGCTTTGGGTTCCGGGAGCCAGGTCCTTCTGGGTCAGGTCGCCGGTGATCACGGCCTTGCTCCCGAAGCCGATCCGGGTCAGAAACATCTTCATCTGGGCCGGCGTCGTATTCTGGGCTTCGTCCAGGATCACAAAGGCATTGTCCAGCGTCCGCCCGCGCATATAGGCAAGCGGCGCCACCTCGATCAGCCCCTTTTCCATATTCCGGTTAAAGCTCTCGGCGCCCATGATCTGAAACAGAGCGTCATAAAGGGGCCGAAGATACGGATCCACCTTGCTCTGCAGGTCTCCGGGCAGAAAGCCCAGCCTCTCTCCCGCTTCGATCGCGGGCCGTGTCAGAACGATCCGCTGCACCTCTTCGTTTTTGAAGGCGGAGATCGCCATCGCCATCGCCAGATAGGTCTTTCCGGTCCCGGCCGGGCCGACACCGAAGACGATCATCTTGTCCTTGATTTCCTTCACGTAATTCTTCTGGCCCAGCGTTTTCGGCATAACCGGCTTTCCGTATACCGTGTGGCAGACCACGTCCTTATCGACCTCGCGGATCTTTTCCTCGAGATGGTCCTTTGCCAGCGTGATCACATAATCCACCTTCTGCTCGGTAATGGGCGTCCCCTCTCCCGAAAGCAGAAAAAGCTCCTTTAGGACCCGCTCCGCGGCGGACCGGTTGGGCTCCTCCCCGAGAACCTTGACCTTGCTGTCTCTTGGTACAAGCGTTACGGAAAAGGTTTTCTCGATCTTTTTTGCGTGACAGTCGAACTGTCCGAATACATTTTCCAGATCCGAGGACCGAAAGGCCGGGAATTGTTCTGTTTCGCTCAAGTCGTTCTCCTTTATTTATGATAGGGTTCTTTCCGAAGGATCTTAAAGGCACGGTAGATCTGCTCCAGAAGGACAATGCGGCAAAGCTGGTGCGGCAGCGTCATCGGGGAAAAGGAAAGCCGGTAATCGGAGGACCGGATAAGCTCCTCCCACAAGCCGTTCGAGCCGCCGATCAGAAAGATAAGGTGGCTGACGCCCTCTACGGTCAGGCGCTCCAGATGGCGCGAAAAGGCCACGGAATCCGGCCGCTCCCCGTCGATACAAAGGGCGATCACATAGCCCTTCAGGTCCTTCAGGACGTGGCCCATCCGCTCCCCTTCCTTTTTCAGCACCTGGGAAAGCTCCGCCGCGCTTAAGTTCTCCGGCGCCTTTTCGTCCGGAAACTCCCGGATCGTAAGCTCCGCATAGCCCTTCAGCCGTTTTTCGTATTCCGCCGAGGCTTCCCGGAAGAAGGCCTCCTTCAGCTTTCCGACACAAAGGATCGTGATCTTCATCCCACCATCTGCTCCTCGGTATACAGTGTGTAGGAAAACCGGGCGATGGGGCCCGCCTTTCCGTGAGAGGAAATATAGACGACGGAAAGCACGTGATTTCCGGCCATCAGGTAGATCGGGCCGCTGTAGGGAGTCGAGGCCGATGTCGGATCCGACCCGTCCCAGGTATAGTAGGCATTGCAGCCCGAGGGCACCGAGAAGGATACCGTCTGCTCGATCAGATATTCTCCCGAGGGAATCGAGGGTACCGGCTCTCCCGGCGTCGGGAAGGCAATTTCATACGTGGCCTTGACCTCCTCGCTGTAGAGCCCGCTGTCATTATAGCAGACCGCCGCCAGGTCGTAGACTCCCTCCTTCGAAAGCACGACCGCCTCCTGATAGGTTAAGCCGTCGGTCTTGGGGTCGGACCCGTCCAGCGTATAGAGGATGTTCGTTCCCTTCTCGCTTTCGATCTCAACGGTAACGGTATCCGAATAGGTACCGCCCTCCACCGAAAACGTGGGCGGCAGGACCTGAAAGCTCTTGATGCGTTCGAGGATCTCGGGATCCTTGGTCTTTTCGGCAAGGGAAAGGATATGGTCAAACCGTCCCTGCTGCTCATAGAGATCGATCAGGGCTGTAATATAGGGCGTGTTGTTTTCCGTCATCTCCACGAGCTCCAGATAGGCTTCTTCCGCCTCCGAGGGCTGGCCGAGCGCAAGAAAGCACGCTGCCCGGTTCTCGATCGCCTCGATCCCGCCGGGCTTCAGCTTCAGAGCCGTATCAAACAGCGTCAGCGCCTGGGCGTAGTTTCCCTCGCGGACATAGACCTGTCCCTGCTGGACATAATAATCATACGAATAGACCGCTACCTCCTGCTCCGTCTCCTCGGGACTGTCCGCCCTTCCGAAATAGGTAACGCTCATCACGATCCCGATCACGGCAGCGACCGAAAGCGCAAGCACCGGGACCAGCCAGGACGGGATCCGCTTTCTTTCTTCCGCTGCAGGCTGCGCGGCCTGGTTTCTAACGGCGGCGGCAGCCTGGGCGTTCGGATCCTCCCCGATATAGGAATCCAGGATGTCCTCCTCCAGGATATTGTAATCCGGGACATAGCGGATCTCCGCTCCGCAGTTCGGGCAGAAAAGCAGGCCGTTTTTCAGTTTTTCACCGCATTTCTTGCATTCCATGGATTAACCGTTTTCTTCCAGATAATTCTCGAGCTGTTCCTCGCTCATCAATATCTCACGGGGCTTGGTCCCCGCCTCGGGTCCGACAACGCCGGCCTCCTCGAGCTGGTCCATGATCCGGGCCGCCCGGTTAAAGCCGATCTTAAAGGCCCGCTGGAGCATCCCGATCGAGGCCTTTTCCTTATCGATGATGAGCTTCGCGGATTCGGCAAAATAGGCGTCGCGTCCGTCCTGCTGCGTATCCTGCTGGAAGGAGGACGACCCGCCCTGACCCTTGATCGGGGCAGCCTTACGCATTTCCTCCTCGATCGAGGAATCCTGTATAAAGTCGGAGTTGTACTCTTTGATAAATTCGACGGTCTTTCTTACTTCGTCATCCGAAACAAAGGCGCCCTGTACACGGATCGGCTTCGGGATCCCCTGGGGGAAGTAAAGCATATCGCCTTTTCCGAGAAGCTTCTCCGCTCCCACCATGTCCAGGATGGTCCTGGAATCCACACCGCTCGTTACCGCAAAGGCGATGCGGGAGGGCATATTGGCCTTGATCAGGCCGGTGATGACGTTTACCGAGGGCCGCTGGGTCGCGATCACGAGGTGGATCCCGCAGGCTCTGGCAAGCTGGGCCAGACGGCAGATCGCTCCCTCCACATCGCCGGAGGCCACCATCATCAGGTCGGCGAGCTCGTCTACGATGACGATGATCTGGGGCAGCTTATCCGGCAGGTTTTCCGCCTCCCCGCCGTCGCGCTCCCGGACCTCCTCCACCCGGCGGTTGTAGCCGGCCAGATCCCGGACATTGATCTGCGCAAAGAGCTGGTAACGCCGATCCATCTCCGCCACCGCCCAGTTCAGGGCCATCGTGGCCTCATGGGGATCGGTCACCACATTTCTTAAGAGATGCGGGATTCCGTTATAGACCGAGAGCTCGACCACCTTGGGATCGATCATGATGAGCTTGACGTTATCCGGATGGGCCCGGAACAGGATACTCATAATGATCGTATTGATGCAGACGGACTTTCCGGAGCCGGTCGCCCCGGCGATCAGGACATGCGGCATTTTTGCGATATCGGATACCACCACCTCGCCGCCGATGTCCTTGCCGGCGCCGAAGGCGATGTCGCTCTTCGTATTCTCCTTCTTCATGGCGTTGGAGAGCATAATATCCCGGAAAAGCACCGGGACGGTCTTCTTGTTCGGCACCTCGATACCGATCACGGATTTCCCGGGGATCGGCGCCTCGATACGGATATCCGCGGCCGCGAGGTTCAGTTTGATGTCGTCGGACAGACCCACGATCTTGCTGACCTTGACACCCACCTCGGGCTGCAGCTCATACCGGGTTACCGTAGGCCCGCAGGTGGCATTTGTTACCGTGGCTTTTACGCCGAAGGACTGCAGGGTAACCTGCAGCTTTTTGGCGGTTTCCCTGAGATGCTCTTCGTCGTCTCCTCTGAGCTTCGGATCGCCCACGGAAAGGAGCCTCCGCGGATCCGGGAAGACGTAGTGCTTCGGCTTCGGCTTTGGCGGCGCGCTCTTTGCGGGCGCAGGCGTATCGGATGCTTTGGCTGCGGGCGCTTTGCTTTCGGGAGCAGACGGACGCACGTTCGCGGGCGCAGGAAGCGGTTCGTCCTCCGGTTCCGGTTCGGGTTCGGGAATGGACGTTGGCGCAGGAATGGGCTCGGGCTCCGGCACAGGCTCCGGCTCGGGCATTAACGGAGCTTCCGCCAAAGCATCCGGCGCGGGAGTAAGAAGCGCGGCACCGGCCGCGGCCGTTCCCTTAAGCGCTTCGAGCGCAGCGACATCCTCCGGCTCCGGTACCGGGAAGAGGCTCTGCGGCTCCTGCTCCGGTTCCGGCTCGTCCGTGAAGGTATTTCTTATAATAAGCTCGGACATATCATCGGCTGCCGGAGCTTCCAACTCTGCAGGCTCTTCGGACCCGACCGGCCGGACCCGGGCCACCCTGTGCTGCACCACCTCCGTGGAAGCGGTTTTGTCTTGGACCTCTTCCATCACCTCTTCGATCGCAAACGAGGGAGTCTCGGCGGCATAAGCCGGCTCCGGATTCACTTCCTCCCCGCTGGTCAGAGTCGTATTCAAAGAGACTCCGGAGGCCTTTTTGTCCATCCGCATTTTCCTTTGCTCACGGAACCGCTCGATCCGCTCGCGGGTCTCGGTTTTTGCAGTATTGACAAGCTTCTCGCCGCCTCGCTTCATCCCGCGGAAGAAGGATTTCTGGGTGATCAGGACCAGGCAGATGATGCAGGCGATGATCAGGATCACATAGCTTCCCGCGTCCCCGAAATTCGGCCGCAGGATCACCTCAAACAGTCCGCCAAAAAAGCCGCCTCCCTTATGCTCGTGAAAGCCCTTCAAAAAGGCGGTAATGGCGTTGTATTTTCCGGATTTGTTGGTGAGGAGCTGGATGATCCCGGAGACGAACAGGAAGAGAAAGATCAGGGAGATCAGCTTCCTTTTGGCCTCGGGAACCGCGCGGTTTGCAATCCCGAAGGCCGTCCCCATGAAGAGCAGGATCGGGAATATATAGGACAGAATACCAAAGCAGCCGAAAAAGAAGGAGCCGATTGCTCCCCCTGCTTTGCCGCCCACTCCGAAATTACTTAAGAATAACAGGATAGAAACAGCCAGAACACACCACAGGGCTACCTCCAGCTTAAACGGTGCTCCCCCTGCGGCGGCTTTCTTTTTTGCTGCAGATGGTCTACTTTTTTTACGTTTATTTGCCATATCAAATCAGTTTATGTCATTTATTTTTGGACCAGCCAGGCCACAATGGCGACTGCGCCCAGGGCGAAGCAGTAGATCGAAAACGGCAGGAACCGCTGTCTCCGCACGATCACAAGCATGACGCGGATACAGAAGAAGCCGACCACCGCTGCTACAGCCATTCCGATAATGTAGCTTACCGCATCCCCCGACGAGATCTGCGACAGGTCCACGTCCCCGAGCTCAAAAATAAGCGACCCCAGGATCGCGGGGATGGAAAGGATAAAGGTAAAGCGTACCGCGTAGTTTCGCTTAAAGCTGCTGCCGAGACAGGCCGTCAGGGTCATTCCGGAGCGGGACACACCGGGGAGCGTCGCGATCCCCTGAGCGATACCGATCATAAATGCGTTCGAATAGGTCGTATTCCGCGGGGTCTTATCTCCCGGGCGGATGCGTTCGCAGAGCATCAGCAAAAAGCCCGTGCCGATCAGGCAGATCCCCGGCGCCAGAAGGATGGAGCCGAGCTTTTCCACCAGAGAGGCATCCCAGACGCCGATGATCCCTGTGGGGATTGTGGCCACGAGCATCAGAAGGTCAAACTTCCGATAGCCGTTGGAAACGATTTTTACATAGGACCGCCGGCTCTCGGACGTCAGGTTGGAAAACCAGACATTCAGGTTACGAACCAGATCCACGATCATACCCAGAAGCTCCGCCAGAAGCTTCCCGATATCCCGGTAGAAGCACAGGATCACCGCGATCAGGGTCCCTACATGAAGAAGAACATCAAAAAGCATCCCCGGCGTCTCGATATGAAAGAGGCCGGAGAAGATCGCAAGATGTCCGGAGGAGCTGACGGGCAGAAACTCCGTAACTCCCTGGATAAGTCCCATGATAACCGCATAGAAAATGGACATCGAAGATCAGCCCTCCCCGCCGTTATCGCCGATCAGGAAATTATACAGGTTTTCGTATTTTTCCCTTGAGTTCTTCCAGGAGAAATCCTTTTCCATGCCACGCTCGATCATCTTGTTCCATTTTGCGCGCTTCTCAAAATACACATACTTCGCGTAGTTGACGATCTTTAACATTTCATGGGCGTTGTAGTTCGAGAAGGAGAAGCCGTCACCGGAATTCTCATACTCGTTAAACGGGATCACCGTATCCTTCAGACCGCCGGTTTCGCGGACGATCGGGATCGTTCCGTAGCGGAAGCTGATCAACTGGGTCAGGCCGCAGGGCTCGAAGGCCGACGGCATCAGGAAAGCATCTGCCGAGGCGTAAAGCTTATGCGCCAGCGAATCCGAATAGCAGATATTGGCGGAAACATGGTCCGGATACTTCCAGGCATAGTGGCGGAACATGTTTTCATACCGCTCCTCACCGGTACCGATGACCACGATCTGGGTAAACTCATCCACGAGCTGCTCCATAACATAGGCCACGAGATCCAGCCCCTTCTGATCCGTCAGACGGCTGATCAGGCCGATCATCATCTTCCGTTTGTCGACGGTCAGCCCGAGCTCGCGCTGGAGCGCTTCCTTATTCTTCGCCTTTTCCTTCCGGAAGGAGCCGATATCGTAATGGAACTCGATCTTTCCGTCCGTAGCGGGATTATAAACGTTGTAGTCGATGCCGTTTACGATCCCCATCATGTCGTAATGCCGCGCCTGCAGAAGGCCGTCCAGACCCTCACCGTAGAACGGCGTCTGGATCTCCGCAGCATAGGTTTCGCTCACCGTAGTAATATAATCCGCGTAGGCAAGGCCGCCCTTGAACATATTGGCGTCCTTGTTAAACTCCAGCTTATCCGGCGTAAAGAGATGCTCCTCGAGACCGGACAGACCCATCATCGTCTTCTTGTCCCAGACACCCTGGAACCGGAGGTTATGGATCGTCATCATGGATTTGATCCCCCAGTAGAACATATTCCCCTGGAATTCGTTCTTCAGGTAAACGGGGATCAGACCGGTCTCCCAGTCATGGCAGTGGATGAGGTCCGGCCGGAAATCCAGGATCGGAAGGCTCGAAAGCACCGCCTTATCAAAGAAGCAGAATTTCTCGATATCGTACAGGATATCCCCGTACGGCGTTGTGCAGTTAAAATATTCCTCGTTGTCGATGAAGTAGTAGGTAATGCCGTCATATACATAGCGGAACAGGCCCACGTATTTATCCTGGACATAGGGCCCCACCGACAGGCGGAAATTCGTTATGTATTCGAAATTCGACCTGTATTTCTCCAAAATACAGGTATAATCCGGCAGGATCACCCGGACATCCCAGCCGGCCTTATCAAATTCCTTCGGCAGCGCTCCGCAGACATCCGCGAGACCTCCGGTTTTGATAAAGGGAACACATTCCGATGCGGCAAATAGGATATTCTTCATCTTATTCCTCCCAATTCGTATACACTTCCTGCACGTCGTCGTCCTCGTCCAAAAGGTCCAGGATCTTACGGATATTCGCAAGGTCCGCTTCTTCTGTAAGCGTAACGTAATTCTGCGGCAGCATGGTCACCTCCGCACTCAGGGTCGGGATCTTTTCCTCCTCCAGCGCCTTTACCACGTCGGGGAACGCCGTCGGATCGGTCAGGATCTCAAAGCTCTCCTCCTCCTCGTTAAAGTCCTCCGCGCCCGCGTCCAGCACAAGCTCCATCAGAGAATCCGCGTCCTTGTCCGTTTCGGACCGGTCGATGATGATCTGGCCCTTTTCCTCGAACATATAGGATACGCAGCCCTGGGTACCGATGTTTCCGTAGCCCTTGGAGAAGCAGTTACGGACGTTTGCCGCTGTACGGTTCTTGTTATCCGTCAGGCATTTCACGATAATGGCGGTTCCGCTGGGGCCGTAGCCCTCGTAGGTACAGGTTTCGTAATTTACGCCGCTGCCCTCGCCGGCGGCCTTCTTAATACCGCGTTCGATCGTATCGTTCGGCATATTGTTCGCCTTGGCCTTCGTAATAACCTGGGCAAGCTTGAAATTATTGGAGGGATCCGGACCGCCCTCCTTGACGGCTACGGCGATCTCACGGCCGATCATCGTAAAGATCTTGCCTTTCGCCGCGTCGTTTTTCTCTTTTTTGTGCTTAATATTGGCAAATTTGGAATGTCCTGACATGATTAACTCCTCTTCTTCTCTGTTTTCCCATATTCCATATCATATTAACACTCTTTTTTTTTGTGCGCAACGGTTTGTGAGGGATACAGGAGCAAGGCCCGGGCTCAGGACCCGGAATCGCTCTCCGCTTCGATCGGCTCCGCATGGATCCGCCCCACCATGTGGTCCCGGCAGTCCGTCGCATAGAAGCGGAAGCCGTCCGCGTCGACGAAAAACCGCTCCCCGTTCTCCGGAATATGCCCGAGCTTTGCGATCAGAAAGCCGCTCATCGTATCAAAGTCCGGCGGCTCGGCTTCGACCTTCAGCGCCTCGTAAACCTCCGACGGCGCCTCCGTACCCGGGAATCCGAAGCCCTTCCCCTGGGGGTGGATCCCGTCCTCCTCCTCGTCATGCTCATCCAGAATATTTCCGACGATCTCCTCCAGAATATCCTCCATGGCCACGATTCCCGTCGTCTGTCCGTATTCGTCCACAACGATGGCCATATGGGTCTTCTGCTCCTTGAGCTCCGGCAGCAAAGTACTGATGGTTTTGCTCTCGGGCACAAAGACCGCGTTCTGCATGATATTGGGGATCTCCTTTAAGGGAACCGAGCAGTCGCCACCGCCGGCGAGATAGGAAAGGACATCCTTGATATGCAAAAGCCCGATCACATGATCGATATCGTTTTCGTAGACGGGAAAGCGGGAAAACGTGCTTTGTGTGATCCGGGGAAGGAGGTCGGATAAGCTCTCATTTCCGTCGAGACAGCACATCTTCTTCCGCGGGATCATGATGTCGCTGCAGTCCTTGTCGTTTAAGGTAAAGATGTTGCCGATCATCTCGGCTTCGCTCTCCTCCAGAACGCCCTGATCCTGCCCGGCACTGACCATAGACATGATCTCGTTTTCGATCACGTTTTCATCCTTCGAGCCCCTCTTCAGGCGCTTAAAAAAGCTTTCCATCAAAACATCCTTTCCGAGACGGCCGCTCCGTCCCGATAGAACACACGGGGTACCCTCTTCCCGATATCACAGGCCAGCTCGTAATTAAAGCGGCCGGAAAGCGCCCCCAGCTCCTCCATCGTAATGCGGCTCCCCGCACTTTCTCCGACGAGGACCACTTCGTCGCCGAGCTTCGCCTCCGGGATCCCGGAAATATCCACCATGAACTGGTCCATGCAGACCCGGCCGCGGATCGGCGCGGCTTTTCCGTGGATCAGAACCCGGCCCTGATTGGACAGGCTCCTTGGGTAGCCGTCCCCGTAGCCGGCGGGGATCGTGGCGATCACGCTCTCTTTTTTTGTTACATAGGTTCCGCCGTAGCTGATCGGCGTTTCGGGAGGTACGGTTTTGATATGCGCAATATGGCTGACGAGCCGCATGCCGCTCCTTAACGGAAGCAGGGACTTGTCCACCTCATCCGACGGCCACAGGCCGTAGAGCGTGATCCCGCCCCGAACCGCGTCAAGATGGGTCTCGGGGAGCTCCATGATCGAGGCGCTGTTGGCACAGTGGCGCAGGGAGAAGGTAACGCCTCTTTGCTCAAACTCCTTCAACACGCTTTTGAACCGCTCAAACTGCAGCCTGGCAAAGACCTTGTCCTTCTCATCGGCCCGCGCAAAATGGGTAAAGATCCCTTCGCAGACAAGACCCGGATACGAAAGGATCGAAAGCCCCTCTTCGATCCCCCTTTGATCCGGGGAAAACCCGATCCGTCCCATGCCCGTATCCACGGCAAGATGGATATTTATTTTTTTATTTGCCGCTTCCGCAGCCCGGCTTAAGTCCCTTGCCACCTCCCGGGTAAAGACCGCCGGCGTCAGATCGTACCGCACGATCTCTTCATAGGTTTCGGGAAAGGTATAGCCGAGGATCAAGAGCCTGTTTCTGATCCCGGCTTCCCGGAGAAGGATCCCCTCCTCCACGGTCGCGATACAGAAGCCGGCCAGCTCCGGCTGGTTCTGTAATTCCTGCGCTATCTCCAGGGCCCCGTGGCCGTAGCCGTCGGTCTTGATGACCGCGAACATTTTCGCGTTATTGCGGACGAGCGCCTTCATCGAAAGATAGTTTTCCCGGATCGCCGACAGATCGATCTCCGCCCTTATCCGGCTGTGCTGCTTCATTCCATGTTCTCCTTTATATCTTCCAGCTTTTTCAGTACCTTCGGCAGGGCGTCTGTCACGTCGGAGGCGATCATGGCGGTCACACCCTTCTCCTGCGCGGCCTCTGCCCCCGCCATGCCATGGAGCAGAACGGCCAGGACCGCAGCCTTCTTACGCTCCATCCCGCCGGCCAGAAGTCCGGCCAGGATTCCTGCCAGAACATCCCCGCTTCCGCCGGTGGCAAGCCCGGAGTTGTTTCCCTCATAGAGGAAGCTCTCCTCCCCCGGCGAAGCAACGATGGTCACATTGTCCTTTAATACAACAACCGCACCGGTCTTCTCGGAAAACGCCTGCGCGTATTTCTCACGGTCCGCCTTCAGCGCGCTTACACTCACTCCGGTCAGCCGGCTCATCTCCTTCATATGCGGGGTCAGAACCGCCCTTGGACCGAAGGACGGAGTATCCTCCTCCGCCGCCAGATTCAGGGCGTCCGCGTCAAAAACGACGTTCGTTTTAGCTTCATCACGAACAAAGCGAAAGAGCTCCTTCGCCTGCTTGGACTTGGACAGCCCGGGGCCGATCAGAACGGCCGTACACCAGTCCAGAAGGTCCCTGCCCGCGGACAGATCGAAACGGTCCGCCGTATAAGAAAAAAGCAGCGCCTCCGGTACTGCTGTCTGTAAGATGATCCGATTTTCTTCCGTGGTCACAACCCGGACAAGGCCCGCGCCCGCCCGATATGCGCTTCGCGAGGACAAGATCGCCGCCCCCGCCGTATCATAGCTTCCGGCGAACAGCAGGGCCTTGCCGAAGGTCCCCTTATTTCCATCCTCCGGCCGCCGCGGAAGCATCGCGGCGGCCATTTCTTCGATACTCATTGTCCCTCTGCAGCCTTCTCCTTTTCCTCCTGGTGGAAGCTGAGCTCCACATCCTCGTTCTCCAGGTCGAAGACATCGATGACCTTCGGCCCGAAGATATCGTTCATATACGAATAGATCTGGCGCATGTTGATCTCACGGTTCTGCTTTTTCACGACGTTTACCTTGAGATCATGGCGCACCTGCTTGATCCAGGCCGCAATATCCCGGATCTCCTTCGAATTTTTCCGGAAGCTGTCATAGCAGTAATCCATCGTCAGAAGCATCAGCGCATCGTTGGTTTCCTTGATCCTGTTCGGAATCTCGAGAAGCTCGTCCTCAAGGACACTGAGCTTTTCGTTTACCTCTTCGATCATCCGCTTGGAATCGTCAGCCTTTTTCTGATCGCCCTGACCGGACTCGTCCATGTTCTGGACGATCCCGTCCATGAGCTGCTGCTTGACCTTTTTCAGGTTCTGCATATCGGTCTTCAGCTTCCCCTGGGACGAAAGAAGGTCCGTGAGCTCCTTCTCCTTTTCCTCGATCTCCTCCGGCTTTCCGTGCACCAGAAAGATCTGATGCCATTTCTGATCCAGCACCAGAACGGGGATCTTTGTATTTTTGATTACAGTAGAATAATGCTCTTTCCCCACAGTCCCCCTCCTTCCCGTGCGAAACGGGCGCCCGTAAGAATCAGAGCTCTTCCCGAATGGCGCGGATGAAATCCTGGCTGTTTAATACGACCGGTTTTTCAATCTCGGTAAGCAGTGCCAGATCCTTTGTCATACGGCCGCTCTCGATGACCTGCAGAGAAGCCTTTTCCAGCCGGTCGGCAAAGGCCGAAAGCTCCGGAAGCGAATCCAGCTCACCGCGCTTTCTTAAGGCCCCGGTCCAGGCAAAGATCGTCGCGATGGAATTCGTGCTGGTCTCCTCCCCCTTCAGGTGCTTATAGTAATGGCGCTGTACGGTTCCGTGCGCCGCCTCGTATTCGTAATAGCCGTCCGGAGAAACCAGAACCGAGGTCATCATCGCAAGGCTTCCCGCGGCGGAGCTGATCATATCACTCATCACATCGCCGTCGTAATTCTTGCAGGCCCAGATGATCCCGCCCTTCCCCTTCATAACACGGGCTACGGCATCATCGATCAGCGTATAGAAGTACGTAATCCCGGCCTTATCGAACCGGGCCTTATATTCCTTGTCAAAGATCTCCTGGAAAATATCCTTAAAGGTATGGTCATATTTCTTGCTGATGGTATCCTTTGCGGCAAACCATAACTCCTGCTTCGTATCCAGAGCATAGGTAAAGCAGCTCCGGGCGAAGCTTTCGATGGAGGCGTTCAGATTGTGCTGCCCCTGAAGGATCCCGGGGCCCTTAAATTCGTGGATCAGCTCCTTCTCCACGGTCCCGTCCTCTCCCTCAAAATAGAGATAGGCCTTCCCCGGCCGGTCCACCTTCATCTCCGTCGCCTTGTAAACATCGCCGTAAGCATGACGGGCGATCGTAATGGGCTTTTCCCAGGTACGGACGTTCGGCGTAATCCCCTTGACCGAGATCGGAGTACGAAACACGGTCCCGTCCAGAATAGCGCGGATGGTCCCGTTCGGACTCTTCCACATCTCCTTAAGACCATACTCCTCCACCCGCGCCGCGTTTGGCGTAATGGTAGCGCATTTTACGGCCACGCCGTACTTCTTCGTCGCCTCGGCCGAATCCACCGTCACCTGATCATCTGTCTCATCCCGATGCTTTAATCCGAGATCATAATACTCCGTCTTCAGATCAACAAAAGGAAGAAGAAGCTCGTCCTTGATAATCTGCCAGAGCACCCTGGTCATCTCGTCCCCGTCCATTTCCACTAAGGGGGTTGTCATCTGAATCTTATCCATCTTTATCTCCTTTATCTATTCGGTTTCCCTGCAAAGCCCGCCACAGCGCAGTTGCCGCGAAGCCAATAAAACTATGGCTTTACAACAATATTAATAATCTTTCCGGGAACATAAATCTCCTTAACAATATTCCCGCTGAGCTTATCCCCCAAAGCCTCTTTCCCGGCCGCAACAGCCGCCGCCTGATCAACGTCCTTGGCGAGCCGCACCACCGCCTTCACCTTCCCGTTGATCTGAACCGCCACCTCGACCTCATCGGTCACCAGAAGCGCTTCATCATAAGCCGGCCACCCCGAGGAAAAAACGGTCTCGCTGTTCCCCATCTTCTCCCATAATTCCTCGGCCAGATGCGGAGTAAAAGGCGCCAGAAGCTGTACAAAGGCCGAAAGCGTCTTCCGGTCGACCCCGCCCTTCTTCGCCAGCGCGATCAGCGTATTGTTGTGCTCCATAAAGCCCGAAATTACGGTATTTAAGCTGAAGCTCTGAAGCCGCGTGGTAATATCGTAGATCAGCTTGTTGCGTTCGTAGATCAGCTCCTTCGTCTCCGGCGCATCCTTCTCGTACTGCTCCGTAAAGAGATTCCAGAACCGGGACAAAAACCGGAGGCACCCGTCGATCCCGCGGTCATCCCATTCGGAATCCAGCTCCGGCGGACCGACAAAGAGCTCATAAAGCCGCAGCGAATCGCAGCCGTAATCCGCCACAAGATCGTCCGGCGAAACCACGTTGCCCTTGCTTTTGCTCATCTTGATCCCGTTCTTGCCCGTGATCATGCCCTGGTTAAAGAGGCGCGTAAAGGGCTCTTCGAAATCCACGGCCCCGATATCGTAAAGAAACTTGGTATAGAACCGGGAATACAGAAGATGCAGGACCGCGTGTTCCACACCGCCGATGTACATATCCACGGGAAGGAATTTATGCGCCTTCTCCTTATCCACTAAGGCATCGTTATTCTTATTGTCGACATAGCGCAGGAAATACCAGGAGGAACCGGCCCACTGGGGCATGGTATTCGTCTCCCGCTTCGCGGCGCCGCCGCACTTCGGACATTTGCAGTTTACCCACGAATCGATCGCGGCAAGCGGCGATTCCCCGGTACCTGTGGGCTGATAGCTTTCCACCTCGGGAAGCGTCAGCGGCAGCTCCTCCTCCGGAACGGGAACCGCCCCGCAGGCCGGACAGTGCACGATCGGGATCGGCTCTCCCCAATAGCGCTGGCGGGAGAAAACCCAGTCCCGGAGCTTAAAGTTCTTTTTCGCCCGGCCGAAGCCCTTTTCCTCGACAATATGGGGCGCTTCCTTTTTCAGAACGGCGGATTCCATCCCGTTCCACTCGCCGGAATTGATCATCGTACCGGAGGCTTCCGTATAGGCCTCCTGCATATCCTCGATTTCCTTCCCGTCCTTCGCGATGACCTGGACGATCGGGATATCAAATTTCTTCGCAAATTCAAAGTCCCGGTCGTCATGGGCAGGCACACACATGATCGCGCCGGTACCGTAATCCGCAAGGACGTAGTCGGAAAGCCAGATCGGGATTTTCTTTCCGTTCATCGGATTGATCGCATAGGAGCCGGTAAAGACACCGGTCTTTTCCTTGTCCTGCATCCGGTCCACGTTGGATTTGTTGGCGGCATCCGAGATGTATTTTTCCACCGCCGCTTTCGTTTCCTCCGTCGCAAGCTCTGCGGCAAGCGCATGCTCCGGAGCCAGAACCATGAAGGTCGCGCCGAACAGCGTATCCGGGCGTGTGGTGTAGACCGTGATCTTATCCTCTCTCCCGTCGATCGGGAACTCGACCTCGGCGCCGTAGGACCGGCCGATCCACTCGGTCTGCATCTTCTTCACCTTTTCCGGCCACTCCAGCTTATCCAGATCGTCCAGAAGACGGTCGGCATAGGCGGTAATCTTTAACATCCACTGGCGCAGGTTCTTCTTCGTCACATCCGCGCCGCACCGCTCGCACTTGCCGTTTACGACCTCTTCGTTGGCAAGGCCCGTCTTACAGGAGGGACACCAGTTAATGGGCATCTCCTTCTCATAGGCAAGACCCTTTTTAAACATCTGGACAAAGATCCACTGGGTCCATTTATAGAAGGCCGGATCGGTCGTATTTACCTCCATATCCCAGTCGTAGATCGAGGCGATGTCCTGGATCTGTTTTTTGATATTTTTTACGTTATCCGCGGTAGAGACCGCCGGATGGATCCCGTGGGTAATGGCGTAATTCTCCGCCGGCAGGCCGAAGGCGTCCCAGCCCATCGGATGGATCACATACTTTCCCTGCATGAGCTGGTACCGGCTCCAGACGTCGCTGATCACGTAGCCTCTCCAATGGCCTACGTGGAGACCGTTTCCGGACGGATACGGGAACATATCCAGACAGTAGTATTTTTCCTTCCCGGCGTCCTTCGGATTTACCGGCTTTTCTTCCCAGATTTTCCGCCATTTTTTCTCTATGGCGGCATGATTATAGCTTTCAGACATAAAAAACCTCCGCTGTAAAATACGTATGAGTGTATTTTACGAGCAGAGGTCTTATTTGTCAACGAAGTTGCGGATGTGTCGTTACTGCTCACACCCCAAGAGATGGCCAATCTCTTGCTTGGGCCGCGCCTCTTTCACAACGTAGTTGCCGCAAGGTGGGGATCAATGTCAGTAACTTAAGCCCAAATCAATTATCCCTTCGGGTTAGGGAAACGCTGATTAAAGCGTTTCCCGCGCGAAAATCGCGGCCGCTTGCGGCCTTCCGCTGCGATTTTCTGCGGTTCTGCCCTGCGGGTACATCCTCGCGGAGCGGCTAAGGAAACGATGATTAAATCATCGTTTCCTTAGTACTCACCATAAGCGGAGAAAATTACGCCTTCTCGAATTCCTCCTTGCCGGCGCCGCATATGGGGCATACCCAATCCTCCGGCAGATCCTCAAACGCCGTCCCGGGCTCCACTCCGTTATCCGGATCCCCCGCCTCCGGGTCGTACTCGTAGCCGCAGGGGCCGCATACATACTTGTCCATAGTTCATTCCTCCTTTTTTTGTTTTATCTGTTCGGACCAGCCGCAGATGCTTCCACCTGCGGCTAACCAAAAGATTCCGTTGAGAGAGAACACCAACTCTTCACGCTTTAAACGATCTCCCAGTCTTCCATCCCGCTGGACTTCTTCAACTGGTCCCCGGGCCGCTCCTCCGGCCTGAGCTCGTTCAGGAAGTTTACGTAGGAGTAGCGAAGCTCCTTCTTTCTCTTCAGGATCAGAGCCCGGTTCGAGCGTTTATGCTTCTTCAGCGTCTGGAAATAGGGCTCAAACATGGCCATATATTCGTCGTCTGATTTGTTCTCCACCTCTGTGATCAGCCGGTCCAGCGTATCCAGGGGGAGATTATCGATCTTTTTGTCCCGGTACATACGGAAGAAGATATACGAACAAAAGCCGACTGCGTGCAGGCCGCCGGCTTTTTCAATGTATTTATTCTTCTCCGCCTTCCAGCTTGCTGGCCCGTTCCTTGATCTGCGCTTCCTGGATGTCCTGGGGCGCCTGCTCATAGCGGGCGAACTCATAGGAGAAGGTTCCGCCGCCGCCGGTCATGGAGCGAAGCGTTGTGTTGTAGCCGTAAAGCTCAAGATAGGGAATATCCGCCACGATCTCGGTCTGGCCTGCCTGACCCTCGATCGGGTTCATGCCGAGCACCCTTGCACGGCGTTTGTTCAGATCTCCCATAACATCACCGGTAAAGGCATCCTCTACCTGTACCTTCAGCGTCGCGATGGGCTCAAGGAGAACCGGATTCGCATCCATGAAGCCCTTCTTGAAGGCCTGGCTTGCCGCGAGCTTAAAAGCCATTTCGGAGGAGTCCACCGGGTGGTAGGAGCCATCGTAGAGGACGGCCTTTACGCCGACGACCGGATAGGCCGCCATCGGTCCCTTCTGGACGGCGTCCTGGATACCCTTTTCCACCGCCGGGAAGTAGTTCTTCGGCACAGCGCCGCCGACGACGATCTGATCGAACTCATAAGCCTCCTCGAGGTTTCCGGAGGGCTCGAAGGTCATCTTGACATGACCGTACTGGCCATGGCCGCCGCTCTGCTTTTTATACTTATATTCCACATCGGATTTTTTACGGATCGTCTCACGGAAGGCGGTCTTCGGCTTATCCAGCTCGATCTCGATCTTATAGCGGGAAAGCAGGCGGCTTACCACCACGTCGAGATGCTGATCGCCCATGCCGTAAAGAAGCGTCTGGCCGTTTTCGCTGTCGTTGACTGCCTTTAAGGTCAGATCCTCCTGCATCATCTTCTGGAGGGACTGGCTGACCTTATCCTCATCCCCCTTATTTTTCGTACGGTAACGCATGCAGGTATAGGGTGTGCTGATGGCGGTACGGATATAGGCGATCGGGTTCGCCTTGGTGGAAAGCGTATCCGTTGTCTGGGTCTCGTTCAGCTTCGCTAACGCCCCGATATCTCCGGCATGGAGCTCCTTTACCTCTTCCGTCTTTCCGGCGGTCATAACGTAAAGCTTTCCGGCCTTTTCGATACAGTCCTTATGGAAATTAAAGAGCTCGTCATCGGGCTTTAAGACACCGGTATTTACCTTGATCAGCGAATATTTTCCGATAAAGGGATCCACGATGGTCTTCCACACATAGGCCGATTTCGGCTTGCTGAAGTCGTAGTCCGCCTGATAGACCTCGTTGGTCTTGGCGTTGATTCCGGCGAGCTTGCGCTTTTCCGGACTCGGCAGATATTTTACGATATCGACCATCAGCGTATACATACCGCGGGCCTGGGTATTGGAGCCCATCAGCACCGGGACGATGGAGGCGTCCGCTACGGAAACACGTAAGGCCTGGCGGATCTCATCCTCGGAAAATTCCTCGCCGCCGAAATACCGGTCCATCAGCTCCTCGCTGGTCTCAGCCACGGCTTCCATCAGCTCGTCACGATATACGGAAAGATCGTCCTTCGCGTCGGCGGGAACATCGATCTTTTCCACATCGCCCTTGGCGGTCCACTGCTTTGCTCTCTGCTGTACGACATTCACATAACCGTCCATGGAGGCGCCGTTCTTGATCGGAAGATGGAAGGGAGCCACCTTTTTCCCGTACAGGGCTCTTAAGTCCTCGATGATCTTCCGGTAGTTCGCCTCTTCGTTATCCATATTGGTCACAAAGACCATGCGCGGAAGCTTATTCCGTTCGCATAACGCCCAGGCCTTCTTCGTCCCGACCTCAACGCCGGCCTTTCCGTTGATCACGATAATCGCGGCATCGGCTACCGCTGCCGCCTCTTCCGCTTCGCCTACAAAGTCAAAATAGCCCGGAGCGTCCAGAACATTGATCTTTGCGTCCTCCCACAGGATCGGGATAACGGAGGTGTTGATCGAAAAATGTCTCTTCTGCTCTTCTTTATCATAGTCACTTATGGTATTTCCGTCGGTCACCTTCCCCATGCGGGATGTCTGTCCCGCGAGAAACGCCATGGCTTCCACCAGAGACGTCTTCCCGGCGCCTCCGTGTCCGAGAAGGACAACGTTCCGGATCTTGTCGGTCGTAAATACGTTCATGTAAGCTACCTCCCAAAAGAAAATGTTTGCGGATACCCGCATGTTCATATTCTACTAAATTTTGGCCGGCATAGCAATCAGATTATACGTTTTGCACATAGATTTTTTCTCCCTTTATGAATATTATGGTAGAGAATGTACAAATATAAGGGGTAAAAGAATGAAACTCGGTAAAATCGGATTTTTCGGACTGGGCCTGATCGGGGGCTCCATCGCGAAAACGATCAAGGAGAAATACCCGGAGGCCTCCCGGTACGCGACAGCCGGCCATAAGGAGACCCTGGAGGCGGCTTTTCAGGACGGTGTGATCAAAAACAGGGAGCCGCTGGATCCGTCCTTTTTTTCGGACTGTGATCTGATCTTTTTATGTGCGCCGGTGCTGACCAATATTCGGTTTCTGCGGGAGCTGGCCGCTCTCCCTCTGAAGGAGGGGGCTCTGATCACGGACGTGGGCTCTGTCAAGGGCGCGATCCACGAGGAGGCCAGATCTCTTGGGCTTACGCGGTGCTTCATCGGAGGCCATCCGATGGCGGGGTCTGAAAAGACCGGATATGATTACGCTTCGCCGCAATTGATCGAGAACGCCTATTATCTGATCACGCCGGAGAAGGATGTTCCGGAGACGGAGGTGGCGGATTTTACGGAGCTTGTAAGGACCATCGGCTGTATTCCTCTGGTCCTGGACCAGAATGCCCACGATTTCTCGACCGCCGGGATCAGTCATCTTCCCCATGTTATTGCCGCAGGGCTTGTGAATCTGGTGCATGAGGAGGACGATCCGGAGGAGACCATGAAGCGGATCGCGGCCGGCGGCTTTCGGGATATTACCCGGATCGCCTCTTCCTCCCCCGAGATGTGGGAAAACATTCTGCTTTCCAACCGGGACGCCGTGCTCCTTCTGATGGACCGGTACGCGGAGGTTTTATCCGAGATCCGGAAGCGGATCGCCTCCTCCGACGGGGAAGGGATCCGTTCCTTCTTCCAGAAAGCCAAGGACTACCGGGATTCCCTTACGGTGCATAAGAAAACCCATTCCCATATCCACGAGCTGTTTCTGGACCTGGATGACAAGGAGGGGCAGATCGCGCATCTGACCACGATCCTGGCCATCTCTCATATCAATATCCGAAATATCGGGATCCTGCACAACCGGGAATTCGAGCAGGGCGTTCTGCACATCGAATTCTATGACGACGCTTCGCTGAAGAAGGCGGCCGAGGTATTGCGGAGCTACAGCTATACGGTCTACGAACGGTAAAGAAAGGAAATATCAGATCATGCACATGGAAATAAAACCTGCCTCCTCCATGCAGGGAGAGCTCACGGTTCCCGGAGACAAGTCCATCTCCCACCGTGCGGTCATGCTCGGGGCCATCGCGGAAGGAAAGACGCATGTAACTGGCTTTTTACCCGGAGCGGACTGCCTGTCTACGATCGACAGCTTCCGAAAGCTGGGGATCGAAATTGAACATGAGGGGACAACGGTAACTGTAAAGGGAAAAGGGCTGGACGGCTTAAGAGCGCCGACTTCGGTCCTGAACGTCGGAAACTCCGGTACCACGATGCGGCTTCTTTCCGGGATCCTCTCCGGTCAGAGCTTTCAAGCGGTTTTGGATGGAGACGCATCGATCCGGAAACGCCCGATGAAGCGGATCATAACGCCTCTTTCAGCGATGGGGGCTGAGATTTTTGGACACGACGGAACGGAATGTGCGCCTCTTTCCATAACCGGAAGCCGGCTTCACGGCATTTCCTATGCCTCTCCCGTTGCCTCCGCCCAGGTGAAGTCCTGTATTCTCCTGGCGGGGCTCTATGCCGATGGGGAGACTACGGTTACCGAGCCCGCGCTCTCCCGGGATCATACGGAGCGGATGCTTTCGGCCTGCGGCGCTGTTCTTAAGGTGGATGGCTTAAGCGTGACGGTACAGCCCCGGCCGCGGCTGATCGCGCAAAACGTTGTTGTTCCCGGAGATATCAGCTCCGCCGCCTATTTTATCGCGGCAGCCCTCCTTGTGCCGGGAAGCGAGGTACGGATCAAAAATGTCGGGATCAATCCCACCCGGGACGGTATCCTGAAGGTCGCGGCCGCTATGGGCGCGGAGATAGAATATCAAAACCGCCGGGAGGCCTCCGGCGAACCGGTGGCGGATCTTCTGGTACGGACCGCTCCCCTTCACGGGACAAGGATCGCGGGGGACCTGATCCCGACGCTGATCGACGAGCTTCCGGTCATCGCGGTTATGGCGGCGTGTGCCGAGGGAGAGACCGAGATCCGGGACGCGGCGGAGCTGAAGGTAAAGGAAACGGACCGGATCGCTACGGTCGTACAGAACCTGCAGGCGGTGGGGATCGAAGCAGAGCCTCTGGCGGACGGAATGGTGATCCGGGGCGGCCGGATCCGGGGCGGCGAGATCGAAGCTTTCGGAGACCACCGGATAGCGATGGCCTTTGCCGTCGCCGGCCTCGCCTCCAAAGAGGGCGTAAAGATCAAAGGCGCCGAAGCCGTTTCCGTCTCCTATCCCTCCTTCTTTGCGGATCTTGCAGGATTATAGGATTTTTGGCTCTGCTGCCCGATTTCCTGATTACGTCTTGACACAAAAAAGGACTGCCGAACGGCAGTCCCTTTTTTTATCCCGGTTTATTGATTTTGCTGCGTCGCGGTATTTAACGCTTCCATGGCCTCCAGCCGGCTTTCGGCGGCTCTCGGATCCTCGGCGCTTTCGCCGAACGCATTCTCGATTCCGCGAAGCTCCGCCTCCGCCCTGGCCATTCCGGCCTCTGCGGCATTCATCTGGCGGTTTACAGCCGTCGCTTCCTCGTTCAGCTCCTCCCGTACAGCCTCACGGGACTCCACCTCGCTCTCGTAATCATAGCGGGAGATCACACCCTTAAGGTAGAGCTGTTCAAGCTGCTGGCTTGACATCCCGGCGAAGCTCTGGGGAGCCTCTTCGGCGGGAGAACCGTTCTCCTCTTCCTCTCCGGCGGCCTGCTCCATCGCTTTTTCGGTAATGGAGGGCTTCTCCTGCATTGCTTCTACGGCAGCCTTGATCGCCTCCTGGGTCTTATTTACCTGTTCCTCGGGCGTCGGCTTTTCGGTCTCCTTCGCGGCCTCGGCCTCCTGCGCCTTCTTTTCCTCCGCCGCTTTTCTTGCTTCCTCAGCCATCTCCGCCGCTTTGGACCGGTCCGGACCGGCAGCGGGCGCTGCCGCATTTACCCGGCCGCCTTCCGCAGCCTCTTCGGAATCCACCGCAAAGTTCTCCTCCGGCTTCGTCTCATTCACAGCCGACCTCGCTATCGTCACGCGGCCGTTTAATTCTTCTTCCCCTTCGGGACTGACCTGGACCGTATCTCCGTCCTCGGAAACCGAGACCACATTTTCATAGGCCTTTTCCGAAGACTTCGCCTTCTCCGTCTCCTTCTTGGCCACTTCCTCGGGGCGGGGAACGTTTTCTTTTACGTTCTGTGCGTTATCTGCTTCCTTCGGCCGGACATTGATCTCCCTCCCTGGAGCGCTTACGGCCGGCGTCTGAGCCTGCATATTCATCATATTCTGAATTCCTGCCATAGATTCCCTTCTTTCTGACATCCTTCGTCGAATGCAAATTGGCATATTCCAAATTTACTATACCAAAAAACTCATAAAAAATCCACCATTTTTTCTGAAATTATGGTCTTTTTTAACAAATTGTGTTATGGCTCCCACCCCAGAAACTGTCCAGCCCCTCTTTATGCCTGTACCATTATCCACAACGGCCGGAGCCAAAAAACTCGCGGCCCCGCAAAGCGTGAAAAAAGGACAGGGAACCGTCCCTGTCCTGCTGCCGTGCTCTATGCATTATAATTCGTTAAAAATCTGGTAAATATCGATCTTCAGAGCATCCGTATCCTGCAGACCGATAAAGACGCAGCCGTATTTGAATTTCCCGTTCCCGAGGTCCTCGCGGCGTACGATCTCGATCACCGAGTCGATGGTCTCCTTTGTCCAGATCATGACCTTGGTATCGTAATAGGTACCGATCTCCAGCTCCTGCGTGGAAGTAAAGCCCAGCCCGGTCCGCGAGATATCCGTAACCTCCACATCGAAAAATTTCACGGTGGTAACTCCCGCTTCCTCGATCCGCTCAAGCTGGATCTGCACCGACAGCTCCAGACGTTTATGATGTCTCTTCTCTTCCATTTCTTCTCCTTTCATATGATCAGCATCGCATCCCCGAAGCTGAAAAACCGGTATTTTTCCTTCACAGCCTCCTGGTAGGCATGCAAAACGTTCTCTCTCCCCGCCAGAGCGCTGACCAGCATGATCAGAGTGGACTCCGGGAGGTGGAAATTCGTAAGCAGCGCATCGATCACGCGAAACCGGTAGCCGGGGTAGATAAAGATATCGGTCCAGCCGGAGCCCGGGA
Organism: Lachnospiraceae bacterium; assembly: GCA_017450105.1. Lineage (GTDB taxonomy): Bacteria > Bacillota > Clostridia > Lachnospirales > Lachnospiraceae > RUG12461. The sequence continues at coordinate 7,556 of JAFSXC010000075.1, read as the reverse complement.
GCACAGTCCCGTCCTCTCCCGCCACGGTCTCCAGCGTTCTTGTGCTGGTGGTCCCGACCGCGACAACGCGGCTTCCGTCCGCCTTTGCCTTATTGATCTTTTCGGCGGTTTCTGCCGGGATCGAATAGAACTCGGCGTGCATATGATGGTCCAGGATGTTCTCTGTCTTCACTGGGCGGAAGGTCCCAAGCCCCACATGAAGCGTCAGCGGCGCGATCACGATGCCCTGATCTTCGAGCTCCCGTAGCAGCTCCTTTGTAAAATGAAGGCCCGCCGTCGGCGCTGCGGCACTGCCCTCCTCCCGCGCATATACGGTCTGGTAGCGGTTTTTGTCCGTCAACGGGTGGGTAATGTAGGGAGGCAGAGGCATCTGGCCGAGGCGGTCCAGGACCTCCTCGAATATACCTTCATAGGAAAAGCGGATACGCCGGTTTCCGTCCGCCTCCAGCCCTTCCACAACCGCTTCCAGCTCTCCTTCCCCGAAGGAAAGAACCGCCCCCTCCCGGCATTTCTTTCCGGGCCGCACCAGCGTTTCCCAGACGTCCTTTTCCAGCCGCTTCAGAAGCAAAACCTCCACCGAGGCCCGGGTATCCTTTTTTACGCCGAGAAGCCTGGCAGGCAGAACCTTTGTATCGTTGATCACAAGACAATCCCCGGGACGTAAATATTCCTTCAAATCCGGGAAGGATCTGTGCGCAAGCGCTCCTGTTTCCTTGTTCAAAACCATGAGCCGGGAGCCGGAGCGGTCCGCAAGCGGGTCCTGCGCAATCAGCTCCTCCGGCAGCTCATAATAAAAATCCGATTTGTTCATTTTTCCTCAGTCAGATACCGGAGAATATTCTTCTCCGAAGCCAAAATCAGATATACCGGTGCAAAATAACAGGCGTCTTAAAAAAGACGCCTTAGGTTTTCTTATGAGGCCCGAAATGCCTGTTCCGGCTATTTTGACTCCTAGCCAAAAGCCAGGTGGGTTACCGCATGCAAACTTCTGCCTTCCACCGCCGAATGAGGGATACTCAGACGAATTACTGAGGCCTGACATCCATTTGCGAATATAGGATTCCCGTTTAAAGTAACTGTAGGTTCAAAAAAGCAGGATGGTCGCACACCCCAGACCTGTATTTATTATAACAATTTCATATTTCCCGCGCAAGGAAAATCAGCACATACTTACCCCCCGTTTTTTTCGCAATTATCCGGGAATAGAATGACAGAGAGTAAGATTGACAGCCTGCGGCTTCTGTGAAAAAATAAGGAAAACATATCTATTCTACCGGAGTTCCTTATGTCAGAATCAGAAGCTGCTGAGCTTTCGCTTGCGAAAACAGATCCCGAAGCGCGGGACCGATTTTTGCTCCAGAATAAAAAATTCATATTACAAAGCGCGTATTATGCCCTGAACCGGTATATTACGGACAGCGATGAGGAGTGGTCCGTCGCTCTTCTTGCCTTTAACGAGGCGATTGATGCATGGGCCGAGGACAAGGGCTCTTCCTTCCAGAGCTTTGCTCAGCTTGTGATCAAACGGCGGCTGTTGAACTATCTGCGGTCCGAAACGCGCTATCGAAGGGAGCTGACGACGGACCCGGCTGTGCTGGAGGGCGATCTGACGAGGGAGGAGGAACCGACCTCGTTTGAGAAGGAGGTACATGGCCGGATCGCCGCGCTTTCCGGGGAGGAACGGCGCCAGTCGCTTTCCGACGAGATCGATGCGCTGGAGGAGACGCTTGCCTGGTACCCCATCGACTTTTTTGATCTGGAAAACGTGTCCCCGAAGGCGGGAAAAACCAGGGATGCCTGCGGCGTTCTGATCGCCAGGCTCTGGCGTAATAAGGAACTCTATAAGAAAATGAGGGAATCAAAAAGCCTGCCGGTAAAGGACCTTCTCTCCGGCACAGGGATCCATAAGAAGATCCCGGAGCGGCACAGGAAATTCATCATTGCCTCTGCCGAGATCTTATGCGGAGACTACCCGATCCTGCAGGAATATTTAAGCTATGTAAAGGAGCTGTAGAAATGAAAGCGGTTGTATTGAAGGTCCGGGACGGCGAAGCCATGGTGCTTCTGGAGGACGGGACCATGAAAAAGATCAAATGCAGCGCGAACCGAGGGGACGAGATCGAGGTTCCGCCGGAGGCCGGGAAGGGCTTTTCTGTTGTAAACGGGAAGGCCCGCAGGGAGAAGAAAAAGACCTCTGTTCCGGCGCGTAAGCTCCTGCAGACCGTGGTTGCGGCGGTTCTGACCGTCTTTCTTCTTACGGGTGCCTGGTCCGCGATGTCCGTCCAGGCCTGTACCTATGTGACGCTGGACGCGGATATGTCCGTGGAGCTTGTCTTGAACGCGAATAATGAGCTGATCGCGACAGAGGGTCTGGATCAGGACGGAAAGATCATGGCGGACCGGCTGATGAAGCACGGACCCCGCCGTCTGTCCTTCTCTGAGGCGCTCTCGGAGGCGGAGGAAATGCTGGAGGAAAAAGGCTATCTGTCCTCCGATCAGGACATCCTGATCTCCATCGTTACCGATACGGATGACCGGTACGAGCGTCTTTCGCAGGAGGCGGAGGAGGTGGCGTCAAAAAAGGAACGCGGGAGGCTTCGCTACGGCCATGCCACACCCGATGACCGCAGGGCCGCCCGCCTCGAAGGGATCAGCACCGGACGGTACATGCACAGACACAGGCCCGCCGATATGACCACCTTTGACCCTTCCGCGCCGCCGCCAAAGCCGGGAGAAGGACCGGCTCCCGGGGACGGACCTGCCCCGCCGGAAAACGGACAAAGGCCCGGTCCCCCGCCAAAGCCTTATGAGCCTTCGCAAAATGAAGAGCTGCCGCAGGCCGATGAAAAGGAAGAACTCAATGTCTTTGAGAAACGCTGATTTTCAAAGGTAATGTAAAAAAAACAGAATAAGCCCCCGATTTATCAGTTCCCTCCTGTGAAAAAGATAGCAGAAAGCTTTCAGAACCAGAAAAAACAACCAGGAGGGAACAAACTATGTATATAAGAAAATTACGGCAAAGAACAATGGCAGCGGCTCTGGCAGCCGTTGTCGCGGCCGCCGGAGCCTATGCAGGTCCGACAGCGGCTGCGGCGGAGGAAACCGTTACCGCGTCGATCGACCTTTCCTCGATCAAGGACGAATATACCGGCGTTACCGTTGAGGAGGCAGACGGCTATACGCTCTTTACGATCGGAGAGGATGGCGTATACCGGCTTTCGGGAGAAGGCAAAGGTGTGCTCGTGGAGGTCGCGGAAGGAAAGACGGTGACGCTGGAGCTTAAGGACGCGACGCTGGATAACAGTGCTTTGACCACCGGGAAGAATGACGCGGCGATCTACGGGAACAAGGGCTGTGATCTTACGATCGCACTTTCCGGGAACTCCGTTATGCTCGGGAACCCCGAAAACGGGGAATTGTCCGACGCCATCGGGATGAAGAAAAGCGAAAATACACTGACGATCAACGGCACCGGCTCTCTTTCCATCTCCGGCAATGACGGAGACGGAATTCAGTTCAAAAAAGGAACCGTTGTGATCCAGAGCGGGACTCTTACGATGGAAGCAATCGGCGGAGACGGGATCCAGGCGGAGAACGTGACCATTACCGGCGGAGACACGAGTATAACTACGGCTTATGAGAACGCTTCGACGCAGTATTATACCTCCGGGACCTCCTCTGTCGAAGGGAAGAACACGATCTGGGAGCAGAACAACGGAGAGACCAAATACGAACGGATCAATGTGGATACCGGCAGTCATAAAGGACTGAAGGTCGGTACCAAGGGAAGGACCGAGGAATACCTGGACGGAACCGAAAGCGAAACGACGGAGGCCTCCGGAACGCTTACAATTACGGGCGGTACGCTGACCATCGATACCACAAACGTGGGCCTTAAGGCAAACAGCGTATCCGGCTCCGGCTATACGGCCACCTCCACCGGCGTATACATTATCGGAAGCCCGGATGATGCGATCTCTTCGAATAACGATATTTTCATTTCCGGCGGCGAGCTGAAGCTGGCCTCGTCGGATGACGGCATTTCCGCAGCCGGAACGCTTTCCATTACCGGCGACGCGGCGATCGAAATCGAAACCTCTTATGAGGGGCTGGAAGGAAAGGATATTCTTGTCGGCACAAAGGAGGGGGTCGACGCGCCGTCCGTGATCATAAATTCCAAGGATGACGGGATCAATGCCGCCTCCAAGTCCCTGACCTATACCTACGACAGCGCCGAAAACGAGGATGAAAATTATCTGAAATATTCGGTCAGGAACGAGGGCAATTCCTGTGTGCTCAACAGCGGCTCGGTGACGGTAAAAATAGACAGTGTAAATGAAAAGTCGGTAGTTCTGAACGGGAAAACCATCGGCTACAAATGCAGCGGCGACGGGATTGACTGCAACGGCGCGCTGGATATTGAGGGCGGGGAGCATTTTGTTTATGGTCAAAGCGCCGGCGACAACTCTCCGATCGATACGGATGACGGATTTACGCTGAATAAAGCGGCGACGGTCCTTCTGACCGGCGGCCAGGGTATGGGAAATGAAACCTATCCCTCCGGCGGAGACGGCGTATACCTGGTCTATACCGGTGAAGGAAGCCAGACCGCGGTCCTTGCTGGAAGCAGTAATGGAACGAATCCCGGAGGCGGACAGCCCGGCGGAAATACCCCTCCGGGAGGGGACGGAACAACCCGGCCGGAGGACGACGGCACAGCTCCTTCCGATGGAATGACGCCTCCGGACGGTGGGATGACGCCTCCGGACGGCGGGATGACTCCTCCGGACGGCGGGATGACTCCTCCGGACGGCGGGATGACTCCTCCGGACAGCGGGACGACACCTCCGGATGGCGGGATGACCCCTCCGGATGGCGGGATGACGCCTCCGGGACAGCAGGGCGGGTCCTTCAGCGCCGGGCAGGTGGCCGCCATTTCCGACGGCAGCACGACCCTGTATTCCCTCGAACTTCCCTATGCAGCAGCCATGCTTTTCTATGCATCTCCGAAGCTGGTAAGCGGCAGCTCCTACACCCTTTCGCTTGACAAAACGGAAGCTCCGGAGGAGTCCACCGAAGATCCGGAAGAATCCACGGAAGGCCAGGAAGAGTCCACCGAAGGACAGGAAGAGTCTACGGAGGGCCAGGAGGAGTCCACAGAGGGCCAGGAAGAGTCTACCGAAGGTCAGGAGGAATCCACGGAAGGTCAGGAAGAGGAAACCGACCCCGAAACCGCTGCTATCGAGGAAATTCAGAAGGCCGGCGTCGACTTTGTCGAAGTGACGGCCAAAAAGAAAAAGATCAAGGTGACCCTGGCGCCGACCACGATCGAAGGAGCCTCTTACGAAATTCAGTACCGCAAGGGAAACGGTGCGTGGAAAACCGTAACGAGCTCGGACACGGCCGTTCTTCTGAAGAAGCTGAAGCGCAAAAAGAAATATACGCTCATGGTGCGCCTGGTCAAAGAAATCAACGGAACGACCTACACCAGTGCCTGGTCCGCTGAAACAACCGTAAAGACGAAGTAAAGGAAAACCCGGACAGGGAGATCGTTCTCTGCCCGGGTTTTTCGTATGTCTGTTGCTTGCTTCACGAACGAAAAGCGTCCGATAAGCCGAAGTTATGCGTTTCCCGCGCCGGATTTTCGGCACGAAGTGCCAGTTTCCGCTGAAAATCCGTGCGCATCCTGCGGAGCATTTAAGGAAACACTGATTAAAGCGTTTCCCGCGCGAAAATCGCGGCCGGCTGCGAAGCTCCGGTGGAGCTTCTCTTGCAGCCGACCGGAGTGGAACGTAGACTGCGGCCTTCCTCTGCGATTTTCTGCGGTTCTGCCCTGCGGGTACATCCCGCCGAAGGCTTCTAAGGAAACGCTGATTAAATCAGCGTTTCCTTAGAACCCGGCCCGGATATCCATGGAATCCACGGAGAAGGTCAGGCCCTCGTTCCCAGGCTCCTGGGTCCAACTGTTTTCGATCCGGCGGAGCATGAACTTTCCGCCGGCCACTGCCGTATCCGGGAGCATAATCAGGAAGGTTTTTTCCTGGTAACGCAGCACCAGATCCGACCGTCTGAGGTGGGTCGCCAGGAAATGCTCGAAATGGTCGCACAGCTCCTCGGAGGCATCCTCCTTCTCCAGCGTAAGCATCAGAAGCTGGGTATTGCGCCCGTATTGATCCGCTACCCGGCGTAAGATCTGAAAAATGGGCTTAAAGGTCTCCTTGGTCACAATATAGGCACCCGAAACCCGGTTCTTCTCTCCGAAAAGGAAAAGCACATGCTGGAGCGTATCGGGATCCGCGTCCTCCACGTCCTCCGCCCGCGTCTCCGGTGCACCGTAGAAGCCGAAATTATGCTTGCCGTGGCGTTTGACGTTCCGAAGGGCGCTTCTGGCCTTTATCAGGAGCGTATTGTAATCCTGGCCCTCTTCCGGAGCCGCGGCGCCGCCGATGGAAACACCGACAGGAACGTCACAGTCCTCTCCCATCATCTCCATAAGCCCGGAGATCAGCCCCTCGTTTAAGAACTTGCATCTCTTGCCGATCAGCTCTGCCGAAGGAATGGTACGGAAGAATACGGCAAATTCGTCACCCGCGATCCGTCCGGCGATATCCGAGGACCGGGTAATCTGGCGAAGCAGGAAGGAAAACCGGAGCAGGATCTGGTCTCCCATTTTGTGGTCGTAGGTGTCGTTGAGCTGTTTCATATTATCGATGTTCAGGACCAGAAACATCCCCCGCTCCCCGTGGCAGCAGGCGTCATCGATCTCTTCCTCCGTAGAGGAGGCGTTCAAAAAGCCCGTCATGGGGTCGGTTCCGGATACGTTTCTGATATCCTGGAGCTCCTCCTGGTTCTGCAGAACGATCTCGACTCTCCGCAGCAGCACATCCGAACGGAAGGGCTTGCGCACATAGTCAATAGCTCCGCTTTCAAAGCCCTCGCTCTCGCCCTCTACCCGGTCATCCGCCGTTACGAACATGGCCTTCACGTTTTTCCCGTAGCGCTCGCGTAAGGAATACAGGGTCTCATACCCGGACATCTCAGGCATATAAACATCCAGAAGCACCAGATCCGGCTTCTCCTTCTCGTAAATATCCAGCGCTTCCTTTCCGGAGGTAACCGTCACCACGTCATAATAAGGACCGAGGATCTTTTTCGAAAGGGTCAGCATGATCTGTTCATCATCCACAACAAGGATTTTTTTCATTCGTCTTACGTCTCCCTGAAAAATAAATCAAAATCTGGTTTATTTTATCATAATCTCCTTCTGCATACAAGAAAAAACAAAACGAAAACAGGAACAGAACAGCCGCAGAAAACCTCTGCGGCTGTTCGAAATGTGCTGTTTCATTTTAGAGCTGGGGACCTGCGGCAACGAGGGCCTTGCCTGCATCGTTTCCTTCGTATTTCTTGAAGTTCTTGATGAAGCGCTCTGCCAGATCCTTTGCCTTGTCGTCCCATTCCTTGGGATCGGCATAGGTATCTCTGGGGTCGAGAATGCCGGTATCTACGCCGGGCAGCTCGGTGGGAACTTCGAAGTTGAAGTAAGGAATGGTCTT
>JAFSXC010000074.1 GCA_017450105.1 Lachnospiraceae bacterium | reverse complement strand
GATCCGGATCAGAGCCTCCGGGCTGATCCAGGTACCGAATTCAAAGCTCCAGCCGCTGAGGATATAAGCAAGCACCTGATTGTATTCTCCCTTTGCGGGAAACTCGCAGGAAACCGCAGGCAGGCTGGAACGGATCATCTGATGCAGAAGCTCTCCGAGCAGGAAGCGCGCGACCCCTCTTTTGCGGAACTTTTCATGGACATACAGCCATTCGATGCGAAGCACCCCTCCTTCATAGGTGGGAATGCGATCCGTAAAATAGACAATGGCGCCCACTCCGTAGGTCCTGCCGTTATCGGTACGAATCGCGCCGAAAGCGCTCCGCCTACCGCAGGCCACATCTTCACCGAGGTCCTGCGGCAGCACACTCTGAAACAGGTTCAGATTGTTTTTCGTGATCGTCGTGAGCAGGGGACCGATCAGGCCTTCAAATTCCTTCCGGCAGGCCACTGCATCCTGGAGTGCCTTTTTCCCCTCATCGGAGAGGGGATGAAATTGTCCTGCCATCCTGTGCAGGATCCCGAGCTTCTTTTCATAGGCGCGTTCCACGGGTTCCCGGTCGCTGTCGTCTCTTTCATATTTGATCACGTTCTGTTCCAGCTCGGCCTCGAACCTTTTAAGCTCTTTTTTTTCAGCTTCGATCTCACTCTTTACAGCTTCTTCATCCTGAAGCAGGCGTTCTGCCATTTTTTCCCGAAGCGCTTCATCATCCGTTCCGATCGCCTCCTCTACAGACAGAGCCCTCGGTTCTTCAAATCCTTTCCTTACCGCCATTCTTCTCCCTCAAAAACGTTTCCCTTATTGTTTACGAATCAGCGCACAGACTGTGCCGGATCGCACTCTTATAGGCGATTATACCATAAGCGATGCATAAAAGCATCACCCGCTCTGCATCGATTGGGGCGGTGCGAACAGGAACGGCAGGAAAATTCTGTAGGAATAAAAAAGGAACCTGCCTCTCCTGTATCAGGAAGCAGGTTCCTCTCATTGTAAATCGCAGGAATCACCGGTTCCGATTTCTCTTACCAGTCATCCCCGTAGTCGTCATACCCGCCGTAGTCCTCCTCGTAGCCGTAGTCCTCCTCATAATCATAGTTATAATCGTCATCTTCATAGTAATCCCCGGGATCGGACCAATCCTCGTAATCCCCCGGATCAGACCAGTCCTCGTAATCTCCCGGATCAGACCAGTCCTCGTAATCTCCCGGATCGGACCAGTCCTCGTAATCCCCCGGATCGGACCAATCCGCATAGTCACCGGGATCGGACCAGTCGTCGTAATAATCGTAGTAATAGTCGTAGGACAGATCCTCATCCCAGCCCGCATCGTTGACCTCGTAAAGGATTCCGTCCTCGGTATAGAAGTCTCCCTCATAGCTGTAAAGAACGTTGTCATACCCGTTCCAGTACCAGATGAAGCCGTCCGAATCCGTCCAGAAGAAGGGATCGAGCACTCCCTCGTAGCCCGTTCTCGAGCTGGCGCCGGCGTTATTGATCAGATAGATCGGCGAATAGACCGTGGTGGTGGAGGTCTGCGTCTGGGAAACCGGAGTCGGAGCCGCCACGGGCTTCCCCTGATTCTGGTTTTGGTTCTGCGTCTGCGAAGGCGTCCCGGCGGTATTCAGGATCTCCTGATAGGCGGCAAGCGCGGCCGCTGAATCCGGGACCTCCGTTCCGGCGGTCGTCCAGCCGTTGTCCCTGTATTCGATGGTATCCATCAGGCTGTCCGAGATCGCAATATAGGAATCCAGGTTCTGGAGCGGAACGATCGCCGCGCAGGTAATCGAGCAATGGTCCACATAGCGGGCCGTCAGCGCAGCGCAGACCTCGTAGCCGTCAGAAAACATATATCCCTGCTTTAAGGTGCAGAGCAGCGTCATCTGGTAATAGTTTCCGCCGTTGATAAAGTCGTAGGCATGAGCCTCCACAAGATCATCCCCGAAGAAGGCCTGAGCCAGCTTATTGGTAAACATCTGAATATAAGCGCGGGCAACATACTCTCCCTGCTGCATATACTTTTCTTCTTTTTTGCTCCAGTCGGTGGCGCCCAGACCGATCAGACAGTGTCTGTCATCGTCCTGGTGGGAGGCCCGGGTCACGGTCGGTCCGAGCCAGAGATTGCTCTCATCGGTCATGGAGTCGACCATCCCCAGAGTCTGGGGGCAGTGGAATGTCACATCGCTTCGGTTCTGCGGCGCAAAGCTGGAGGTCGGTTCATCAAAGGGCGTGGGCATATCGTAGGTGGGCGTGGAGCTCACTCTTTTGATAACGATATCGGATGCGTCCGCCATATGCATCGTCCCGTCCTCATAGAGCAGAAGCTCGAGCTGGTGGCCGTTTTCCCCTTTGACGATCACCTTCCCGTTCTCGTAGGTGTAGCTTTTCACAAAGGAATAAAGGACCGAATTGTTTTCGTCCGTAGAGGTCACATAAATCCGGTTCCTGTTTTCCGGGATCCGGAACATATAGTTTTTCCCTCCCTTTACGTCGCTCGCCCAGGTTCCGTAGTACTCCTGCAGCGGGTAGCCGAGCGCCTGCGGAGCGGAATCGACACGTCCAAGGAGATGGCCCTCGTAGTCCTTCAGCTTGTCCCCCTGCGGGTCAAAAACACTGTAGTCATCCGGGTTGTATTTGCTGTATAAGGAGAGAAGCTCCCCGTTCATCTTCGCGGTACCGAGTCCCAGGATATTCCCCGTAGAGTCCAGAAGCGTCCAACTGTCATCGTCATTCAGGGTCAGGTAGTAAGAGTTATCCTCATACTTCCAGCTCCCTGTATATTGGTCCAGCACATCCGCTTCTTCTGCTGCGGTCTCGGTTTCTGTTTTGGTTTCCTGCGCGCCTTCCGTTACTTCCGGCGCCGCCTTATCCTCCGTCTTCCCACAGCCTGCGCCAAACGCCAGAGCGAATGTCAAAACAAACCAGGGAATACACCTTTTGCCTCTCATCTCTCGTTCTCCTTTTCTAATCCCACTCTTCTTCCCAGACTTCGTCACCATCGAGGGTTCCGCTGATGATGGGAACCGATCCGGTCGGTTCTCCGAAGAGCTTGGTATACATGGCGCTTCCGCGTTCTGTCGTCATCATCATCGTAAGCTCCGCGTCCCCCCGGAACTGCCGGGTCAGAAGCGTCATGGCCATCTTCATCATACCGGCCACCTTCGTCTCCTCCCCGCGGACCGAGAAAACATAGTCCACCCCAAGGTTTCCCCTTTCGACCCTGCTGAGAAGAAGCGCGTTATGCACCTTGTCCCCCTCCACCACAAATACGCTGGAGGGATTTAAGGACGTATAGTCCGTAAGGCTCTCCTCGCACAGCTCATCCAGCCATTTTCTCGCCACGGTTTTTTCGTCCTTCAGAAGCTCATCATAATACATCCCTGCCGGCGCCGCCTTATCCACCTTTTTTTCGTGCAGCGCCTTCATCGCATCGTTCAGCGTAATCCTGCCGATCGGATAGTCATAGCGTTCATAGAAGATATTGTTGTTGTCAAAGAAGGGCTCCAGACCGGCCCTGTCCCTGGTTGCTTCATAGGAGAAGGTAAAGACCCTGCCCTTCAGGGGCTTTAAAAGCATGCTTCCGACCCCGAGGCGTCTGGCTTCCGGCTGGACATAAAGGCTTTTTAAGACACCCTTTCCCTCCTCTGTTTCCTGCCAGACAACCGCCCCCTTCTGCATATCCGTAAACAACCCGCCCGCTGCCCGGAGCTTGTTCTCCAGAACCGGCTGGATATAGGGCTCCGGGATGCAGTTGTAATAGGACTGAAGCCTGTTTGCATCTATCTTTTCCGTTCTCATGCTCTTCTCCTCCATTCATCTGTGACAGGATCAGTTTCCGTTCTGCGCCGGGCGATGGATCACCGAGTTTTCGTCCGGCCGGGCCGGATTGTATTTTATATCCGCCTTCAGGTCGGTTCGGAACAGTCCCGACATATTGGCAAGAAAGTCCTTCACAAGGATCTTAAACTGCCCGCAGCCTTCGTTCATCTCAGAGCTCAGATATGTTCCTTCCATGCTCTCCTTCCCGTCCTTGTCATAGGCCAGAGTCATATTCGCATAAGGATTTCGAAGGATAATGTACTTCTTTCCGTCAATCTCCTCCGCCCCCAGAACCGTATAGGCATGACCGGAATTCATTCCGCCGGTGGCACCTCGCTTCGTACCGTAGCTGTAGACCACACCCCGGCTTTTGGCGGTCAGGATATCATTATACACCTTTTCCTGTACCGAGGTCTTTTCCACACCGCCCTCGGTCATCTCCTCCCCGCCCATCATAATGCCAAGATTCATGCCATTGAGGCTGCCTACAGCTTCCCCGCTTTTTCCGGTCAGGGCAAATATCCAATCCGTCGGTTTTCCATGCCATAAGGACCGGAAGCCCTTGGCATGACCACGCTCGGTCAGTCTGCCGAGATGCGCCGCCGCCCGCTCCAGAACAGACATCCATAAGGGGCCGTCGGTCAGGATCGTTCCTCCGGTAATCAGCCGCGGCGTTTCCTTTTTCACCGTCACATACACCGGCCAGGCACAGAACTCTCCGTTTATGAACTTCCGATCATAAAGCCGCACCGTAACGGTTCCGTCCCCGTTGTCCTTCATGCAGTTTTTGATAATGGACGGATCCATTTCGATCAGGCTCGTGGTCGCCGCCACCATCCAGCAGTTGCTGATCTTTCCCTGCCTCAAGTCGTTGACCGTAGGCTCGTGGGCAAATAACGGATCCCGGCTCCGATCCTCCCAGGTCCGCATCACAAAATTATGCATCGCACCGTCCAGAAAGCTGACGGATTTTTCAAAATTCCCTTCATCCACCGGACGTTCGTTTACGAAGCTTTTCTCAATTACCCTGTAGTTTTCATCGCCCTCATGGCCGGGAATGTATTTCTGGTCCGTATCCAATCCGCCGTTGGCCAGCTTAAGGACCGCGGTCTTTAGGGCCGCAAGCTGTCTGTTCAGGCTCTCCAGCGCCGGATCCTGCGCCCCTTCTCCATGATTATTGATCAGAGTAATCAGATTCTTAAAACGGTTTTCCTCGACCTCATGGCCAACGACATACTGGTTCCCGTCAAACCACGAAACCAGGGCGTCCGAGATCTGCGTCATCTCCGTCTTCAGAGCCGCATACCCCTCTCCCTGAAGCTTTTCCGCCTCCGAGCGCAGCGCCTCACCGAGATTTAACAGCTTTACTCTGGCTTCATAGGAGGCATCGTCCGAAGAGTTGTTCGTCGCCTCAAGCTTTGTCATTCTATGGTATTTCGCGTCCAGAGTTTCCTCCGGAACAAGAGAGGCTCTGCTCGACTTCGCCTTTCTTTTCCGGATCCGCCGCACCTCCTCCGCACATTCCAGAAGCTTCCTCTCGTCGGAGCCTCCCTTTGTATGATAATTGATCTCCGCAATGGTCAGTCTGCGAAGCGCCTCCAGCTCCAGCACCGATCTGCGGATACGCGCGCTCTCCTCCTCATCCATATTCAGCTCATCCTCTGAAATAAGCATTGCGGAAAGGATCTGGATTTTGGTCGTAAGCTCAGGGAGACGCTGGATCCGCTCTCCGCTCGAGCAGGCAAAATAGTTTACGGACTCCCGCCATCTTCGAATCCTCGGCTGCTTGTAGCCCCTTCTGGCCTCAGGTCCGTATTCCGCCAGAAAATCCATGTATTCCTCTTCTTCCTTCATCGAATACGGGATCAAGCCGAGCGTCTTCTCCAGAAGCGTCTGATTTTTCTTCCGGTGCTCTTCATTTCGGATATACTCCCTGATCAGCTTTTCCAGCTGCTTGTCACTCAGCTTTTTTTCGGCTTCCTCAAGCTTCCCGCGCATTTCCTCAATGGTCAGATTCCTCCTGCTGTCCTTTTTCCCGGCTTCCTTAACCCAGGGCATGCTCAGAGCCTCCAGCTTTCGTTCGGCCTTTCTTTTTTCCTTGCCCTCCGACGTCAGTCTCATCCATTCCCGCATATCCTTCGCGGTAATCCGATCCTCCTCTAAGAGCTCAGCGCGGTCATCAAGAACGTTTACCTCTCCCATGCCGGTTTGTTCCAGAGAAAGCCGGTTTTCGGCGGCAAACTGCTTCACCCGCTTTGTCAGAAGCTCCATCGGCCGGGAAAGAATTTGAAACCGCTCCTCCTGCTCCTGCGGGAACCCATCCTGCGCCGCCGTATGGAGCTTCTTCAGATTATCGTACATCCGGATATAATCATAAAGCTCGGAAAAATGCTTACGGATATAAGATCCGTTAAACATCTTCGCGGTAAATACCAGCCGGCCGAGGTTCTTCAGATCGGACTCCAGCTGTTCCGGATCTCCCAGCGAAGTTTTAGACATAAGCTTTCCCGACTTATGCTTTTCCTGCAGGGTATTATAAAGCTCCAGCGTATAGGCAGTCGCCCGCTGGGTAATCTTTTTCGAATCCTCAATCTTTTGGTTCTTTTTCTGTTCCTCCTCGTTTGGCTTCCACCAGATTGTGGAGCCAAGGGCGGCCTTGTCATGGCGCATGTCATTTACACCGAGGATGCGGGAGTTTTCCTTCTTCTTTGCCGTCTGCTGGCTCAGATACTGATTCCGGAGCTTCTGAACTCCCTCTTCAGCCTCCTCCTGGAGGGTTTTTCGGATCTGCTGGGGCTTTTCAAACACCAGAATTTCAATATCTTCTTCGTTTTTCATAGTTCTCTCCTTTTCGGCTCTTTGCGCCGCGCTGTTTTTATTTCCGTGTTATTATACGAAATGAACAGCACTCTGTGGGCAAAGCATAGCCCCCTCGGAAACACGCGTTTTCGGATACGTTACTCATTTTACAACACATCCTTTTCCGATTCAATGTTGAACTCTGATCTGTTTTCATTATAATTGAAACCATGTCACAGAATCAGAATGAAAGAAGACGAAAAAATACAATACACGACCAGTTCGTCCGACAGCTTCAGACGGTTCGCGAGGACGAGGCGATCCGCCGTCAGGCCATCCGGAAGCGCCTCAGGGGGAAGCAGAAAAAGAAGTTTCAGAAGAAGCTGATCCGGATCCTGATCTTCTCCGGCATAGCGGTCTTTCTTGTCTTCTTTCTTGTGGAGCTCATCCTTCCCGGGAGCTTCCTGAAGAAGAGAAGGATCCTCTCCGACACTCCTCTGGACGAGGTCCTCGAGGCCGCTCTGGATGGTGGCGACGACGAGGAGGGTGAGGAGGAAAACGAGCTTTCCTTCGGGAAGGAATATGCCCGTCTGGACGGAATTACGGAGGAGCAGCTTCTCTGGAACCTTCTGATGGATTATTTTGACGGCAGCAAGCCGGCCGTCCTCGGCATCATGTGCAATCTCCATGCCGAGTCCGCCTTTTCCGCCTCCAATCTGGAGGATTACAACAACCGCTTATGGGACATCACCGACGACATCTACACGGAAGAAGTAAACCGGAAAACCATCGACAAGCAGGACTTCCTGGAATCCAGAACCGTGGACTCCACAAACGGCTACTATAACGAGAACGATCAATGGGTAAACCGGGACGGCGGCTATGGCTTTGCGCAGTTTACGGCTTATGACAAAAAAGAAGCGCTGTACCAGTTTGCTGAGCAGTGGTTCGGCCCCGGCGGCCAGGGGGAGGGCTATAAATTCAACATCGGGGATCCCGAGATGCAGGCTCATTTTGTGATCCACCTGCTGAACTCGGAGGAGTACCATGAGATGGAGGATCTGATCCGCCATGCCGCCGTACCGGTGGATGCCTGCTATTACTGGCTGAAGATGTACGAGGAACCCTATGATCCTTATTGCGACGATTACTATACCCTTGCCTTTGAACGTGTAGCCGTCGCGGATCAGATCGAGGAGAGGTGTCAGAATGCGTCGCATTAAAATCATTTCCCTGTTCAGTCTATTCCTTCTCGTTTTTTTCCTGGCGGGCTGCGGGAAGAAAAGCACCGAGGACTTTTCTTCCTGGTCCGATTTTAACCGGGCCGGCGTAAAGGTCGGTGTGGCCGAGGGCTATGTGTTCGAGGAGGCTGCGAAAAAAGCCCTTCCGGAGGCGGAGATTCTGACCTTTCCCTCCCGCGAGGATGCCTTTCGTTCGCTCAGTATCGGAGAAGTGGACGGGGTGGCCGATGATGAGCCCCTGATCCGTTCCGTACTCCGGCAGGAGGACAGCTTTGCGCTGACCGAAGGGTATCTCGAGCCCTCGGATTATGCCTTTGTTTTTCCGAAAAACGACGAAGGGAAAAAACATTCCGACGAGATGTCGGAATATGTGAAGAAGCTGAAGGAAAGCGGTGAGCTTGCGCTGCTTGATGAGAAGTGGTTCGGAAGCTCGACCGAGAACAAGACCAGCGAGGAGGTAACCGCGCTCGAGGCCAAAAACGGAACGCTGGCCCTGGCCTTTGAGGACAATATGATCCCCTTTGCCTACCTGTCCGCCGGCCGTCCCGTAGGCTACGATATCGACCTCGCCATCGGGTTCTGCCGGGAATACGGCTACGGCCTCTCCATCCAGGTAACGGACTTTTCCTCGATGCTAAAAGGCGTTGCCGAGGGGAACTACGATGCCGGCTGCGGCATGATCACAATTACCGAAAAAAGGCAGGAAAGCTTACATTTCAGTGCCCCGGATTATTCCGGCGGGATCAGCGTGGTAAAAAGAGCGCAGGCTCCGGAAACGGGAAGAAGAAGTATCTTTACCGATCTTGCAAGACATTTTCGAAACGCGTTTTTGGAGGAAGGCCGGTGGAAGACCTTTCTGACCGGGATCCTGATGACCTGCGCCCTCTTTTTCCTTTCCTCCCTTCTCGGCTCTCTCTTCGGCGTACTCCTTTTTGTGCTGAGCCAGCGGGGTGGTCCGGTCATACGGTGGATCTGCAAGGCCGTGGACTTTATTCTGCACGGTCTGCCCGTCGTCATCCTCCTGTTCTCCCTGTATTACGCCTGGTATAATTCGATGTTCCTCGGCGGCTTTCTCGCCTCTGTTATCAGTCTTACCCTGTACTTCGGTGACGAGGTCTGCCGGATGCTTCGTCAGGAGGCGGAGCTGATCGATAACCGGTCGCTCCTCAGAGAGTACCATCTGCTTTCGATCGACGGAAAGGAGTTCTTCCGGAAGCTCAGAAAGAAGTCCGGTCATCTTCTGCGGAGGGACTACCGCGAAAAGCTGATCACGCTCTTAAAGTTTACCTCCGTGGTCGGCTTCATCGGAGTCGTGGATATGACAAAAGCCTTCGATCAGCTTCGCACCCAGAGCTTCGAGATCATGATCCCGCTTCTGTTTACGGCCCTGGTCTATTTCATTCTGATCCGCCTGATCTGTCTTGTATTAAGAGACCCTTAAGCCTCCAGGGTACTGGCAAAGAAGGGGACAGCCATAACCGGTATGGCTGTCCCCTGTTTTTTGCTTCAGATGCTGAGGAGCTTCCCAAGCTCGGCAGGCGTCGGGATGAGCGCGGCCTCCTTCAAAGACTTGAGCTGCTGCACAAGCCGCACGGCCTTCTCAAAGCTCTCCATATCCGGTCCGACGGTCCTGTTCAGCACTCCCATAACGACCGTGAAATCCGGCTGCATAACACAGCCGAAGCCGGAGAGATACCCCTCCACCATTCCGATCAGCGCCGAGGAATCCCTGTCCTCGTTTTTGCTGTGCCGGATCTGGGCCATTGTTTCGGTATAGATCCTCTGGGGGAGCGTCCGCGCCTCAGGGATGGTAACTCCCTGATATACGATCATCTGCGCGGTCAGCGCCTTTTCCTCCTCCGGCATTTGGAAATACAGCCTCACGGCGCCGGACCTTTTTTTCCGCTTTTTCAGGAAGCGTTCAAAGCCTGCCCGGTCTGTCTGATCCTCGTATTTTCTCTTCTGCTGGCATAAGAAGCTGCTTCCCTCGTTACCCAGCGTATTTCCGAGGCCATAGAACAGCCCCTTGTCATGAAGCACCACTTTCAGCCGCTCCGACCCGCCCTTTTCCTCGGTAAAGAACATACGCATCAGGCCGAGGAGCCTCTTCTTTTCGTACACGATCTCCGTGCTGGTCGCAAAGTCCGCCAGCAGCTCAAAGATACCGGTACGCAGCATCTCCTCCTCCGTATTCCCGTGGAGCTGGTCCTTTGCCGTAAGCTCGGCTGCAAACTCCGTAACCGCCGCGTCGGTATTCAGCATATTCACAAGAACATAATAGTCCTCCGTCATCAGCTCCTTCGCGGTCTCCGGATTCTCTGCCGCATGGATCGAGGCACGGGCGATGATCTCCTGGTAGAAGGTGTTGAGTCCGCCATGAGAGGGAAGCATCGAATGAAGGTCGACGATCCGCTTCATCAGAAGCCTGGATTCCTCGGTATACTCCGTCATACGAACGTAGGGTTCGCTTTTCTGTGTTTTAAAGAGGGCATCATACTTTGCGTTGACCTCCCGGATCTTTTTCGCCTTCTTCGCCAGATCCTCCTCTCTTGAGGCAAGCAGAAGTTCCCGGTTCTGCTCCCTTTTCAGCTTCAGCTCCTTTCTCTTTCTTTCTGCCTCGGCAGCCTCCTCCTCGGACAGCTCCGGACCCTCCAGCTTCTTTGTCATCAGGAAGTTGTGGCTGCGGAGCCGCATGAGTTTTTTGCGTCCCTCCTCCTTCTTTACACGGACATCGTTCATACAGCGGTCAATCTCCTGATGGATCTCCTTCAGTCCCTTCGCATACCGGAAGTCCTCTCTCTGGTAGCTGCGGTATTTCCGAAGACGCGGCAGGACCGTACGGGAATACTCCTCCGGATCCTGCATCAGACAGGTTCGCTCCATCATCTCCACCCCGGCCAGGAAGGATTCCTTTTCCTTTCCCTCGAGGGGCTCCGTTTCAAGATAACGTCCAAGTGCAGCGCGAAGAGTTTCGGCATTTTCCTTCGCCCTCTCCTGATAATTCGCAAGCCGCGTCTGATCCCGCAGGGCCTCAGTCCCTCCTGTCAGCATGACCATCGTATACAGCGTCATCTTGTCCAGAGACGGGATTCCCGGTTCCTTCGAGACCTCCTTCTTTGCGACGTCCTTTTCCACCTCCTCAAGGCCCTTCTTCAGAATATCCTTTATTGTCGTATCCGTCACATCCTGCTCGATCACGTCCTTGTAGGTAGCAGCGAACCGGTTCAGGAGTTCTCTCCTCTCCGGCACCTCCCTTTCCCCGTTGATCACCTCAAGGATTTCCTTTCCGTAATCCAGAAGATACTGGTCGATCAGACCGTTGTACACCCCGGTCATTCCGAGAAGATTCATATAGGGAGTGCTCCTTTTTTTGAGCTCGGCCAGGAATTCCCGGTAGTTCTCGTCGGTGTCCGAAAGGATGTGATCCACACATTTTTCATCCTTCAGAAGCAGGGGAACCAGCGGAAGGAAGGGCAGGTTTTCCGGCCTCCGAAACAGCATGAGCCGTTTGTCCTTCCGTTCGGAAAGCCGGAGAATTTCCGATCGATCCTCCCCCTGAAGCCGGGTCAGCTCTGCCTTCAGAGCTGTCTCGTAGCTTTCCAGCGAATCAAAGCGCATGATATTGCTCTCCAGGTTTTGAAGAAGCAGCTTTTGATCCGTAGTCTTCAGAAAAGCCTCGGGAAGTGCAGCAATGGCATCCCGGGTAAGCTTGGAGCAGCGGAAGAAGAAGAGGGCATTCCTCTCCAGCGTCTCATTATACTTCTTACGCTCTTCCGAATGGATATTTGATCCCAGCTCTCCCTGCATCAAACGCGATCCGTACGCATACACCCCGTATTCCAGCATATTGGAGCGGGAGGTAGACAGGGATCCTGCATGCTGCTTTTCCTTACGCGTCAAAAACTCTACCACATCCTCGGGCTTTTTCTCTTTCTCTGTCTTCGCCTTCGCCAGCTTCCTTGCCGCCTGCTGCTTTACGATAAACGCATCCTCTGCTTCGTCTCTCTTCGCTTCCTGCTCAAGAAGCTCCTTTTCCAGCTCCCCGATCCGCTCCGTAAGGCGCAGGCCCTTCTTCCTGTTCTCCTCCCAGGCCTTTTCCAGCTCCTCGAGATCACGGACACGCTCTTCCTTTTTGGCCAAAAGCTCCTCAGAGCGCGCCTGCAGCCTCTCCAGCTCGGCGGTTTCCTTCTGAAGCGTCCGTTTATGCTGCAGAGCCTCCTTTTCCGTCTCTCCTTCCCAAGCAGCTTCCAGAGCGGCCTTTCTTTGAGCAGCCCTTTCCCGCAGGGCCAGGATCTGCTCATATTCCAGCTCCGCTTCTCTCAGATGGAGAGACGCTTCGCCAAGCTCCTTCTTTGGGTCATTCTCCTCGGTTTCCTTATGCGCTTTCCTGCTCTCCTCCAGCTCCTTTTTCAGCTCCTCAATACGCGAGTCTATCTGCTTTAAGCGCTCTCCGGCCTCCCGGAAGGCTTTCTCACCTTCCTCTGCAGGGTCTTTTCCGGTTTCCTTCTCCTTTCTTTTGGCCATGGTCTCCCCGGCCTGCTTCGCCCAGGTTTTCAGATAGTCCCCGTAAAGGTCCTTCTTTTTCGAAAGCTCCAACGTCTTTTCCTTTTCGGGATTCTTTGAAAAATAATCCGCCATGTACTCATAATAGGACAGGGGCTTCTCGACCGAGCAGGCCCGGCATACCGACTCCACAAAGTCGTCTGCATCCATCATCCGGTTCATACGTGCCGAAGAACGTATGCTGTCGTGGAGGGTGGATTTCTGCTGGTCATAAAGGTTCACGAAAAAATGCATATTGTCCCAGCATTGTCCCTCCAGCATAACGGAATCTCTGATACGCATGACCCGGTCCCGCTCCAGCGAATCCATGTACAGAGAATTCGCGTCCTGCAGAAGCTGGTTCACATCCTTTTCCTTTCCCGAAACCATTCTGCCAAGAAGCCGCTCGGTAAAGCGTGTATTTGCAAACCACTCGAGGTGTTCCTTCGTATAGACGGCCTGCAGATTTAACAACCGGCTCCGGATGATCGCAGCGTAGTCCGAAAGCTCCTGTCTGGACAGGCGTGTGATCTCCTGCAGCTTCTGCACCCCTCCGGGCTGGTCATGGGTGATCTGCTTTTGGATAAGCACGCTTAAGAGCTTTCTGTTCTGCTTCAAAAGCTCCTTCACCTCGGGATCCCCCTTCTTCCGGAAGGCCGAGTACATCGGATTTCCCTTTGCAAAGGCTTCATGCTCAAAGATCTCCCGCTTTAACGTATGCAGATATACGTGCAGCGTGGATTTCGGCAGTTTGCCTTTCTGTTCGGCACGCATCCTTTCAAGCCTTTCCCTTCGTTCGGTACGATCGTTTTCTCTTGAGAGCCGGATATCCGCGATGCAGCCCTCCAGCTTTTTCTTCCGCTCCTCCTCGCTTTTCTGCTTTTCCGCAGCCAACTGCTGCATATGATACTCATGGAAATCGGCAACGATCCCAGCAGACCGTTTCGCGGCCCCGAGACGCTTTTCGGCTGCGCTGTTCCTCTTCTTCAGGGCCTCTGTGTATTCCTCCAAAGGCGGAAGCTGGCCCAGGGTGGAGCGTATATCCGCCATCCTCTTCTGCACTTTGGTAAGGTCATTCTGATACCCGTCCCGGTCTCCCTTAAGCTTATCCGCCTCGGTTTTGCACCTTTCGTATTCCGGGGAAGCAAGGATCTGGTCCCGCAGCTTTTTCAGGTTGTTTCTGGCGGCAAGCATACGGATCGTGTAATCATCCGTAAAGCTGCCGGCGGACAGGCTGCAGAGATGGTTGGCGATCCGATAGAGCAGAACCGTCTTCTGCGCATTCGGAAAGCTCCGGTAAAACGGATCGTCGATCTCCAGCTCCTCCGAGGGGGTGACGCCAAAGAGCTTCGCCTTTTTTACCTCTTCCACAGCATGGCTTATCTGCCTCTCATCCTTCGCCTCGGCCAGAAGGCCGAACAGATTGATCTTGGGGTCATGGGCATACGGGTCCAGTCCGACGGACTCTACGACCCGGAACGCGGTATTCGAAAGCATTTCATCGGTGATCTCCCCATTGCTCCCCAAAAACCGGTCCACATGCTTACCGATGCGTTCCTCCAGCTTCGGCGCTTTGAGCCGGAAAAACTTTTCGCTGAACACACGCATTTTCCCGACGCCCTCTACTTTGTTCCCGGCCGCATCGGTAAAATCGGAGATCTTTCCCAGAGGCTCCTTGGGTACCAGAACCTCCTGCCCCTTGGCGAAGCGGTTGGTAAGTGACAGCTTCAGCAGCTTCTGATTCGAAGCCGATGAAAAAACGACCCTGGTCTCATAGGCTGCCTGGTCTCTTTCCAGCTTCTCCTTCCGTTCCTTCAGCTCCTTTTCGGCCGCAGCGAGCTCCCGTCTGGCCTTTTCCCTGGCCTGCGCCGTTCGTTCGGCCGCCTTCTCCTTTTCCAGGGCAGCCTTCGTCTGCGCCTCTGCCTTGGAGACATCAAACACCTCATTGAGGGCCGCATCCAGCGTCCCGTCAAAGTCATATTCCTTTTCCTCGGAAAGCGGCTCCTCTTCCTCTTCTTCGCCCTCTTCTTCCTCTTCGTCAAGCTCCTCCGGGACCTCAGCCTCCGGTTCTTCTTCTCTCTCCGCGGTTTTCTTGTCTTTTTCTCTCTTTAAAAGCTGCATGGTCTCCCCGGCTGCCTTAACAAGGCGTTCCGCCAAAGAAAGAAGCGCCGCAAAATCCTCTGTTCCCTTCGGCTCCAGCGTCTCCGCCGTCTTTTGAAGGCGGGTCATCGCCTGTCCGAAGAGACGGTCAAAGGCCGGCTCCTGCTGCTTTTTCAGTCCACTGTCAAAGACGACGCAGGTAAACAGTCTGCCTACGTTATCCACCTTCCAGGCGATCTCCGAAAGCTTTTGAAAACAATCCTCCCGGAACTGCCCCTTCTTTTCGGTATCCTGTTCCCCGTTAAACTCCTCCTCCGCTTTTGCGAAGGCTCTCGTAAGGGTACGGTTCAAAAGGGTTCCCAGCTCGTCTCCCTTTGCGACCCAGCCCCTTCGTGCAGCGGAATACCGGTTCCGGATCCTCCGGTTCAGAAAATAGGTATCCCTTTTCTTCTCAAAATCCACTGAGGCCTCGCGCAGGTCGTCTGCATTTGCTTCCCCATCCTGTCTCAGCGCCTCCAGCGTGTGAAAAGCCTGATCCGCCGCTTCGTAGGATTCCTTATACTCCCTTTCGTTTTCGTCGATCAGACGCTTACCCGCGCGAAAGCAGCGGAAACCCATGTGCGCCGCCTTGTAGCGGTAAATGGCATCCTCTGTTCCGGGAGATTCCTTTCCTTCGGATTTCAAAAAAGCCGGGAGAGTAACAATATCCTGGCCTTCGATGGTGTTATCCAGCTTTTCGCTTTTCATTTCCTCATGCATCAGAGCCGGGATCCCGTCGCGAAGCAGCGTCGGAAGATTGTCCGAGAGCTCCTGATCCTCTTCGATCCCGCTTCCCGTCAGCACCGCCTCTACCGTAGCCGCCCGCGCAAGCTCATCCTCCAGCGCAAAGCCGACGGACTCGCTTTTTAGCTGCACATCGGCCACATCCGAAAACAGGAGCGCATCGAAATGGGCCAGCAGCTCCTCCCGCACCTGTCCGGCGCTCGCGCGGAGGGGCATGTGCAGAAGATGCAGGTTCAACGTATGACGGCGGTAAAGATCCCTTAGCGTATAAGACGCATCTGACATCTCCCTTTTCAGGCGGTTCACCTCTTTGATCTCTCCCGCCCTTCGTTCCTCATCGATCCGGGAAAGCAGTCCTTCCCTGCTCTCTGCGAACAGCTTCTCGAGCCCGTTCAGCCTTTCGGTGGTCGTTTTGCAATACCCTTCCACAAGGCTGCGATAGTTCTTCATTTCTTCGGAAGAAGCCTTCTTTTCCAGAAGCCCTTTCGTCACTTCAAGCGCCGAGCGGTATTCCTCCTTCGGCTGGGAAAGCAGGGTTTCCAGGAAATCCTGCCGGACCGGTTTTTCTTCCTCCTCCGTGGCTTTTGGCGCTAAGGAAGAGTCGATCGTTTTTTGCTTATCCAGGCTCAGGGGGGAATGCAGAGTATCTGTTTCCTCTTCCCTTTCAAGACTAAGGTGTTCTGCGGCCTGTAAATCCGCCTGAACACTGACCGGGGATTCCAGTTCGGACATTATGCTTCACCTGTTCCTTTCCTTGCAGCAAAGCCCTGCATCGTGCTTTTGCATGCAATCGCAGCCCTCTGAAACAGCTCTGTCTGAAGAGCGATCAGCTTTTCACCTCCCACATCAAGATACAGCTCCTTCCTGTATGGCTCCTTTTTTATCTCCTGTAATACATGGCCAAGCAGGAAGCGTAAGGCGCCGATGTTCTCGAGACTCCCGAAGAGCTGGTCGAAACGCACGCCGTTTCCGAACGGAAGAACCGCTGCCGACGCAAGCGGGACGCCGTCCTTCAAAACCACACCGCCGTACCGGTTCTCCTCCGAAAAAAGAAGGTCCTCATCGAGGTAGCTGAATCCGCCCTTTTCGTTTACGGAAAGACGGATCAGTTCCTCCTTCTGCTCCTCCGGGAGGTCCCATCCCCTGTAAAAGACATAGTCTTTTGCCTCCGTGGGAAACAGAGGCTCTTCTTTTTTTACGAGATCTTCGATCCGGTACACCTTCCTCTCGATGGGCGTTCGTTCCAGGCGAAAGCCGCAGGCACTGAGGAAGGAGACCAGTTCGTTTGAGGATACATTTTCCTCTGTCTCATAAAACGAGGCGCAGACCCATTCAAAGCCGTTTTGGCGGGCAAACTGTATGCTTTCCCGAAGCAGGAACGAGCCATAGCCCTTTCGTCTTTTTTTATCCTCCACCCCGATCCTGTCGATCCAGAGCACGGAATTTCCGATCGTAAACGCAGCCGCCCCGGCCGCCTCCTCCGCTTCATCGATCACGCCGAAGAAAAGCCGATCCCGTCTCTGTTCACGAAACAGCTCCCCTATGGCGGCCTCAAAACAGCGGGCGTTCTTTTCCGTTATCATCGTAAATTTCATCTGGCTCTTCCCCCATGCCGCAAAGGCCTCTCATTCCCTCTCAGATACTGTTGCTGCGGGCTCACTCGGGTTTTTCATCCGGCTTCCTCTGCAGCTTTTCGGCGAGCTGAATAACGTACTCCGCGTCGAGAGCAAGATCCATCTGATCCTTCGGGATCTTATCCGTTCCCTCCGGGAGGCTGCTCAGGATCGTTCTCAGACAGGTGATTGCCGAAGCGAGCATATCTGCCGGATCCATTCCGTCCTGAATGTTCATACGGTCCTTTGTAGCAAGTCTCTTTACCAGGATTGTCATCTGTTCTTCATCCTCACCTGCCATCGGAAGCCTGGTCGGATCTATGCTTTCTCCTTTTGTCATACGCGTACGAAGGCAGAACACCTCCGAGCCATAGTTTAAATCTCCTGTGTCTGAAGTATCATCCTTCAGCACCAGGGTTTTCAGCTCTTCGATCTTCGCCTGATAGGCTGTCTCCTCCTGCTGAGATTTCAGTAGGATCCGGTCATAGGTCTGGAGCTCTCCGGACAGGCGGAGGAGCTCGTCCTTTTTGGCAAGCATCCTCTCATGGACCATCGCGTTCATAAGATTTCCGATGCTGGAACAGCGCACCGCAGGCCCCTCACGCAAATCCGTAAAGGCGTCTCCGAGGACCGACTGCCGGATAGCACTGTAGCGTTCCATCATGCTCTTGCCGCCCTCCGGCGCATCGTTCAGCTTATGGTCGATTTTTTCGATCATCTTTTTCAGGTAGGCATTTTCCTCTCCGTTTTTCTCCTCCCAGGCCTGCTTTTCCCTTTCCAGATATTCCTTTGCCTTTAAGAGCGACTTCACCTCCAGCCTCGCCTGCGCGTATCCGCCCAGATCCGAAAACCCGGTTTTGAAGTACTGGGTGTAGCTCGCCATGAGCTGCGCCGACAGGCGGCATTCCTTCGCCTTCTGCGCCTGCTGGGGGTCCGCATAATCCTTATCCTTTGCCACGGCAAAGCCGGTCTCCATCATGGAGAGATAGTTCGTCCCCAGATACTTCAGCTCTGCCTTCTCTGAAAGGATCCTCTGCACCTCCTGCTGGGCCGGATCTCCCGGAACGCCGAAGTCTTCGTCCGAAGCCACGGGCTGCGTGGCAAAACGAATCGCAAGGTCTTTTTTTACATTTCCGATCAGATTTTCAAGGTCTTTGGTTATCAGCCCCTCCGCCTTATCCCCGTCTGCTGCCTTCGCGTACTTTTTGGCATGTGAGACCCGGTCAGACCCGTCCACGTCCTTTCGTTCCACGCTCTCGGCCTCGGTAACCATGGTCGAGTAATAGGAATGATAGACCTGGTTCACCCCGTCTCCTTCCGACCCTCCGGCATCGTAGGCGTCACAGATCTTATGAGCTCTTTGAAGCCACACTTCATCGCTTCGTTCCATCAGGCTCTCCGGGCTTTCCGTCAGCTCCTCCCGTTTCTCTTCGCTCATGTAGGTAAAATGCTCCGTTGTCCACTTCGAGGCCTCCTGGAGATAGAGATTTGTCGGATCCGCCGTCTCCAGATGATCGAACTTTCGGATTTTCTGCCGGATCATTTTCCGGTAGCGCTGTGTTTCCGCGGAAACAGCGGGTACAGGCGCCGGTGCAGCCACAGGCGCTCCCTGAGGCTGCCCATATACGACCCTGTCCCTCTCACGCTCCGCGGGGAACTCGTATTTTATCCTGCCGTCCACCAGGATAAAGCACCCGGTGTATTTTTTCATGAATTCATCATAGGCCTGCTGATTATCCCCGATGACCTTCAGTCTCTCCTCCAGAAGCTGACTGAAAAACTGCCGGTACTCCTCTCTGAGTCCGTTCTTTCGGGCCAGAATCTGCTGCTCCATCTTATCCCGGGCTTTGTTCTCCCCTGTCGCGGGAGAGCTCTTCTTTCCGCATTTTTGCGTCAGGTAGCCTTCAAATATAGCCAGATAATCCTCATTATCGAGGGCCTCCATTTTCAGAATGTATTCCTCCACCGAATCGAAATCCAAAAACAGAGGATCACCACTTTCCGGCGGGCGCTCCACAAACTGGGTGAACAGGACATTATAAATGGTATCATTCTTATGAAGGATCTCGGTGCGGCTCATATGCTCTGCCTTTTTATCCCCGAGCTTGGAGAACGCTGCCTCCTTGTCGATCGAAACGAGGGAGCCGTCACTCTTCTGCAAAAAGTTTTCTCCCTTCGTATCAAAATTACACAATACCCAGTCCAGACAATGCTCCCGCAGAACCTGCTTTGTCACGGCATCGTCGATGTGTCCGGAGGGCTTCTCCTGCCAGCGGAACAGATCCACCGTCGGATGCTGCATCGTATCCACCTGCTTCTGGAAGGAGCCGATCGCCTTTCCCTCCTTGTTCCATGCCACAAAGACCGGTACATAATGGTCCTCTCCGCATAAGTACCGCTGAAGCTTTGAGGCACCTGAGGTAATAAAAGCCCTTGCTCTCGTCTGACCGCCGATGCAGTTCACCGCCTCCTTATAGAGCCAGGTTTCCCCTCCCGGTCCCTCCTCCTGGAAGGTATACATGGGCTTCGTCCCGCCGAAGATGGCTCTGCCCGTATTGACCATGACCTTTCCGGTCAGGGGATTCGAATAGGTAACGTCCTCCTTGGAAAGAGAGACATCCGGTCCGACCGGGCGCAGAGACCGGAAAAAGTCATATCTGGCATGCCTGGACTTTGAGCTTTGTTCCCGGTCCGCTTCCTTCTCCCGGCCCTCCCTGCGCATCTTAAGGATCTCCAGATCCTTTTTCAGACCACGGATCTTTACCACCGTCTCTTCCTTTTTTTCCAGCGCCCAGCGGTGGAAAAGGGATGCACTCGGGATCAGGTAGGCGTATTCATGATGCGCGCTCTTCCTGTCCGTCATGGCCTTCAGCTTGATTTCAATTTTCTCCTCCTCCGTCAGAGACTTATCCTCCAGCGCCACCTTTTCCGCCAGATCGATGGCCTCCAGCTTTTTCTCCAGGAGCCTGCTTTCTGCCGCAAATTCCTTTAAGGAAAGCCTCTTGTCATCCCTATGGTATCGTTTCTTTCGATTTTCTTTCAGGTGCGCCTCCCTTAACTGGACCTCCTTCTCCAGCTCCAGCTCCTTCTCCTGATTCTTTGTAAGCTCCTCCTGGTCCTTCTGTACTGGCCCCCTGGAATCTATTTCCTCCGAGGAGGACGTACTCAGATTGACGGAAGCCGCCGTATCCTGTACCAGGGGCGACCTCTTTGCATAGGAATATCGCTGTACCTTCAGCCTCATAAGCGGATTTGTCAGCCACGCACGCTGTCCCTCAATGCTTTGCTCCAGAACGTCCTTGAGCTCCTTTTCATATTTCTTGGACTCCTTCCTCGCAGCTTTTGTCATGTCTTTCCATTCATCCGCATGCAGACGTTTTTCCTCAATAAAACCCTGGCCGTGTAATTCACTCATATTCTTTTCCTCCGCTTTTTAACGTTTTCTACATATCCAGTTCCGCGCTGTAATACGCTCCGACCCGTACCGCCGAAGGAAGGAGCGAGGTGATCAGCTTCTGCGACTCCTCATTTACCGAGGCCACCCTGAGATAACGGACCTTTTCGGGAAGCGAAAGCGCTACGCCCGCTGCCTTGCGAAGGAGCTCCGCAAGCGCCAGAGTATCCTTGCTGTAGACATAATCCAGAAATACCTCATCCTCCGCGTTTCCCTTCCTCGTAAGCAGCACCGCCGAGACCTTATCCTCCGTCTTCGCGGCAAGGCATAAGGGCGAAAGATAATCGGTACACCAGGGGTCAAAATAGCGGACCCCTTCCTCCTCGCACACCGCAAAGAACTTCTCCTTTTCCTCCTCCGGGAGGCTGTCAAAGCGCGTGATCGAAGTTCCCTTCCCGCTCTTCGGGAGACGGTCACCAAGCGTTGTCAGATCCTGCAGAGACGCCCGGTAGACTTCTCCCCCGGAGGGCTCCAGGGACAGCTCCATATCGCTTTGGAAGAACCGGTAGATCGCCGTTTCCTCACCTTCGGAATAGAAGGTTGCGATCAGAACCTTTTCGTTTTTGTATGCCATCTCCTTGGCAAGTGCAAGAAGCTCTGTCGCGATCCCGCGTCTTCGGTAGGCATCCGCCACCACAAGATAGGAAAGGGACAAAAAGTCCTCCGACACACGGATCAGCATGGCTCCGCAAGCCTCCCTTCTGTCCGCCGCTCCCACCGCAAGGATGTCCGGGTCTGTCATAAACTCCCGTTCCGTCCTCTCTGTAAGAAGCGGGCGGAAATTTTCCAGATCCTTCTCCGTTATTTCAAATAATTCAGCCATCTTTCCCCTCCTTTCGAATCAAACCGCCGAATGCAAGGCGCGAAGCTCCTCCGGCGCCTTTTGCTCATCAAACCACAGGGTTCCCTCCAAAACGCTGTTCCTTCTGCCCGTGGGAACCATCCGGATCAGAATTTCCGCCGAGTTTATAACCGCGATCGGAACGAGTACCTTTTTATCTGCAGGAAACAAGCCATCCGTCCGTGCAAGTACCCCTCCGAGGAGCTTCGGCAGCGCTGTTTTGGACACCGTATAGGTCAGCTCCAGAACCAGGTACTCCCCTGCCTCCGAGATCAGTATCAGCCCTGTCGGTTCCTCCTTTTCAAAGCAGATCAGGCTCAGCTCCTGATTGTACTCATCCCATTCCATCAGGGGGGAGGCCGCTACCGGTCTGGAATCCTCCTCCATCATCCTTTCCAAACGATTCAAAAGATGGATATCCGCCTTCTGAAGCGGAAGGAGCTCTGCCTTCTCCCCGGCCTTCAGCAGGGCCTCCTTTCCCGTAATCTCGGAAAGCGGAAACTGATATACATTTCCCTGTACCTCGGAAAGCTCCATTCCGATCATTCGCAAAGCCGTTTTATACGCCATATACAGCTCGTCATACGGGATCTCAACAAAGGCTCCGATCAGATCCGTTTCGTTTCTCCGACAGGCCTGGCGGATCACATAGGTCAGAAAATCGGCAATCCGATAGGGAGTTCGGATTTCCACGGGAAGATAGAGATAAACAATCTCCAGCCAGGAGGCATGTACGGCGGTCACGGCCAGACCGGCCAGCTCCGGATCCTCGCCTCTTCTTTCCAGAAATACGGCGACTGCCGTCATCTCCCCCCGCCGGAGCTGCGCCATATAGTTTTCCGGGACGAGCTTCACGTAGTCTTCGCTGCTGAAGCCCGTGATCAGTTTACTGATAAACATGCCGCGGTTCCTCCTCTCCTTCCTCCTCCGCTTCCAGAAAGCGCCGGGCTGCTCTCTTCGCCGAGCGTTCCTGGAAAAAATAGTTCATCGCATAAAGCTCGGCCGCTGTCCTTCCCGTCTGCTTTCTTCTCGCGCCCTCTCCGTAGAAGCGGGCAAACTCTATGGCGCGGTAGGCGATCCTGATCATCGTATCGGACAGGACAAGAAGCTTCTCCCGTTCCCCTTCCTCAAGCTCCGGGCAGGCCCAGAGCACCGTTCTCCTTATCCGAAGCGCCAGAGCAAGCGCACGGGAGTATACCTCCTGCTTCTCCAAAACCGAAGCCGCCGTCTGCTCCTCAAACTGCTCCAGATAATCTTCCTTCAGCTTACGAAGCTTTTCTGCCTCACTGCGCAGCTCCGTGCTCGTCGTTATCGGAGCCTCGACCTCGTCAAAGAAGAGGATGTCCTGCGGGCGCTGGCGGGTGAAGAGCATACCGGCGCTTTCCTCCTCCCAGCGTTTTCGGATGGCGGCGATCCGGCTCCGTTCGAACACAAAATCCGAAAGCTGTGTACAGGCATCCTCCAGGACGCGGCCGAAGAAGCTGTCCTTCCCGATCCTTTCCAGCTCCTTATCCATCGAACGGCGAAGGGCCTCCAGCTTCTCATTCACCCCTGCGGCTGTCTCGTCGTCTCCGAGCCAGCCCAGCTTTTTCGCGATCCGGATCCCGAGATCCCGGCCAAAAGCGCTGACCTTTTCCTCATAGAGCTTCAGCGCCTCCGGAAGAGTTTCCCTTGCTTCCCGTTTCTGCTCCGCCGTTACCGGCTCCATAGTCTTCGGATCGATCCCCGACGCCTCAAACCATATTTTAAGCGTATTCTCCACAAGGGAAAGGAGCGCCTCCGTCGATTTGATCCAGATCCCCTTTATCTCGGTATCCGGCTCCTTCCCGGCGTTTTGGAGCCTCCTGCGACAGCTGTCCCTCGCGCACAACACCGACAGGACCGCATCCTCAAAGGCCTCATCCCCGCTGGTGGTCGGAGGGCGCTTCCGAAATTCCCTGCCGGTAAGATAGAGCTCCTGCTCCTTCTCCTTTTCTTTGCCGTACCGTTTCAATATCCGCTCCGCCCTGACCGGATCCAGCGTTTCCTCCTTCAGAACCGCCCGTACGCCCTTGGCTTCGGGATCTCTTCGTACGATCCCGGCCGCGGATTTCAGGGCTTTTTTTCTTTTTTTCCAGTAGATATCCCCGATCTGCCGCGCAGTCAGCTTCTTTTCCTTTTCTTCCATGCTCCTCTCTCCCTGTCTCAATCAAAAAACCGGATTCGAAAAGGCTTATGTCCATCGAATCCGGTCCCGGTTTTAAAGGTCGTAATACATAGCAAATTCCGCAGGATGCGGGATCGCATCGATCGATGCGAGGTCCGCACGGCTCTTTTCGATCAGTTGCTTAAGAAGACGTTCCGGGAAAACGCCTCCGGCCGTCAGATAGTCATGGTCTTTCTCCAGCGCGTCCACCGCTTCACTCAGGCTCTTCGGCAGGCCGGTAATTTTCGCCTTCTCTTCTTCGGAAAGCTCATACAGGTTAAAGTCATAGGGACCCCAGCCCTTTGCGTGGGGGTCGATCTTTTTCTGAATCCCGTCCAGCCCGGCCATCAGGATCGCCGCGTAGGCGTAATAGGGATTACAGGTGGCATCGGGATTCCGAAGCTCAAAGCGCTTCACATCCGGGCTCTTGGCATAGGCCGGGATCCGGACGACGGCGCTGCGGTTGGCCATCGCATAGCCGATCGTAACCGGCGCTTCGAAGCCGGGCACCAGACGCTTATAGGAATTCGTCGACGGATTCGTAATCGCGCAGAGGGAAGCCGCGTGGGTCAGAAGGCCGCCGATGAAGTAAAGCGCCGTATCGGAAAGCTGGGCATAGTTCTTCGCGTTGTAGAAGACGGGCTTTCCCTTTTTCTTTAAGAGCATATGGACGTGCATACCGTTTCCGGCTTCCCCGGCCAGGGGCTTCGGCATAAAGGTGGCCGTGCAGCCGGAACGGACCGCCTCGTTCTTGATCACATACTTGGCGGACAGGGTATCGTCAGCGAGCTTTAACATATCCCCGAGCTCCACCTCGATCTCCATCTGGCCGCACCCGCCGACCTCATGATGGTGGTATTTTACATCGATCCCCCATTCGCTCATCGCGAGGCACATCTCGCTCCGAAGGTCGTTTCGGATATCCATCGGCAGCGCGGCGTGGTAGCCCTTGCCGTGGGGAAGGCGGTAGCCGTAGTTTCCGGCGCCGGGGCCCTCCGACCACTGGCCCTGACGGGTTGTGATCAGGGAGCTCACATTCTCCGCGCTGACCTCGTAGCTCACATCGTCAAACAGATAAAATTCATATTCGGGTCCGATCAGCATCTCGTCGGCGATCCCGAGCTCCTTCATGTATTCCAGAGAACGGATCGCGACATTTCTCGGATACTGGTCAAAGGGCCGGTTCTCCGGCAGATCGATGACCTTCACATCCCCGATCATCGAAAGCGTCGGCACCTTCGCATACCGGTCGATGACCGCGGACTCCAGCACAGGCACAAACACCATGTCGCTGTTTTCCACCGGAGCGTAGCCGTAGTTGGAGCCGTCAAATCCGATTCCGGCCTCCATCGTTTTTTCCGTCAGCCTCTCCGCCGGGATGGAGAGATGGCGCCATCTTCCCTCGATATCCGTAAGCTTAAAGTCGATGATACGGATCCCTTCCTCCGCGATCAGCTTCTGAATTTCCTTCATTGATTTCGCCATGAAATAAAATCCCCCTATTGAATCTTTTTATGCCATTCCTGTAAGGACAGCGGTTCCTTTTCGTCTTTTTCCTTAACGGCCTTAATCCCCTCTGCCGCCGCTCTGGCCGCCGCCATTGTCGTCACATAGGCGATCTTGTTCTTGACCGCCGCCTTCCTGAGGTAACTGTCGTCATGGACCTCGTTCTTTTCCGCCGGGGAGTTTACGATGATCTGGAGCTTTCCGTTTGTGGCCAGATCCAGGATATTCGGTCTGCCCTCATAGAGCTTTTTCACCTTTTCCGCGGGAATCCCGGCCTCGGTAATGAGCTCGTACGTCCGGCCCGTGGAATCGATCGAGAAGCCGGCATCGGTAAACGCCCTTGCGATCTCCGCCGCCTCGGGTTTATCGTTCTCATTTACGGAGATCAGCACGGTGCCCTCCATCGGAAGCTGGTTTCCGGCCGCCTCCTCCGCCTTGAAGAAGGCCTCTCCGTTGGTTTCCGCAAGCCCCAGCACCTCGCCGGTGGAACGCATCTCGGGTCCGAGCAGCGGATCCACCTCCTGGAACATATTGAAGGGGAAGACCGCTTCCTTGACCCCGTAATAGGGGATGTGGCGCTCCTTGAGCTCCGCGACCGGAGAGGGGGCACCCTTTAAAGAGTCCATGATGATCTCGGTGGCCAGCGGCACCATGCGGATATCGCAGACCTTCGAAACCAGCGGCACGGTCCGGGAAGCTCTCGGATTTGCCTCCAGAACATAGACCTTGTCCTTTTCAATCGCATACTGCATATTCATAAGGCCCACGACATGCATCTCTTCGGCGATCCGTCTGGTATAATCCCGGATGGTCTTTAAATGCTCCCCGGAGATATGGCGGGACGGAATAATACAGGCAGAGTCTCCGGAATGGACCCCGGCCAGCTCGATATGCTCCATGACCGCTGGAACGAAGGCCGTCTTTCCGTCGCTGATGGCGTCCGCCTCGCACTCCAGAGCGTGCTGCAGGAACCGGTCGATCAGGATCGGACGATCCGGCGTTACACCGACCGCCGCCTGCATGTAATTCACCATATCGTCGTCGTCATAAACCACTTCCATGCCCCGGCCGCCCAGCACATAGGAGGGCCGCACCATCAGCGGATAGCCGATACGCTTCGCAATCTCAAGCGCATCCTCAACGGTCACGGCCATCCCGGATTCGGGCATCGGGATCTCCAGCTTTTCCATCATGGCGCGGAACCGGTCCCGGTCCTCCGCCAGATCGATCACATAGGGAGAGGTCCCGAGGATCTTCGCTCCGTACTTTTCCAGATCCGCGGACAGGTTTAAGGGCGTCTGGCCGCCGAACTGGGCGATCAGGCCCACGGGCTTTTCCTCTTCATAGATCGAAAGCACATCCTCTAAGGTCAGAGGCTCAAAATAGAGCTTGTCCGAGGTATCGTAGTCTGTAGACACGGTCTCGGGATTGCAGTTGATGATGATGGTTTCATACCCCATCTTCTTCAGAGACTTGGCCGCATGGACCGAGCAATAGTCGAACTCGATCCCCTGACCGATCCTGTTCGGGCCGCCGCCGAGGATCAGGACCTTTTCGCGGTCGGAAACCGGATTTTTGTCCTCTCCGTTGTAGGTGGAATAATAGTAGGCGCTGTCCTTTGTCCCGCTGACGTGAACGCCCTGCCAGCTTTGCTTTACGCCCATACTTAAACGTTTTTTACGGATCTTTTCCTCGTCGATCGAAAGGATCTCCGAAAGATAACGGTCGGAGAAGCCGTCCTTTTTCGCCTTCTTCAAAAGCTCATCCGAGGGCAGGAAGCCTTTGTGCTTCGTAAGCTCCTTCTCCTCGTCCACAAGCTCCTTCATCTGCTCAATAAACCAGAGCTTCACATGGGTAAGCTCCGAGATCTCCTCCGGCGTCACTCCGGCCCTTAAGGCCTCGTACATGATAAAATGGCGCTCACTGGAGGGAGAGATCAGGAGGCTCTTTAATTCCTCGGCACTTAAGGAGTCGTAGTTCTTTACATGGCCCAGACCGTAGCGTCCCTTTTCCAGCGACCGGATCGCCTTCTGCAGCGCCTCCTTATAGGTTTTTCCGATGCTCATGACCTCGCCCACGGCCCGCATCTGGGTACCCAGCTTATCTTCGATTCCCTTGAATTTTTCAAAGGCCCACCGGGCGAATTTCACGACCACGTAATCCCCGTCGGGGACATATTTGTCCAGCGTCCCGTACTTTCCGCAGGGGATCTCGCTTAAGGTAAGGCCGGAGGCCAGCATCGCGGAAACATAGGCGATCGGGAAGCCCGTGGCCTTGCTCGCGAGGGCCGAAGAACGGCTGGTTCTCGGATTGATCTCGATGACGATGATCCGGTCCGTTTTCGGATCGTGGGCAAACTGGACGTTGGTTCCGCCGATCACACCGATGTGCTCGACGATCTTATATGCCTGTTCCTGGAGACGCTTCTGGACCTCCTCCGAGATCGTAAGCATCGGCGCGGTACAGAAGGAATCCCCGGTATGAACGCCCATCGGATCCACGTTTTCGATAAAGCAGACGGTAATGATGTTGTTGTCCTTATCCCGGACAACCTCAAGCTCCAGCTCCTCCCAGCCCATGACCGATTCCTCGACCAGGACCTGATGTACGAGAGAGGCCTGCAGCCCCCGCTCACAGA
Source organism: Lachnospiraceae bacterium (assembly GCA_017450105.1). Taxonomy (GTDB): domain Bacteria; phylum Bacillota; class Clostridia; order Lachnospirales; family Lachnospiraceae; genus RUG12461. Next base: position 4,660 of record JAFSXC010000074.1, on the reverse strand, counting down.
CGGTTTTCAGTTCCTCACGGTTATAGACGAGGCCGCCGCCGGCGCCGCCCATCGTATAGGCGGGACGAAGGACCACCGGGTACCCGAGGCGGTCAGCGATCGCAAGCGCTTCGTCGACACTGTAGCTCACCTCGCTCCGGGCCATCTCGATCCCGAGGCTGTCCATCGTCTTCTTGAACTCGATCCGGTCCTCGCCGCGTTCGATGGCATCGGCCTGGACGCCGATGATCTGGACCCCGTATTTGTCCAGGATCCCTTCCCGGGAAAGCTCGGCGCAGAGATTCAGCCCCGACTGGCCCCCGAGATTCGGAAGAAGCGCGTCCGGCCGTTCCTTCGCGATAATGGCTTCAAGCCGTTTCTTGTTCAGCGGCTCAATATAGGTTACATCCGCCATTTCAGGATCTGTCATGATCGTGGCGGGATTGGAATTGACCAGAACGATCTCGTACCCGAGGTTTCTGAGCGCCTTGCAGGCCTGGGTTCCGGAATAGTCAAATTCGCAGGCCTGGCCGATTACGATGGGGCCCGACCCGATGATCAAAACCTTATGAATATCCGTTCTTTTTGGCATAGTATTTTCCTCCCCTTTCAGTCTCCTATTATAAAAAAAACTTCTTTTCCCGTAAAGTGATAAGTGCTATATTAAAATAGGATATAAAGACTCGGGCGGAGGCTGAAATGAGCGCAAAAGCAAAGGTTCTGCTCCTGATTTCGCTCTTTCTTCTCTTCGGGATCATCGCATTTTTTCTGATCCGGGAGCTGAAAGGGCGGAAGGAAAGCATGGATAATTTAAAAGAGCTGCAGGAAACCGCGGAAGCCGCAGAAGCCGAGGCCGAAGGAGGCTGGACCTATGGCGAGGTTCTTCCGAAGCTGGCCTCTCTGCATGAGGAAAACCCCGAACTCGCCGGCTGGCTTACGATCCCGGGGACTGCGCTGGATTACCCGGTCATGTACCGGGCAGGGGATAATGACTATTATCTCTCCCACGATTTTTACGGGAATGAAAGCAAGAGCGGTCTTCTTGTGCTGGATAAGCGCTGTCCCGCCGACGGAAATGCCCCCCATCTTCTGATCCACGGCCACAATATGAAGAACGGGGATATGTTCGGTGTGCTCGGAGAATACACTTCCGAAAAATTTTATCTAAAGCATCCGACCATTTTGTTCGATACATTGTATGAAGAGCGAAAATATGAAATCATGAGCGTCTTCCGTTCCTCGGTCAACGAAAACGATACGGACTTCAAATATTACGAATATATCCGGTTTGACAACGAAGACGACTTCAACATTTACTACCTGAACACCAAGGCAAATTCCCTCTACGAAACCGGGGTCTTTGCCGCCTGGGGAGATGAACTGATCACGCTTTCCACCTGCGAATACTCCAAGGAAAACGGGAGGCTGGTGGTCATCGGAAGGAGAGTTGAGTAAGCATGAAGAGAAAAAAACTGGTCCGCCTGATGCGTGTCCTGGGGAGCTCGGCCCTGATTCTTGCGCTTTTGATCCTTATGATCCCGAGCAATACCTTTGCGGAAAATCAGGGAGAGGAAGCCTCCTCCGAGGAGGAGACAGGCGAGGATTTAAGCGGCACCGGCATCGTCGTGGACGCGACGGCCGCCACGATCGGAAATGAGGAAAAGGTCAGCGCCAGCATCGAGGAAAGCGATGGCTCCACCCCCTCCGTTCTGAAGGTGTCCGATACCACCCGCCACCGTCTGGAGGCGCTTTGCGACAATTTCAACGAAAACGACCAGACCGTCGTTGCCTATGAGATCTCCCTGGTTCAGGGAAACGAGGAGGCCTCCTCCTTCAGCGGAGTCGAGGTTTCTCTTCCCGTGCCCTCCTCCATGGACCCGAATGCGGGCCGTCTTCAGGTCGTCTGTGAAAACGACGGAAAGCTGCAGGATATCTCCTACCGGCTGAAAAAGAAGGACGGCGTGTTCTACGCCATCTTTAACGCCACGCATCCCTCGGATTACGGCTTCCTCTATACGAAGTCGGAAGCCCCCGAGGAGACCGCAGAGGAGGAAAAGCCCGCGGAAAGCCCGCTGCCCTCCGCCGAAGAGCTGCAGAGCTATCGGGAAATGGGCCAGAAAATACACAACGCGCCGAAGCCGGATGACGCCGTCGCGATGGAAAAAGAGGGCGTCTGCGACGTCGGAAAGCTCGGTACGCTCCACTACCAGATTACGGGTACGGGCAGCAACTGTACGCTGAGGATCTTCCGCTCGCCGGACGATCCGGGGTTCGAGTGGGACGACCCTGCATACGATCTTCCGGATTACGGATTCCTCGAATCCGCCGGGACCTATGACTATCCCTGGCGCTATTTTGTCGGCGAGATTACGAATCTCGAGATCGAGGACGGCGTCCATTACATCGGAGCCAACGCCTTCGCCGGGATGAAGAATATTAAGAACGAGGTGACCATCCCGGGATCCGTAGAAGCCATCGGACCGGGTGCTTTCGCGGATACGAAAGCCATGAAGGGCGTAACCATCGGAAACGGAGTGAAGGATATCGGCGATAACGCCTTTACCGGAAGCGGTATCATCACTCTGGATTTTGCCGACACGATCGACCTTGATAGTGTAGGCACAGCGGCCTTCATGGACTGCGAGCGCCTGATCGGCCCGGTCTACTGGCCCGACGATACGGAGCTGCCGGAATACGCGTTTGCGAACGACACCTCCCTCCGCTATTTCGATGTCCAAAGCTATAACGAGAGCCCGGATACGTTTACGGATATCTCTCCCTATGCCTTCTATAACTGCACCGGCATGGGCCGGGGCGGTATGAATATCCCGACCTTCGTTACCGGCATCGGAGAGCATGCCTTTGAGAATCTCGGAGACACCGGCGTTCTGCAGCTTGAAAAGCTGACAGAGCTTACCTCGATCGGGGATTATGCCTTTTATAATACCTCCTATATGCAGGACTATCTGGCCGTTCCTCCCCTTTGCACCAGCGTGGGCGCAAGGGCCTTTGCGAAGTCCAGCGGGATCGGCGGCGATCTGAGAGTCTATTCCGACACCGTCTCCATCGGCGACCGCGCGTTTTCGGGAGACGATGTTCCCGAGAAGGGGCAGGCCCCGACGGAGGGCCAGGACCAGATCGGAAAGTCCCGGATCGGCCAGTTTGAGGATGTGTACTTTGCCGGTACCGCCGCCATAGGCGCCGAAGCCTTCGCCGAGCAGCCCTATCTCTCCCGCGTCTATTTCGGCGAATTTACCGGAACCGATACCGCAGCCCCCTCCATGGTCGCCTGCGATACCGTGGGCGGTAATGGAGGCTACACGACCCAGTCCTTCCCGACCCACGTAACCATGTTTTACCCCACCGGCGCCACCGGCTTTGACAGCCCCTTTTTCTCGGGCTACCCCACCTATCCGTCGGATTTCAATTACAACAAGGGCTACACCTCCTTCGCCTATATCGACGACCAGAGAGATAAGAAAACCTATTCCGACGCCATCATGGCGATCGTCGGCGATAACAACGAGACCTATACTCTTGAGGTTGAGGACTCGGAAGGGAAGAAGCTCAAGGATAATCTGAAGCTGAATAACGGGAAGAAGCTGGCCTCCTACGAGCTGACGCTTCTCAACGAAGCAGACGAAAAGGCCACCTCCTTCGGCACCTGCAAGATCTACCTTCCCCTCCCCGAGGGAATGAAGGCAGATAACGGCTCCATAGAGGTCGTCGCGATGAAGGACGGCGAAATCGAGCGCCATCTGCCCAGCGGTGTAGTAACCTACCGTGAGGACGGCATAAAGCGCGTCTGGTTCACGACCGACCACTTCTCCGAGTACGGCCTCGTCTACGCCGCAGAAAACACGGAGGGCGGCAATAATAACGGCGGAAATAATAACGGCGGAAATAATAACGGCGGAAACAACGGCGAGAACAACAACGGCGGAAATAATAATAACGCCAATGCGAATAACAATAACGCCAATAACAATAACGCGAACAATACACAGGCCAGCACAGAAAATAACCAGAACAACCAGAATAATCAGAACAACCAGAACAATACCACGAACCAGAACAGTACGGAAAACAACAACCAGACAAATACAACGAACCAGAACAATACAACAAACCAGAACAATACGACCAACACAAACAATCAGACGAACAATACGAACCAGAATAATCAGACGAATACCACAAACGCAAACAACACACAGAACGCAGCGAACCAGACTACGGACATGCCGAAAACCGGCGAGGGTGACGAGATACGCTACATGATCGTTGCGCTGCTTGCGATCTTCGGCCTGATACTGTTGGTATTGTCCATCCCAGCCAAGAAAAAGATGAAAGAAACCTGACCGAAAGGCCAACCATTTCCAGATTAAGAGCGGCCCGCCAATAAACATCCTCGGGCCGCAATCGGGAGGCCAATATATTAATAGAGCGGCCCGCCACATACCGTCCTCGGGCCGCAAACGGGAGACCAATACTGTTAATAGAACGGCCCACCGTAACGGGAGGCCAATAATAAGTATAAAAAAGGGGGTTGAAAAAAGTGTCAGAAAAGAGGATCCGCCAAATCCTGATATTTCAAGTAGGAAGGCTGTCCTTAGGAATGGACGTGGACTACGTCTCCTCCATTGTCAGGGACCAGGAGATTACGGAGATCCCGACCCCT
>JAFSXC010000073.1 GCA_017450105.1 Lachnospiraceae bacterium | reverse complement strand
TGACCACGACCCGGATCCCGAGGATCACGGCGTGGGCGCCGAGCTCGTGTACAAAGAAGGCTCGCCGGTCTTCAAAGATCCGTTCATCCTCATTCGCGATCTCCTCCAGAACCCGGAGGGCCTTTTTCAGATCCTCTTCATAGCCGATCCCCACATGCAGCTCCAGGCGCTTGTTTCCGTCGGCCATCATGTTCTTTACGGAATGGTTCGTAAGAGAGGAGTTCGGTACGCAGATCTTGTCGTTGTAAACGGAAATCAGGGTCGTGTAATACACATGGATTTCCTGGACGGTCCCTTCAATTCCGCCGTTTGTGTCTACGATAATATAATCCCCTTCCTTAAACGGCTTTAGGAGGATCAAAAGCAGGCCGCCGGCGAAATTACCGATAACGCCCTGAAGCGCGAGGGAAACACCGACACCCATGGCCGCGATCAGCGCCGCGACGGAGGCGGATTTTACAATATCCAGGGCGATCAGGATCATGACGATCAGGCAGATCGTTACGGCGTAATTCAAAAGCCAGAGAAGGATCCCCTTTACCGAAGGGGGCGCGCCTTTTTCGTCCATTTTCCGCCCGAGAAAGGCGATGAGCTTTTTCAGGACAAACCGGGCCAGAAGGAAGAGCACAATACAGGCCACGAGCTTTAACAGCCAGTGGACCGCATTCCGTCCAAGTGCCACAAAAAGATCTCTCAGCGCGTATCCGAGCTGCTGCCAGGCACTTGTGGGTTCGGCGGCCTGAGCCGCAAGAATAGGGGCTGTCAACAAATTCATGGTTCCTTCCTCCGATTCTGAAGATACAGCTCCACGATCCGGCGGAGCTGCTTTTCCTCGTCAAAGGAGGTCGTCCCGCAGAATTTACGGGTCAGATCCTTTTCCCAGGAATAAAGATAGGGCTTTCCGTTTTTCTCCACCCGTTCGAGCGTATAATAGGCCTGGCTGGTGCAGGTGGCATCAAACAAAAAAAAGGACTTGAAGCACAGGGAGGAGATCTCCGGCTCCGGGTAGGTAACGATCAGCGCAAACTCCTTATAGGGATCCGCCGTCCGCTGGTCCGTAAGCTCGATCATCCTGCGCTGAAACTCATCCGCCCGGAAGGAATTTTCCATCTGCTTCGCTTCGGCGATCTGGCGGAATACTTCAAAGATCCCGTTCGGCTCGGTATCCGTGGCAAAGTCAATAAAGCCGGCTCTTCCCTCAAAGAAAAGCTCCGGCAGAAGCTTATGCTCTAAAATATGAAATGCTTCTCTGGTCATGTCCCGCATTTCGCCACGCGCTTCCTTTCCGTTTCTTCTATTTTATTTTAGCAGTTGGAGGTTAGATGTCAATTCGATCGGACAGATACTGCCAACGAGTTACTGTTCACACACAATGTCAGTAACTTAAGCCCGTATATTTCTTCGGAGCGCGAGTAAGAGGGCCCCGGACTGAGCACGGGGGGACCGATGCTTTTCCGGGGCTTGCGAAGCAAGGCTTCCTTTTCAAGCGGAGATGCAGTAAGACTGATAGATCAAAATTACGCGGCCATACTACAAAAAGTCCTTGCACGTTGCGCCTGATGGTTCGTATAATTGGGCATGATAGGATTGATATCGGCGGAAGAATTGTGGTAGAACAGTCTGCGATACGGAAATTACTCTTGACGAGGGATTTGGTATGAAAAAGATCGGAAAAAAGAGAATTTTATCATGGATACTGGTGTTTGCACTGGTGTTCTCTGTATGTCCGGATATCTCGGTGGCAGAAGACGGGAACGGCAGCCAAAGGGCGTCGGTGAGCGCATACGGACCGGAAACCGTGCAGGCGGCGGAGATTATGCTATCGCAGCTGGAAGCGGACTGGGATGTGGAGAAGGACGAAGAAGCCCGGACCGCTCCATTCATTTTGCGGCTCTGTTGAGCCGCGCGATGGATGAAAGGATCGGGATCTTCATCGGACAGACATCCATGCAGGAAAGGGAGCCGGAACAGGCAGACCCGAAGTGCTTACCGTAGAGCTTGCTGATCGATTGGAGCTTCTCTTTGTTCCGGGCGGCCACAAGGTAGCAGTCGTTGGCAAAGGCGGCGCCGAAGAAGGTTTTTCCGTTGACATAATTCGGACAGACCTCCATGCAAAGACCGCATTTTAAGCAACGCGCCGCCGCATACTGATGCGCATGAGAGCGCTTATCGCCGGGCCGGTATTCCCCGATGTACAGGTTCGCCTTTTTGAGGTTTTCGTGAATGACGGATCTGTCCGTGACCAGATCCCGGACCACAGGGAATTTCTGTAAGGGGCGGATCGTGAGCACATCTTCCTTCAGATCCTTCAGAAACGTTTCACAGGCCAGGGCGGGTACGCCATTGATGACCATGGCGCAGGCACCGCAGATTCCTTGCAGACAGGAGCATTCCCAGCCGATCCGCGTGGTCCGGTTTCCCCGGTCATCCACGATGTCGTCGTTATAATTCAGATAGTCCAGAAGGGCGGCCACGGAGCAGTCCGTCGGACCGTCGTAGTCAAAGGATTCCCAATAGCTTTCCGAAACCGGAGAGTCCTGTCTTAAGATCCTAACCTTCATATGCTTTCCCCCTGTCCATGGTAACCCGGTAATGGCCGTTGTCATAGGAGATCAGTGTGCTGCAGCGCAGAAGCTCATCCGGAGCGGGATAGTCGATCCGGAAATGCGCGCCTCGGCTCTCCTTCCTGGTGAGTGCGCAGCATAGGACGGCTCTTGCGAGGGTAAGGATGCCGGTCAGGCTGTAGTTGAAATAGGGAAGCACACTGTTGTCATAACGTATCCGATCGGCGATGGATAAGAGGTAATCCACCTCCCGGAGACCCTCATGAAGGCTTTCCTCTTCCCTCGCGATCCCAAGCCGCTTCTTCATGATCTCCGAAAGCATGTCCCGGATATACATTACAGGGAAGGGGCTGTCGGTATCGAGGCGTTTTTTTAAGGCTTCGTTTTCCCTCTCCGTTTCGTCCTGAAAATCCGGCACCGCCTGTGCCGGCCCTCT
>JAFSXC010000072.1 GCA_017450105.1 Lachnospiraceae bacterium | reverse complement strand
GTCATCCCCGATCAGAAGACGCTTGGGATCCGTGGAAAGCGTGGTCTTGCCGGTGCCGGAAAGTCCGAAGAAGATGGCGGTGTTCTTGCCTTCCATATCGGTATTGGCGGAGCAATGCATCGCGGCAATGCCCTTCAGCGGAAGGTAATAGTTCATCATGGAGAACATACCCTTCTTCATCTCGCCGCCGTACCAGGTGTTGATGATGACCTGCTCACGGCTGGAAATGTTGAAAGCTACGCAGGTCTCGGAACCGAGGCCCAGCTCCTGATAGTTTTCCACCTTTGCCTTGGAGGCGTTGAACACGACGAAATCGGGTTCAAACTTCTCCAGCTCCTCCTCTGTGGGCTGGATGAACATATTCTTAACGAAATGAGCCTGCCATGCCACCTCCATAATGAAGCGAACCGCCATGCGGGTATCGGCATTGGCGCCGCAGAAGGCGTCCACAACAAAGAGCCGCTTGTCGGAAAGCTCCTTCTTTGCGATCTCCTTTACCTTTTCCCAGACCTCCTCCGACATCGGATGGTTGTCATTCTTATATTCGTCGGATGTCCACCATACCGTATCCTTGGAATTCTCATCCATAACGATATATTTATCCTTGGGGGAACGGCCCGTAAACTCACCGGTCATGACGTTCACCGCGTCAAGCTCGGTATTCTGGCCCTTGTCAAAGCCGGTAAGCTCCGGCTTCATCTCCTCGTCATACAGAGCCTCGTAGCTCGGGTTGTAAACGATGTCTGTCACTCCGGTAATGCCATACTTGCTTAAATCGATCGTTGCCATAAAATCCTCCTTAATTATTATTATTTTCCGGCCGGCCCGCCGGGCCGACCATAACACCAATCGATATTTATAATACTCTTTTCCCGAAACCCTTGTCAATGTCGTCTCGGAATCATTTTGCATTTCCAGTGAACAGTAACGAACGGCAAAAAGCTTGTCGTTAACTTGAAAGCCTAAGGAGGATGCACACGGATTTTGTAAGGAATATGGCGCTGTGGCGGCAAAAATCCGGCGCAGCAAACACCGGGGGAAAGAGAACTTTGCCGTTTACTATAGTAAAAATTTATGTTAAACTGTAATATATTTTTGAGAAAAGGAGGCCGTATCATGTCAGAAGACAATTTTTCTGCCATCACTCCCGAGATCATGTCCCTTTCAAAGCTCTGCAGCCATGCTTCTTCTATAGACCCTGAGCTATATACAAAATACGATGTCAAGCGCGGGCTCCGCGACCTGAACGGGCGCGGCGTTCTCGTCGGCCTGACGGAGATTTCCGATGTGAATGCAAAAAAGCTTGTAAACGGCGAGCTGGTTCCCTGCGACGGAGAGCTGTATTACCGCGGGATCAATGTCCAGGATCTGGTCCGGGGGATCCCCTCTGACAGCCATTTCGGCTACGAGGAGACCGCTTATCTCCTACTGACCGGGAATCTCCCGAAGGAAGCGGAATTAAAGGATTTCTGCGCCCTTCTGGCCAATTACCGCTCGCTCCCGACGAGCTTTGTCCGGGACATTATTATGAAGGCGCCGAGCCGGGACATGATGAATACCCTGGCGCGGAGCGTTCTTACGATGTATTCCTATGATAAAAAGGCGGATGATCTTTCTCCGGAGAATGTATTGAGGCAGTGTCTGCAGTTGATCTCTCTGTTCCCGCTGCTCTCGGTTTACGGCTATCAGGCCTATAAGCATTATCATGACAACGAAAGCCTGTTCATCCATGTGCCGGAGGCGAAATATTCGACCGCGGAAACGATCCTGCATCTTCTGCGCGCGGACGGCAGGTTCTCTCCTCTGGAGGCAAAGCTTTTAGACATCGCCCTGATCCTCCATGCGGAGCACGGCGGCGGAAATAACTCCACCTTTACGACCCACCTCGTCTCCTCCTCGGGTACCGATACCTACTCCGCCATTGCGGCGGCGATCGGCTCCTTAAAGGGACCGAAGCACGGCGGCGCGAACCTGAAGGTCGTCCGTATGTTTGATGATATGGAGGAAACGATAAAGGACTGGGAGGATGAAGACGCGGTCGCGGATTATCTGAAGGGTCTTCTGCACGGAGAGCGCTTTGACAAAGCGGGCCTGATCTACGGTATGGGCCACGCCATCTACTCCCTCTCCGACCCCAGAGCCCAGGTCTTCCGTTCCTATGTGGACCGGCTCGCGAACGAGAAGGGCCGCCAGAAGGAGCTCGGTCTGTATAAGATGGTCGAGCGTCTGGCGCCGAGGATCATTACCGAGGAAAGAAGGATCTACAAGGGCGTCAGCCCCAACATCGACTTCTACAGCGGCTTCTGCTATCGGATGCTGGGACTCCCGGAGGAGCTCTATACGCCGATCTTCGCCATCGCCCGTATCGCCGGCTGGAGCGCCCATCGCCTCGACGAGGTTATCTCCGGCGGCAAGATCATGCGGCCGGCCTATATGTACGTAGGGACGCACAGAGAGTACGTCCCGATGGAGGAAAGAGATAACTAAATCATCCCCTGGTACTTCGTCCTCGCCTTGATCAGCGCCCGGAAGAACCAGATCATGACCACGATGAATACGCCCATGCCGATGATCTGGACCATCGGGATCTCTACGATCTGGATATCATCCAGAAACGCCAGGATCCCGTACAGCGCGATCACACCGGCAAAGATCATCATCTTGGGGAAGACCTCCTCGATGTAGCCCTGCTTATTCGAGATCTTGGCAGCTTCGGTTTCGTTCAGGATAAGATTACTGATCTTGCCGGTCTTTTTCATTCGGGTGGCGGCGAAGAGACAATAGGCCCCGAAGACCATGAGGATAATATCGAAGATTGCGAGAAAATTCAGATTAAACATAATTCTTTTTTCCTTTTCATAAAGTATTGTCGTGTTTGTGTTGAGGTTTTGACTTAAATATTGTAAAATATTTCTGTATGATTTTCAATAACAGGTTAAACAGGTGATGAAATGAAGCTGAATGATGCTACCATTCTCGTAGGAGATGACTCGATTCTGGCCAGAAAGCAGTTAAAGGACATGATCTCGTCCTTCGGAAAGCCGTCCTTTCTGGATGC
>JAFSXC010000071.1 GCA_017450105.1 Lachnospiraceae bacterium | reverse complement strand
TCATCTCTTCGATACCGCCGAGGATCTCAGACACAAAGGGCTCGCTCAGGATATGCATATAATGGTTTTCTCTGGTCTTGATGACCACGCCGATAATATTCGAGTGGTTCGCCGCCAGGTTCCGCGCATTGATATTCGGGATATAGCCTACTTCCTCTAAATAGCTTTTGACCCTTTGCTGCGTTTCCGGCGAGACCTCCCCCGTCTTTCCGTGGATCACATTGGAGACGGTTGTTGTGCTCATATTTAATTGTCTTGCTATCTCCTTGATTGTTATCATACCTGTAATAATATACAATCATAAACAAAAACACAAGCCGCTTTTCATATCTGACGCGCAAAAGGTGGTTGACAATCGGACAAGTTTCCTGTAATTATTTGAGGCAGGAGGATGAACTCATGGAAGGAAAGTGGTGGCATGATAAGGTCTGTTATCAGATCTACCCCAAAAGCTTTTATGACGCAAACGGCGACGGTATCGGCGATCTCGCCGGCATTATCAAAAAACTGGATTATTTAAAGGACCTCGGCGTGGATATTCTCTGGCTCTCTCCGATCTATCCCTCTCCCTTCGCGGATCAGGGCTATGACATCAGCGATTATCAGAATATCGATCCCCGCTTCGGAACGCTGGAGGAAATGGATACGCTTCTGAAGGAGGCGCATGCGCGCAAAATGTACGTTTTGATGGATCTCGTGGTCAACCACTGCTCCGATGAGCACTGGTGGTTTCAGGAAGCCATCAGGGATCCCGAAGGAAAATACGGTAAGTATTTCTATATCGAAAAGGCAGATGCCGAACACCTTCCCTGCAACTGGAGGTCGTATTTCGGCGGCCCCGTCTGGGAGCCGCTCCCCGGCCACCCGGAGCTTTATTACCTCCATGTGTTCCACAAAAAGCAGCCCGACCTCAACTGGGAAAACCCGGAGCTGCGGCGGGAGATTTACGATATGGTTACCTGGTGGATGAAGCGCGGGCTGGACGGCTTCCGGTTGGATGCGATCATCAATATCAAAAAAGCCCTGCCCTTCAAGAGCTACCCCGCCGATCGTCCGGACGGGTTATGCGCGGTCAGCAACGAGCTGCACGAGGCCCATGGAATAGGGGAATTCCTCGGCGAGCTTCGAGACGAGGCCTTCAAGCCCTATGGCGCGTTTACGGTGGGGGAGGTATTCAATGAAAAGGATGAGGAGCTCCCGGATTTCATCGGTGAAAACGGTTATTTCTGCTCCATGTTTGACTTTTCCGGTACGGTCTTCGGCCAGACCCAGCTCGGCTGGCATACCTATACCGACATCACGCCATCGGACTATAAGGACTGTATCTTCAAGACACAGAAACGGATCTCGGATATCGGTTTTCTTTCGAACATCATAGAAAACCACGATGAGCCGCGCGGGGTCAGCCGATACCTTCCGGAGGAGGCGCGTACTCCCTGCGGAAAGAAGCTTCTGGCGATGACCTATTTCCTTCTTCGCGGGCTTCCCTGGATCTATCAGGGGCAGGAGCTTGGCATGGAAAACCAAAAGCTTTCCTCCATCGATGAGGTGGACGACATCTCCTCTCTGGATTCCTATAAGACGTCGCTTGCGCACGGGCTTACAGAGCGTGAGGCTCTCGACCTTATCGAAAAATACGGCCGGGACAACGCCCGCACGCCCTTCCAGTGGAGCGGGGAAGAAAACGCCGGCTTTACCACGGGAAAGCCCTGGCTTAAGGTCAATCCGAACTATAAGGAGATCAATCTCGAAGACGAAAAGAAGGATCCCGATTCCGTCCTATGCTTCTACAAAAAGCTCATACGGCTTCGTAAGGACCCGTCCTTAAAGGATATCTTCGTCTACGGGACCTTTACGCCGTACCTTCCCGGGGAAAGGGATCTCATCGCCTATGTCCGGGAATATGAAAACCGCAGAATCTGGGTACTCGCAAACTATTCCGCTGCCCGGCGTACCGTTCCGCTTCCGGAGGGAGCCGCCGCGATCCTCCTCGACAACCTCGGGACCGCGGTTCTTGCCGGTAATTCCGTTACGCTGGAGGCGTATCAGGGGGTGGTGATAGGGTAAATGCATAATGAACATGGTCAGGTGAAGGTATCATTTGGGAGGAATACGCATGGGAAAGCGTTCTGCAAGGGAGAATAAGAACATCTATCAGCTCAGCAGGGAGGAAGCCGGGCTCACCAGAGAAAAGGCTGCATCAGCCCTGGAATTTATTTCTGCCGACCGGATCGAAAATCATGCTTTCAATGCTTATGCCATTCCGGCGGCTCCGGCATCGGCTCTCCCATAATCCGGGCCCGGATAACCCGGCGATGAATTATGCACCAGATGCATGCAAAGATCAGTACGCAGATCAAAACGAATTGCGAAAGCTCTCATATTTCTTCCTGAGAATCTCGCGATCTTTTACGGCCCGACGCAGAACATAGATTATATCTGTAATAGCTGATGATGAAACAAGTTTGATATCGCTCCTCCGGGAGGCGAGATCAAAGACCTTCTCCGAGTCTTCGGTAAACCCCTTGTCAGCGCCAAGGTAGTCTAATCGCTAAGATTACGCCATGCAGGAGATGGGGCCGCGCGGTCCGGTGGACCGCATCTTGCGGCCGACCGAGGCGGGCTCCCTGCCCGCCGAGACCTTGAGCCCATGGGCTCAAGGTCTCGGCGGGCAGGGAGCCCGCCTCGGTCGGCCGCAAGATGCGGTCCACCGGACCGCGCG
>JAFSXC010000070.1 GCA_017450105.1 Lachnospiraceae bacterium | reverse complement strand
CCGCCTGCTTTAATTTCATGATTCCGGAATTAACAAGGCCGACCACCATAACCGTACTGGCAGAGGAAGACTGCACCACAGCCGTCACACCCACGCCGAACAGATATGCCAGCACCCTGTTTTTGGTAACGTTCGCGAGCAGAGTTTCCAGTCTTCCTCCGCTGACCTTTGTCAGACCCTGGCTCATAATGCTCATGCCGTAGAGGAACAGTGCCAGTCCGCCCAAGAGCCCTGCGACTAAAGAAAATACCTGAATCGATGTCATTTTATCCTACCATCCGTATGCGCTTGCATATCAGGCAAAATCCGCCTTCCATAAGCCGTGAAGATTACAGTATTCATAGGCCGCAACGACCTCATCGCCGTCAACGAGCGCGAACTCCGCCTTCGGCTCGTCGCCGGGCTTTAAGTCCACTCTCTGAATTCCCTTTTTGGTTTCCAGAAGGATGAACTGGATAAAATGCTCCTCCAGCATCGGATGGGCCGCAGAGCCGATCTCCACCGTCACCTTGTTTCCGTCCTTGCGGATCACGGGCACATGCTTCTCCGTCGCTCCGTCCGTGGTATTCGGCTTCAGCTCCGTCATCTGGTCGCCGCAGCAGACCGGGACACAGACCTTTTCCACGAGATAGGTTATCACATTACCGCATTTCAGACACTTTAATATCTTTACCATAATTCGCTCTCCTTACTTAATCAATAGTTATCCGCTTTTTTCTCGAAATACGCTTGGGGATGGTCGCAGACCGGACAGGTCTCGGGTGGGTTCTTTCCGACACAGACATGGCCGCAGTTGCTGCAGATCCATACCGTATCGTTGTCCGCGGAAAACACAAGCTTTCCTTCCACCTTTTCCAGCAGCTTTTTATAGCGCTCCTCATGCTCCTTCTCGATCTCTGCCACGGCGCTAAACAGCTCCGCGATCTCGTCAAAGCCCTCTTCCTTCGCTTCCTTCGCAAACTGCGGATACATTTCGGTCCACTCGTAGGCCTCACCCTCCGCGGCAGCCTTCAGATTTTCCGCCGTGGAGCCGATACCGGTCAGGATCTTCATCCATAGCTTGGCATGCTCCTTCTCGTTATTGGCCGTCTCCTCGAAAATTTTGGATATCTGTACGTAGCCTTCCTTTTTGGCCTTGGAAGCAAAATAGGTATATTTATTTCTGGCCTGAGATTCCCCCGCAAACGCGGCCTGAAGGTTTTTCTCCGTTTTTGTTCCCTTCAGATCCTCAGCCCTGCAGCGCAGCTTATCCGCCATAGTAACCCCTCCTTCTATAAGAAAAACAAAACTATCACGCCTACTATAGCATAAAACTTACGTCCCCGCAAGAAACAAGAAAATCCCAGGCGAACACCTCTTGAATAACGGTGCAATATTTCGTACATTATATATAGTAAGGATCCGTTCAGAAAATACTTTTTCTGTTTTGCGAACAGGTCCCAAGGGGAGGAATGATCATGAAACCGGAATTGACGACTCTTTGTTATATCGAAAAGGACGGAGCCTATCTGATGCTCCACCGTACGAAAAAGGAAAATGATATTAATGAAGGAAAATGGATCGGCGTCGGCGGCCATATGGAGCCGGAGGAAACGCCGGAGGAATGTGTCCGGAGAGAGGCCCAGGAGGAGACGGGGCTGACGCTTACTTCTCTTTCCTTCCGCGGTGTGATCCACTTCTTTTCCGGCGAAAACGCCGAGGAGATGTTTGTCTATACCTCAGACCGCTTTACCGGCGAGCTCACGGAATGCCGGGAGGGCGAGCTGGCATGGATTCAAAAAGAAGAAGTCATGAACCTGAACCTTTGGGAGGGGGACAGGCTGTTTCTTCCTCTTTTAATGGCAGATACGGATTTCTTCAGCTTTTCCCTTCGTTATGACGCGAGCGGGCAGCTCATCGATAACCCCCTGGCTCCGGAGGACCGGGAGGATCCTCTTCTGCTTCAGGGAAAGGGTATCGTCGGGCTGTTTTCGAAAAAGCTCTGTTCTTACGGAGAATGTGCGCTCATCGTTACCGGGAAGCATTCGGCGAAGGCGAGCGGCGCCTTAAAGGATGTGGAGGAAGCGCTTGACTCCTGCGGGATCCGTCATGTTCTGTTTGACCGGGTAGAAGAAAATCCTTCTACGGACACCATAATGGAAGCGAGGGACCTGGGGGTAAAGGAAAATACGGACTTTGTCATCGGGATCGGCGGCGGGTCGCCGCTTGACGCGGCCAAGGCCATCGCTTTGATGATCCGAAACAAAGACATGGACAAATCGTTCTTATACGAAACGGCAGAAGGAGCAGAGGCGCTCCCCGTTGTCTCGGTTCCCACCACCTGCGGGACCGGCTCGGAGGCCACCGGGGTCGCCGTGTTGACCCGGCGGGAGCGGCGCACCAAGGGCTCGATCCCCCATAAGATCTTTCCGAAGCTGGCCCTGATCGACGGCTCCTATCTTACCTCCGCGAACCGTGAGCTGATCGGAAATACCGCCATCGATGCGCTTGCCCACCTCATGGAAAGCTATCTGAACACAAAGTCAACGGAGCTTTCCAGGGCCTACGCGCTGCAGGGACTTACCCTGTGGCGGCGGAATAAGGATGTAATCTCGGGAAGACGGGAGGCCGCGGAGGAGGATTACAGGAATCTGATGTGCGCGAGCGTCCTGGCCGGCATGGCCATCGGCATTACGGGGACCTGCCTCCCCCACGCACTTTCCTATACGCTGACTGTGGAAGACAATATTCCCCACGGGCGGGCGGCCGGCTTCTTTTTATCCCGGTTTTTGAAGGAAGCCGGAGATGACGCGTTCATGCTGCTCAGAACCGCCGGCTTCTTCGACACCTGGGAGCTCGAGGGCTTCTATCTGGCGGTCTGCAAGCCCGGAAGCATCGAAAAATCCATTCTTCTGAAGGCGGTCGAATCCGTGGCCGTAAATCCTGCGAAGCTGGCGCTTGCGCCCTTCCCCACCGACAGGGAGGTCCTGCTTCGGATCGCGGGTGTTTCGTGAATATAAAAAATGTGTCACCGGGCCTGTCCCGGTGACGCGCTTTAATAGCTCCAGGATCCGCCGGTAATTTCCCCGGTCACCTGATAGTCTCCCACCTTTTCCCCCTTCGGGGTGTTATCCAGGGTCTCGTTGAACTTACTGTCATAATTCGTCCTGGTAAACAGCTTCACCACCTCGTTCATATCCCAGTTCACAATAACCGGATCAAAGGGCTTTTCCTTCCAATGCTTCAGGGAATTGGAAAAACCGTACTTCTCAGCCAGCTCCGTAAAGTTCGGATAATCCTCCATTGTCAGCTCTCTGTCTTCCGGTGCGGTCACTGCCTCATCCGCCACCTTTTTCATCTCTCCATCCTGATACTCGTAGAGCCGGATCACGTACTCATCCTTGTCCGAGCTGGCCTTTTCGCTGTAATGCGCGAAATACCCGATATAGCTTCGTTCGTCATACACATGGGTAAAGAGGGAGCCATAGATCCCGTCATTCCAGGTAATATATTCATCCACGGTCTCATCCGCGGTCTTCATAATACTCATATCATCATCGATCGTATAGATTTCAAAGGAAAGAGTCGTCAGAAGCGTATCCGTTCCCTCATCCGGTACCTGACGCAGCCGCGCGATCAGAAGGTCCCTCGGGTCATTCGTGTAGGGATCATCCCCTGTAAAGCTGTCGATCCTGCGGGCCACAACACACTCCTCGGGAAGCTCCGCGTTCCCGTAGCGGAATAATCCCGGCCCGTCAGAGGTATAAGGATAGGCCACCTCTACCTTTTCCAGAAAGTCCTTATCGAAAAGAGCCACGATTTCTCCGTATTTTTTCAGCGCCTTTTCCTTGTTCGGATAGACAGACTCATACAAGTCGATGAACAGAGTGTCCAGCTCTGCACACACTTTCCCGTAGTTCTCAGGCCAGGCCTCATAGCCCGAGGCCGAGATACGTTCTTTATTGTCCATACCGACGGACAGAGAAAAGCCGTCTCCGTCCAGAACATCCTTCGCGCTTAAACGGAAGCCGTTCCACTTTTCCACCTCGTACTTTTTCAAGATTTCTTCGATCTTTTCCATAAAGGAAGCATCCGTCGTAATGACCGGTACATCCTCCATCGAAACGCCATCCTGCCGTACCAGGACCTCCACGCCGTCGCCGGCGAGCTTCGCCTCATAGGCATTCCCGGAATTATAGTACGATCCGTTTGAATAGCTGAAGGAAAAATCCACCACCCTTGACATATTGACCGGCTCACCTCCCTTATCTCCGTCATACTGTATTTCTCCTCCCGAGCCCAGTCCCGAGACAAGCCCGGCGATCGAATATTCGGAGCAGCCGCTAAGAAACAAAGCCGCAATCCCCGCCGCCAAAAGCGCCAATCGTCTACATCCTTTCATGCTCATTCTCCTCTTATCAGGCAGAAAAACTGAGTATCAAATATAGTATATCATATGCTAGCGTAAAAGTTTCCTCGGAAAAATGAAACAATAGAAAAGAACATCCTCTTGTGGTAAGGTATTGGTTTGCAAACAAAATACTTTATCAAAGGGAGGATGTTCTTATGGATGGGATTATACGCTATATTACGGAGAATTTCATTAAAAACCTGGAAAATCTCCAACTGGAATTGTATAGGGAACCGAGTAAACTCGCAGATTTTGTTTTGAAGACCCGTAAAGAAACGGATGAAGTAGGTCGGCTATTCATCCAGATGAT
>JAFSXC010000069.1 GCA_017450105.1 Lachnospiraceae bacterium | reverse complement strand
AGGTAACCTTCGACATCGATGCCAACGGTATCGTAAACGTCAGCGCCAAGGACCTCGGCACAGGCAAGGAGCAGCATATTACGATCACAGCCGGCAGCAACATGAGCGATGCCGACATCGACAAGGCCATCAAGGAGGCCCAGGAATACGAGGCACAGGACAAGAAGCGGAAGGAAGCCGTGGATACCAGAAACGACGCCGATTCCTTCGTGTTCCAGACCGAAAAGGCCTTAAAGGATGTGGGAGACAAGCTGGATGCTGCGGATAAGTCCACCGTGGAAGCGGACATCAAGGCCTTAAAGGATCTGCTCGAAAAGCATCCGACGCCGGAGGAAATGACGGATTCCGACATTTCCGATATGAAGGCGGCGAAGGAGAAGCTGACCGAGAGCGCACAGAAGGTCTTCGCGAAGATGTATGAGAACGTGCAGGCGCAGCAGCAGGGCGCCGGAGCGGGTCCGAATCCGGGCCCGGATATGGGGAACGCCGGACAGGCAGGACCGAACATGAACCAGGGTAATGCCGGCGGCGGAAACGATGATAACGTTGTGGATGCGGATTACAAAGAAGTATAAGAGCTTTCGCAGGGAGCGGGAGAGGTTTCTTGGCCTCTCCTGATCTCATTGCAGGAGAGACCGGGGATTTTCCGGCCTCCCTGCGCCGGTTCCCGTTGACGGAAAATTTACCCGGGGGCAGCACGCTCCGGAAAATGAGCCTGCCGCCGGGAAACGGCTTATGGAGTGAAACAGATAATCCCGTAAGGAGAGATAATGGCAGATAAAAAGGATTATTATGAGGTCCTCGGCGTCGGAAAGAACGCTACGGACGAAGAATTGAAAAAGGCCTTCCGGGGGCTTGCGAAGAAGTACCATCCGGATATCAATCCGGGCAACAAGGAGGCTGAGGAGAAGTTTAAGGAGATCCAGGAGGCCTATGCGGTGCTTTCGGATCCGCAGAAGAGAAGTCAGTATGACCAGTTCGGACATGCCGCCTTTGAAGGCGGAGCGGGCGGTGCCGGCTTCGATTTCTCGGGGATGGATTTCTCGGATATATTCGGCGATATATTCGGCGACCTCTTCGGCGGCGGCTTCGGAGGCAGGTCCTATCGCAGCGGCGGCGGGAGCGGCCCGATGAAGGGACAGAACTTAAGGGCTGTGATCCAGATTACCTTCCTGGAGGCGGCCTTTGGCTGCGAGAAGGAGCTGGAGCTGACCCTGAAGGACGAGTGTACCCAGTGCCACGGTACCGGTGCGAAGCCCGGAACGAGCGCTCAGACCTGCGGAAGGTGCGGCGGCAAGGGAAGGGTTATGTATGCGCAGCAGTCCCTGTTCGGAACCGTACAGAACGTACAGACCTGTCCGGACTGCCGGGGAAGCGGAAAGATCATCAAGGACAAGTGCCCTGCCTGCAGCGGCACCGGCTATACCTCCTCGAAGAAGAAGATCTCGGTTCAGATCCCGGCCGGAATCGACGACGGCCAGAGCGTCCGGATCCGCGAGAAGGGAGAGCCCGGTATCAACGGAGGCGGCAGAGGAGACCTTCTGGTCGAGGTACGGGTGCAGAACCATCCGATCTTCCAGCGCCGGAATACCGATGTCTTCTCCACGGCGCCGATCTCTTATGCGCAGGCGGCCCTCGGCGGGACGATCCGGATCAATACGATTGACGGCGAGGTCGAATACGACGTAAAGCCCGGGACCCAGACGGATACCAGGATCCGCCTCAAAGGAAAAGGGATTCCGTCCTTAAGAAACCGAAACTCCAGAGGGGACCATTACGTAACGCTTGTGGTGCAGGTGCCGACAGGCCTGAACTCACAGGCTAAGGAGCTTCTGAGGCAGTTTGACGCCCAGACCGGAGACAGCCTTGCGAAACAGAACGGGGCTGCAGGGAATAAGAAACGGAGCTTCTGGGATAAGAATAAATAGAGCGGACAGGGGTATTGACCCCTGTCTTTTTTTGGCTGCGCGGTGTGAACAGTAATGTCCGGGAGGCCATATTTTATGACACATCTTGGCTGCGCGGACGGAAATCGGGTGTCGGCACGGTGAGATCATTTCGCCGCAGGACCGCTCTCGCTACCGGGAAAAGCGCAGCGGTACTAAGGAAATGCTGAGCAAGTCAGCATTTCCTTAGTAGGCTCCGCCGGATGTGCAGAAAATCGCAAAGGAAGGGCGCAAGCGCCCGCGATTTTCGCACGGGAAACGCCCAAAAGCAGCGTTTCCCATTAAATGGAATCGCCGTCAGAGCCGGCGATTCCGTTAAGTGCCGGCGTTTTCCAGGTTCCTGCGTCAAAACGATCACACCGTACCGCCACCCGATTTCCTGACAGAGAAAGCCTGAAAAAACGACTTATATTTTTCCGGGAGGCCACAAAAAAAAGGCTGTCATCCAACAGCCCTTTTCAATACCCTGTATTATGTTAAGCGAACTTCTGCCGCAAACAATCGTATTCGCGGTTGATCTCCTGGATCGTGTCTGTGTCGCCGCCGAGATTGTCGGGATGGTAGATCTTTAAGAGATCCCGATACCGGCGTTTTAAGGCCACCTCGTTGTTGACCCCGATGAAGAACATGTCGCCGCTGGTAATCGCCGGCTCCGCCGTCATCTCCAGCTCTCTCTTGACCTGCTCGTAGAACTTCCTCTGTTTTTCCACCCTGCGCCGCTCATCCGCAAGCCGCCTCGTTTCCTCCTCGAGGATCTTCCACTTCATCTCAAAGAGCCGCTTGTCTGACTCGATACGCTTGGTCTCTGTTTCGCGGTAGCGGTCGAAATCCATCCGCTCTTTGTAGAGCTTCTGCCGTTCCTCCTCTACATGCCGCCTCTCCGCGGCCAGTGTTTTCTGCCGATAAGAGAGCTCCAATTCGACCGTCTCATTATACAGCATCCTGTTCAAAACTTCGTCTGCGCCACCGCCGGCGTTATTCTGACTCATAATTTCTCCCCTGTAATCCCGTTCCACAAAATCTTGTAGAAATTAAAACTCAATTACACAAAGTATGTTACCTTATATTAAATCTTGATTCAATGGTACTTTAGTACTAAAACAAACGAGGATTTCCAGCCTGTGGTTGGCGTCAAAGGAGGTTTCTGCTATAATCGATTGCGTCAGCATAAGCTTGAGCTGACGTGGGAAGAAGGAGCGGAATACCGTCAGCGGGCGTTCTTTGGCGGCTTACGGGTTTCGCATCCGACCGGATGAAGACAGATTATACTGGCGTTTATAGAGGAGAAATATGAAGGAGAAGCTGAAAAAATATACGGTTTTGACGAATACAGCCAGTGAGGATATTGTAAGTGCAGGGCTGTTTGAGCTGGGCATTCAGGGCGTTGAGATCGAGAACGCGGTGCCGCTTACGAAGGAGGAGCAGGAGGGGATGTTTATCGACTTCCCGCCGGAGCTTCCCGAGGACACGGGCGAAAGCCGATTGTCCTTTTATCTTCCTGAGGAGGAAGAGGGTCTTCTGGAGGCAGTAAAAGGTATGCTGGAGGAGCTCAGGGAGTTTACCGATATCGGCGCTGGAACGATCAGCGAAAGCGCTGTGGAGGAGGGCTGGGAGAGCCGGTGGAAGGAGTTTTTCCACAGCTTTTCCGTTGACGGCCTTTTGATCCGTCCCTCCTGGGAACGGGAGACAGAGCCTTCTCTCGGGCAGACCGTGATCGAGATCGATCCGGGTATGTCGTTTGGTACGGGAAAGCATGAGACGACGTTCATGGTTCTTCAGCAGCTCCAGAAATACCTTCTGCCCGGGATGAGCGTTCTGGACCTTGGTACCGGCAGCGGGATCCTTTCGATCGCCGCGGGGAAGCTCGGAGCGGAAAGGATTACGGGAACGGATATCGATGAGCAGTGTATTGTGTCGGCTTATGAGAACTGGGAGAGAAACGGGCTGAGGAGGGAAGAGGTCTCGTTTCGGAAGGGAAATCTTCTGACGGAGGAGGACTTTTACCGGGAGCTTTGCGAAGAGCCTTATGACCTGATCCTGGCCAATATTCTGGCGGAGGTTTTGATCCCGATGGCGCCGCTTCTTCGGAGGCTTTTAAAGAGCGGGGGCTATATTATTACCTCCGGGATCATCGACAGCCGGGAGGATAAGTGCGTAAGAGCGTT
Source organism: Lachnospiraceae bacterium (assembly GCA_017450105.1). GTDB lineage: Bacteria > Bacillota > Clostridia > Lachnospirales > Lachnospiraceae > RUG12461. Next base: position 3,272 of record JAFSXC010000069.1, on the reverse strand, counting down.
TTCCGATGCGGGCTTAAATATAGTCGAGATCAATCACATGGGAGAGTGGGTGAATATCACCCTGAATTAGATGACATGTATCAGTTTTTTATAGAGCCGGACCAGGCAGCAAGAGAGTATGTGACGATCACGGGAAAGGATGTACACCACATCCGGGACGTGATCCGGCTTTCGGCCGGCGAGGAGATCCGCGTCAGCGTAAGGGACGGCGAGAGCTATCTCTGCAGGATCACGGAGCTGGGAGACAGCTTCGTCCAGGCGGATATTCTGGGAGAGGCGAACAGCACGGAGCTTCCCGTTCCGGTGACTCTGTTCCAGGGAATCCCGAAGGGAGACCGGATGGAGACTGTGATCGAGAAGGCGGTGGAGCTCGGAGTAAGCCGGATCGTTCCGGTCGAGATGCGGTTTTGCGTGGTCAGGCTTTCTTCTGACCGGGCGGTGAAAAAGGTGAAAAAGTGGCAGGAGCTGGCGGAGGCTGCGGCGAAGCAGAGCAAACGGAGCGTCGTACCGGAGGTCGCCGGCATAACCCCGTTTGATAAGGCGGCAGAGGAGCTTCTTTCGACGGAGCTGCCGCTGGTGCCCTATGAGAACGAAACGGGGATGAACGGATGGAAGGCTGTCGCGAAAAAGCTGAAGGAGGCTTCGTCCGTCGGGATCTTGATCGGGCCGGAGGGAGGCTTTGCGATGGAGGAGATCAGGGCGCTTGATACGAAGGCAGAGCTGGTCTCTCTCGGAAGAAGGATATTGCGTACAGATACGGCGGCGATTACGGCGCTGTCGGCGGTGATGCTCTCTCTGGAGAGCCTGTCTTGAAAATCGGGAAAACAGAGGTTAAGATGGAAGCCATGAAGGAAATATACCTGGATAATGCCGCGACAACGCAGGCGGATCCGCTCGTGATCGAGGTGATGGAAAAGGTTCTGAGTGAGGATTACGGGAACCCGTCCTCGCTGCATAAAAAGGGCGTGCAGGCGGAAAAATACGTTCGCGGGGCGGCGGAATACATCGCCAAAACCCTGCACGTGTCACCGAAGGAAATCGTGTTTACCTCCGGCGGTACGGAGGGGAACAATACGGCGCTGTTCGGCGCGGCCAGAGCGAACAGACGCTTCGGGAACAGGATCCTTACCTCGATGGTGGAGCATCCTTCGGTCTCGAATGTGATGAACGCGCTGTCCGAGGAAGGCTTTCTTGTGGGAAAGCTCCCGGTGGATAAGGAGGGACGGCTCCTTACGGAGGCGCTTTCACAGGCGGCGGATGAGGAAACGATCCTGTTTTCCCTGATGCTTGTCAACAACGAGATCGGTACGATCGAGCCGGTCGGAGAGGCGGTTCGGATCCTGCGCGAAAAGGCGCCCAACGCCATCGTCCACGTGGACGCGATCCAGGCCTACGGGAAGATCCCTCTGGAGCCCGAAAAGCTGGATATCGATCTGTTGTCCGTCAGCGGCCACAAGCTTTTCGGACCGAAGGGCAGCGGGTTCTTGTATGTAAGAGAAAAAACCAGACTGCGGCCGCTTCTCTTCGGGGGAGGGCAGCAGCAGAACCTGCGCTCCGGAACCGAAAACGTACCGGCGATCGCGGGGCTGAAGAAGGCCGCAGAGCTTGCCTTTACCGATGCGAAGGAAAAGCGGGAGGGGCTGTACCGGCTGAGGGACCGCTTTGTGGAAGAGGTGACTTCGATCGAGGGCGTAAGCGTGAACGGAGGAAGGACCAGGGAGACGGCGGCGCCCCATATCGTGAGCGTGAGTACAAAGGGGGTCCGCGCCGAGGTCTTGCTCCATGCGCTGGAGGAGGAGGGGATCTATGTTTCCGCCGGAAGCGCCTGCTCCTCGCATAAAAAGAACATAAGCCCGACGCTGAACGCCATCGGCCTGCCGAAGGACCTTTTGGAGGAAACGGTCCGCTTTTCCTTCTCATATAAAACGACTGCCGAGGAGCTTGAGACGGCCGCAGACGCCCTGCGAAGGCTTGTCCCGTCCTTACGAAAATACACCAGGAGATAGAAGATGAACCGGACATTTCTGATCAAATACGCGGAGATCGCGATCAAGGGAAAAAACAGAAGAATTTTTGAGGACGCGCTGGTGCGGAATATCCGCTCCGTCTTACAGAGCGTCGAGGGAAACTACATCGTCCGAAAGGAAAACGGAAGGATCTATGTAAAGGCCGAGGGCGAGGCGGATCTTTCCGGCGCCGAGAAGGCCCTTTCCAGGGTCTTCGGGATCAAGGCCTACTGTCCTGTTACCCTGCTTCCCGATGAAGGCTTTGAACGGCTTTCTGAGGAGGTTGTGCGGCTTGTGGGAGAGACCTGGGGGAAGGAGAACGTAACCTTTAAGGTGGACGCCCGCCGTGCCAGAAAGAATTACCCTCTGGATTCCATGGAGATCAACGCCGCCCTCGGGGAAACCCTGTCAACGGCCTATCCGAACCTCAGGGTGGATGTACATACGCCCGAAAAGCTGCTGCGCGTCGAGATCCGCGAGGAGATCGCCGTGTATTCCGAGGAACTTCCGGGCCCCGGCGGCCTTCCGGTCGGAACGAGCGGAAACGCCTGCCTCCTTCTGTCCGGCGGCATCGACAGTCCGGTGGCCGGCTACCTGATCTCAAAACGGGGAGTGAAGCTGAGCGCCGTTTATTTTCATGCGCCGCCCTATACCTCGGAGCGGGCGAAGCAGAAGGTGGTCGATCTGGCGAAGCTGATCTCTTTATATGCCGGAGAAATAAGGCTCCACATCGTCAACTTTACGGATGTCCAGCTCAAGATCTACGATGAATGTCCGCATGACGAGCTGACGATCATCATGCGGCGGTACATGATGGAGATCGCCGAGCATTTCGCGGTCGAGGACGGCTGCCAGGCCCTGATCACAGGAGAATCGATCGGTCAGGTCGCGAGTCAGACCATGCAGAGCCTCTTCTGTACCGATGAGGCCGCGACGCTGCCGGTGTTCCGCCCGCTGATCGGCTTTGACAAGCAGGACATAATCGATATCTCGGAGAGGATAGGGACCTACGAAACTTCGATTCTGCCCTTCGAGGACTGCTGTACGATCTTTGTGGCAAAGCACCCGGTTACAAAGCCCAGGCTGGACCGGATCAAGAAATCGGAGGAGCTTTTGACCGGGAAGATCGAGGAGCTGGTGGAGACGGCGATCGCAGGTACAGAAACCATGACGGTGACGCCTTAACTTCATGATAAGTACCCCCTTATGGTTCATTACCTGCATCGTAGCAAAAAACAGGAGAAAAGTCAATCTATGAAAGCTTCT
>JAFSXC010000068.1 GCA_017450105.1 Lachnospiraceae bacterium | reverse complement strand
TTTCGCACGGGAAACGCCCAAAAGCAGCGTTTCCCATTAAACGCAATCGCCGGCAGAGCCGCCGATTCCGTTAAGTGCCGGCGTTTTCCAGGTTCCTGCGTCAAAACGATCACACCATGCCGCCACCCGATTTCCTGGTAGAGAAAACCTGAAAAAAAGGGAAAAATAATATGATCTCCCTTAAGCAGACAATGTAAATATACAAAGTCTCTTAAGGGAGATCATATCATTGTCCCCTGTCTTTGTTATTCGTAGTTGTACCCGCTTGGCTCCCCAATGGGCTTGTCAAGCAGCTCGGGGTGCTTGAAGATGTGCTCGATGAGCTTTAAGCTTCGTGCGAAATAGAAGCCGTCGGCGATGCGTTCGTCCAGGATCGCTCCGAGATCTACGACGGTGCGAAGCTCCTTCTTCCCGTCCGGCATAAGGATCTCCTCCTTGTGGAAGGTTCCGATCGTGACAAAGATGCTGGTGGTGCCGTAGTTGTTCAGATGATGATAGACCGCGGGGGCCTGGATGCTGCCGAGATTGGCGCAGAGGATCGTGGTGTAGTTGGGATCCCCTTCGGTCAGGAACTTCGGATTCTTGCCCCAGAAGTCCATAAGCCGGATGAAGCGGATGATGATGATCAGGAGAAAGCGGGGCAGGGCGGCGAATTTGTCAAGAAGCTCGTCGATGCCGCCGGTGGCGTGCTCGGATTTCCGGGCCTCGGTGAGATCGCCGACGATGCGCCTGCTGATGGAATCCAGATTGTCCTTGTCCTTGGGTTTTACCACCATCAGCGTTTCCTCGGCCTGATCCTGGAAGCGGCGTTTGGCCACGAAGCTGATGGAGATCTCGTCGCGCTCGTACATGCGGTATCCCTGGATGAACCGGTTCATTAAGGGACGCTCCTTGAGCATACGGGCCATGGCAGTGACCGCGGCATGAAACAGGGTGGTCCGAAATTCCGGATGGGCCTTGTTTTTCTTTTCGAGGTAGGGGAAAAGGTTGGTCGCGTCGATCTTCTTGTGCATATAGACCTCGCAATCCGTCCTCTTCGGGTAAAGATAGGCCATCACGGTCTGCAGACCGGGAGCCTTTACGAAGCGTCCGTCCCGGCGGTCCTTGATGCTGCGCTTTTTTTTCTTTTTCTCAGCCATTTGTTGATCCTCCGTTTTGTATTTCTTTTGCGGCCTCCTCCTCAAGCATCCGGTAGGCCACCTTTCCGACCAGGGTTTTCGGAAGGGAATCGCGGAAGTAGATTTCCCGTGGGAGGGCATAGGCGGCAACCTTTTGCCGCATGCGCTCCAGAAGCATTTCCTTGGTATCCTCCGTTCCCTCCACACCGTCCTTTAATACCACATAAGCGCGGACCCGGTGCATGCGCTTTTGGTCCGGAACACCGATCACGCAGGAATAGGCAACATCGGGGCAGGAATCGATGACGTTTTCGATCTGGCCCGGGTAGACGTTGTAGCCGTTGGTAATGATCATGCGCTTGATCCGCTGCCTGAAATAGACATAGCCGTCCTTGTCCATGCTGCCGAGATCGCCGGTGTACAGCCAGATCCGGCCGTCGGAGAGGGTACGGAGCGTATCCCTTGTTTCCTCGGGATTTTTCAGATACCCGTTCATAACGGAGGGACCGGTTAAAATAATCTCGCCTTCCTCGCCAAAGGGGAGTACATCATCGGTGCCGGGCTTTACGATGGCGTATTCGGTATCCGGGAAGGGGATGCCGATGCTGCCCTCGCGGTACTCATCCCGCGGCGTAAGACAGCTCGCCGTTACACATTCGGTCAGACCGTAGCCCTCCCTGACCTGAATGTGGGCATTGTGTTCCTTTAGGAAGGTGTCGATCTTTTTTTTCAGCTCGATGGACAGGGAATCTCCGCCGCAGAACATACCGACGAGAAAGGAAAGATCCACACCGTTTAAGGCATCCAGATGGAGCAGGGCCTCGAAGATCGTGGGTACGCCGGCCAGAAAATTCGGCTTCTTTTTCTTCAGCATTTTTCCGTAGCTGTCCATTGTGAAGGTGGGCATCAGGATACAGCGCGCGCCGTGGACGAGGACGGTATGGATATTGACGCCGAGACCGAAGCCATGGAACATGGGCATGCACGAGAGCATTTTCAGGCCCTGCATCCTCTCCACTCCGATGGCCTCCAGGCATTGATAGGCCAAAGCGTTGAAATTCAGATCCGTCAGGCAGATCCCCTTCGGCGTTCCCGAGGTCCCGCCGCTGTACAGGATCACAGAGGTCCTGTCCTGTTCAAAATCGATCTGCGGAAGCTTTGTACTGTCCGCGCCGCGCAGGAAATCCGTCCATAAAACGTGGGGCTCCTCGTCCGGGAATTTCAGAAAATCCTTTCCCTTTGCCATGGTATAGGCAAGCGCGAGGTGCGGGAAAAGCTCGGACTGCATACGACAGACGACAATGGTGACCAAAACACCGGTTTCCGCCTTCACGCGGTCCACCGCCTTTTTCACCTTTTCGTAAAAGAGGTCCGGCGCGATGATGAGACGGCTTTCGGACAGCTTCAGACTGAACAGGATCTCCTCCTCGGAGGACAGGGGATGGACCATGTTGGACACGGCACCGATCCGGTTTATCGCGTAGAAGCTGTCAACGGCCTGGGGGATATTGGGAAGGCAGATCGTAACCGCATCGCCCTTTCGGATCCCGAAGCGATGGAAGGCTGCGGCTGCTTTTTCTATTCGTATAACAAATTTCCGGAAGGAGACGATCTTGCCGTAAAACTCATAGGCCGGCTCCTCCGGAATCTGATCCCTCCGGTATTCAATAAGCTGGAACATGGTTTTTTTGGGATATTCCAGATGATCTCTCTGACGATAGGGCTGCTTATTCTCCATAGATTTTTTTCAGATTCTCCATTCTGGCACAGGTATTTTGAAGCAGAAGATCGGCAAGCACAAGGGCAGTCATGCATTCCACGACGACAACGGCCCTCGGCACCACGACTGGATCGTGGCGGCCATGGATCGAAAGAGTGGTTTCAAGACCCTCCTTTGTAACCGTTTTCTGTTCCCTCGCGATCGAGGGCGTCGGCTTGACAGCCACCCGAAAGAAAAGACGGTCCCCGTCGGATATCCCGCCCAGAACGCCTCCGGAATGGTTGGAGGCCTTTATGATCTGCCCGCCCCTTACGAGAAAGCCGTCGTTGTTTTTGCTTCCTCTGGAGCCCTCTCCGGCAGCAAGAAAACCATCTCCGATCTCAAAGCCCTTGACGGCACCGATCGAGAGCATGGCCTTCGCAAGCTCTGCATCCAGCTTGTCAAAAACGGGCTCTCCGAGGCCGACAGGAAGACCGTCGGCAAAGCAGGAGATGGTTCCGCCCACGGAATCCGCTTCGGCGGAGCGTTCCCTGATCAGCTCCATGGCCGCCTTTGCAGCGTCCTTATCCGGCATATAAAGGGGGTTTCTGAAGATTTCTTCCCGGTCTGTAAAGGGGGCTTGAATGCCTCCGATCGAGGAGGTATAGGCGGTCAGCGAGATACCGAGCTCCTTCAGCATCAGGCAGGCAACCGCACCTCCCGCCACCCGGGCGGCCGTCTCTCTTCCCGAGGAGCGTCCGCCTCCCCGGTGGTCACGGATCCCGTATTTTTCTTCGAAACAGAAATCGGCGTGGCCGGGACGGAAGACGTTCTTTAAGGCGTCATAATCCCCGGAATGCTGATCCGTATTTTCCAGAAGAAGGGCGATCGGGGTACCGGTGGTTTTTCCTTCGAAGACCCCGGACAGGATCTTGATCTGATCCCCTTCCTTACGGCTTGTGGTAAAGGCCGACTGGCCGGGACGGCGCCGGTCCATATAGGGCTGGATCAGCTCCTCATTCATGGCAAGCCCCGCGGGACATCCGTCCACAACGGCTCCGAGAGCCCTTCCGTGGGACTCGCCGAAGGTGGTGATGCGAAATTGTGTTCCGAAGGATGAACCTGCCATATCTACCCTTTCCCCGCGTGGGACTTTCCTTAAGTCACTTCCCGTATTATAATGGACTTTAACTTTATGCACAAGGAGAACTTTTCTATGTATAAGCTGATCAAAACCAGCGGCAGAGCGAAGCGCGGGAGCTTTGAAACCGTGCACGGAAGGGTGGAAACGCCGGTCTTTATGAACGTTGCGACGGCCGGTGCGATCAAGGGGGGAGTGGCCGCGGATGACCTCGCTTCCATCGGTACCCAGATCATGCTTTCCAACACCTACCATCTCCATGTCCGGACCGGCGATGCCCTGATAAAGGAGCTCGGAGGCCTGCATTCCTTTTCCGGCTGGAGCGGCCCGATCCTTACGGATTCCGGCGGCTTCCAGGTCTTCTCGCTTTCCACGCTCCGAAGGATCCGGGAGGAGGGGGTTACTTTCCGTTCCCATGTGGACGGAAGAAAGATCTTCATGGGGCCGGAGGAGAGTATGGAGATCCAGTCAAACCTCGGAAGCACGATCGCCATGGCCTTTGACGAATGCCCGAACGCGCTTGCGGAGAGGGATTATGTGCAAAATTCCGTGGACCGGACCACCCGCTGGCTTCTCCGGTGCATCGAAAAAATGAAGGAACTGAACGGGAGAGAAGATACGATCAACAAAAACCAGCTCCTCTTCGGCATCAACCAGGGCGCGATCTATGAGGATATCCGGATCGACCACGCAAAACGGATCGCGGAGCTGGAGCTGCCGGGTTACGCGATCGGCGGTCTGGCCGTCGGGGAGACCCATGAGCAGATGTATCACATCCTGGATGTGACGGTGCCCCATCTTCCGAAGGAGAAGCCGGTGTATCTGATGGGGGTCGGAACGCCGGAAAACATATTGGAGAGTGTGGACAGAGGCGTCGACTTTTTCGACTGTGTCTACCCCTCCCGAAACGGGCGCCACGGCCATGTTTACACAAGACACGGGAAGCTGAATCTTTTGAACAAAAAATACGAAAAGGACTTGCGCCCGATCGAGGAAAACTGCCCCTGTCCGGTCTGTCAAAAAGGATATTCGAGAGCCTATATCCGGCATCTTTTCAAGTCGGGTGAGCTCCTCGGTCTCCGCTTCGCGGTTTTGCATAATTTATGCTATTACAACCGTCTGATGGCGGACATAAGAAACGCCATAGAGGAGGACCGCTATGCCGCGTTCAAGGCGGAAGCGATAAACGAGCTGAAAAACGGGGAGTGAGGCTGCCTCCCGCGAACAAACCACGAAAAACTCTTGTACTTGACAGCATTTCAAAGTATAATGATTCATAGCGCATTTTGGAGATAGGAGGAAAAACCAATGAATTTCTTAATGGCAGCCGCTCAGCCGGCGGGCGGCGGGAGCTACATAATGATCATCTGGATCGTTGTGCTCTTCGTATTTCTGTATTTTTTCATGATCCGGCCCCAGAGGAAGGAACAGCAGAAGAAAAGAGAACTGATGAACTCTCTCGAGGTGGGAGATACCGTACTTACCACCAGCGGCTTCTACGGAACCGTGATCGATCTGAACGAGGATACCGTGATCGTTGAGTTCGGCAGCAACCGTAACTGCCGGATCCCGATGCAGCGTGCCGCGATCTCCGCGATCGAAAAGCCGCAGACCGCAGTAGCGGAAAAGCCTGCGGCAGCGAAGCCGAAGGAGGAGAATAAGGACGATAAGAAGCAGGAAGGCAAAGGACTGTTTGGGAAAAAGACTAAGGAGAAGGAATAAATGAAAGAGCTGTGCGCAGGCGTGGATCTGGGGGGGACCACCGTTAAGCTCGGGCTGTTTAAAACCCGCGGTGAGGTGATCGAGAAGTGGGAGATCCCTACGGATAAATCGGAAAAGGGCTCCCATATTCTGCCGGATATCGCGAAATCTTTAGAGGAAAAGATGAAGGAACGCGGCATCTCCAGGGACCAGATGGAGGGTGTGGGTCTTTGCGTTCCGGGACCTGTCCGTCCGGACGGGTCGGTTTCCGGCTGTGTGAATATCGGCTGGGGCGAGGTGGATGTAAAGAGCCAGATGGAGAGCCTTCTTTCCCTGCCCGTAGAGGTGGGAAATGATGCGAATGTGGCTGCGCTCGGCGAGATGTGGCAGGGCGGCGCGAAGGGCTATGACAATGTCCTTCTGGTGACGCTCGGGACCGGTGTCGGCGGCGGATTGATCATCGGCGGACGGATCGTGGCGGGTGCCCACGGCGCCGGCGCGGAGATCGGCCATCTGACCATTGAACCGGACGAGAAGGAATTTTGTAACTGCGGGCGCCCTGGCTGCCTGGAATATTATGCTTCCGCTACGGGAGCCGTGAGACTTGCGAAAAGACGGATGGAGGCGGAGGATACGCCCTCTTCGCTCCGGAAAAAGGAAAACCTGACCGCGAAGGATGTATTTGACGCGGCGAAGGAAGAGGATGCGCTTGCGCTTGCCGTGGAAAAGGAATACTGGGACAGACTGGGCTATGGGCTTTCGATTATCTGTACGGTCTGCGACCCCGCGGTGATCGTGTTCGGCGGCGGAGTTTCCCGTGTCGGGGACCGGCTGACCGAGGGAGTGCGCGCTGCCTTCCGTAAATACGCGTTTCCGGCCTGCCGGGAAACGAGGTTCGCTTTAGCTACTCTTGGGAACGATGCCGGGATCTTCGGCTGTGCCCGGATGGTGTGCGGAGGCTGAGGCCTCTGCATATGTGAACACGATATGCTTTGAAACGGCGGATGCGCTTGGCGTAACCGCCGTTTGTAAAGAGGTGGGATGGATGAAAAAATCTCTTCGAACCAAACCGGACCTTTCCAGATCGGATACCCGGGAGAGCATCCGTTACCTGATCGGACGGGTCTGTCTGTCCTTCGGTACGCTGTTGTTCGGCGGGTTTTTTATAGCGGGTCTGTACCTGCGGCAGGAGGGGGATACGGCCCTCCCGATAATGCTTTTTCATATGGGGATAGGAATCGCCTTCGCCTTCTGCGGGGGTGCCTTTATTGTGCTGTACCATCCGGAAAAGACGCACGCGGACAGAGAACCGCGGGAGGAGGAGCGCTTCCTTGCCAGAAGAGGGGAGACCGCCATGGCTGCGCTGTCCATAATCGCCTTTGTGGCCGCGGTTCTGATCTTTCTTCTGACGGATAAATATGCGGCGGCCCTGTTTGATCTGTGCTACGGAATCTATCTTTCCTTACGGGCTCTGGAATTCCGGAGGAATAAGTCTCTTGCGGGCCGTATGCGGCAGCATAAGCACAGAGAAAGAAAAAGAAAAGAAAAGCCATGGAACGCGATTACCGGCTGATGACGAGGGCTGCCTTTCTCGCGGCGGCTGAGAGGAACCCTTATAATCACGGGGAGGAAAAGCGTATCCTCTACGGAAGCTTTAACCCCGAATACGGCTATTTCGGAACGAAAAATTCGGACCGGATCAATGATTACCTGCGCAAAAGGCTGAAGACGCCGGACCCGCGCTGGCTTACGGAGGCAGGGAAAACCATAGCGCTTTTGCACAAGGCCGCAAACGCAGAGGCGCTTTCCGAAGACGTAACGCTGTTTCGGCTGTTTCGGCTCTCCTACCTGAAGGAACATTTTTCCCTGGAGGAGGGAATGGAGCTAAGCGGGCAGGCGAAAAGGATAAAGGAGAAATGCGGCACTGTGTTCCGCGAAATGGGATTTACGAGCACGGGCATCCGGGTGGATCAGAACCCGGACATTTTTAATCCCGAAAGGCCCTATCTTATGGTCATAAAGGCCCGCGCGGGAACGAAGGCCTTTGTGACGGCGAATGCGAGAGAGGGCGAGATCCTCTTTGACGCAGGACTTTCGATTTATGTGGAGGAGGCGGAGGATCATCTTACGGATCCGCTGAACGTGCCTCTTTCCGATTACGGGGAAAAAAACGAACAGACCACGGCCCGGTTCTTTGGGATCGTGATGTACGGGACAATCACAGGAGGTGCATAAATGGAAGCAAAGATCGGACTGATCTACGGAGACGGTATCGGCCCCGAGATCGTAAGGGAGGGGAAGAAGATCCTCTCCAGAGTGGGAGCGGTGTATTCCCATGAATTTCAATATACCGAGATCCTGATGGGGGGCTGCTCCATCGACGCCTGCGGGGAGCCGCTGACGAAGGAAGCGGTGGAGAGTGCAAAGGCCCAGGACGCGGTTCTGATGGGATCGATCGGCGGAGATGCCGCTGTTTCGCCCTGGTATAAGCTTCCCCCGGAGAAGCGCCCCGAGGTCGGATTGCTCGGGATACGGAAGGCCTTAAATCTTTTCGCAAATCTACGGCCGGCGTCTCTTTACCCGGAGCTGAAGGGAGCCTGTCCCTTAAGAGCCGATATCGCGGATAAGGGCTTTGATCTTCTGATCATGCGGGAGCTTACCGGAGGCCTGTATTTCGGCGAACGGAAGACCGAGGAAAGGGACGGCCTGATCGTCGCGACAGATACGCTTGTGTACAACGAGGAGGAGATCCAGCGCATCGCGATCCGTGCCTTTGACGTCGCGATGAAGCGAAGGAAAAAAGTGACCAGCGTGGACAAGGCGAATGTCCTCGATTCCTCCCGGCTTTGGAGAAAGGTCGTCGAGGAGGTGGCGAAGGATTATCCGGAGGTTACGCTTTCCCATATGCTTGTCGATAACTGCGCCATGCAGCTTGTAAAGGGTCCGGCCCAGTTCGATGTGGTTCTGACCGAGAATATGTTCGGCGATATCCTGTCCGACGAGGCCAGCCAGATCACCGGCTCCATAGGGATGCTGCCGTCGGCCAGCCTAAATGATACGAAATTCGGTCTGTACGAGCCCAGCGGCGGGTCCGCGCCGGACATTGCCGGAAAGGGGATCGCGAATCCAATTGCTACGATCCTTTCGGCAGCCATGCTGCTCCGCTACAGCCTCGATCTGAATCAGGAGGCGGATGCCGTGGAAGAGGCGGTGAAGAAGGTCCTTGCGGAGGGCTATCGGACGGTGGATATCGCGGCCTTTAAGGAGGGCGTGGAAACAAAGCAGGTAAGTACAGAGGAAATGGGCGATTGTATCGCGGAAAGGATCGGTTGATATGCAAAGTGATGCCATGAAAACGGGGATGCAGCAGGCCCCCGCAAGAAGTCTGTTAAACGCCCTCGGCTTTACCCCCGAGGAGATCAAAAAGCCCATGGTGGGGATCGTAAGCTCCTACAACGAGATCGTTCCCGGCCATATGAACATCGATAAGATCGTGGAGGCGGTGAAGCTCGGAGTCGCCGAGGCGGGAGGCTTTCCCGTGGTGTTCCCGGCGATCGCGGTCTGCGACGGGATCGCGATGGGACATGTGGGAATGAAGTATTCCCTGGTGACCAGAGACCTGATCTGTGATTCGACGGAATGCATGGCCATCGCACATCAGTTTGACGCGCTGGTCTGTGTGCCGAACTGCGATAAAAATGTGCCGGGGCTTCTGATGGCGGCGGCCAGGGTCAATATCCCCACGGTCTTTGTGTCCGGCGGCCCGATGCTGGCGGGTCATGTCGGCGGAAAGAAGAGAAGCCTGTCCTCGATGTTCGAGGCCGTCGGCGCCCACGCGGCGGGTACGCTCTCCGATGAAGAGGTGACCGAATTCGAGGAGAAGGTCTGTCCGACCTGCGGCTCCTGCTCGGGTATGTATACGGCAAATTCCATGAACTGCCTGACCGAGGCGCTCGGCATGGGGCTTTCCGGAAACGGAACGATCCCCGCCGTTTATTCCGAGCGGCTGAAGCTTGCGAAGCGGGCCGGCTACGCGGTGATGAACCTGATTAAGGAGAACATCCGTCCCCGCGATATAATGACAAAGGAAGCGATCTTGAATGCGCTGACCGTGGATATGGCGCTCGGCTGCTCTACAAATTCCATGCTGCATCTTCCGGCCATCGCGCATGAGGTGGGCTTTGACTTCGATATCAGCTTTGCCAATCCGATCAGCGAAAAAACGCCGAACCTCTGCCATCTGGCGCCGGCCGGCCCCACCTATATGGAGGACCTGAATGAGGCGGGCGGGGTTTATGCGGTGATGAAGGAGCTGGCGGATGCGGGGCTCCTGAATCTGAACTGCATGACCGTAACCGGGAAGACGATCGGAGAGAATATTCAGAATGCGGTCAACAAAAATCCGGAGGTGATCCGGCCGCTTGACAATCCCTATTCCGCGACCGGCGGGCTTGCGGTATTGAAGGGAAACCTGGCGCCGGACGGCTCGGTTGTAAAACGGTCGGCCGTGGTCGAGGAGATGATGGTCCATGAGGGACCGGCCAGGGTCTTCGACTGCGAGGAGGATGCGATTCAGGCGATCCTTGGCGGTGAGATCCATGAGGGAGATGTGGTGGTCATCCGCTACGAGGGACCGAAGGGCGGACCCGGTATGCGTGAGATGTTGAATCCGACCTCCGCGATCGCGGGTATGGGCCTTGGGTCCTCAGTGGCGCTGATCACGGACGGACGCTTTTCCGGCGCCTCCCGCGGCGCTTCGATCGGCCATGTTTCGCCCGAGGCGGCTGTGGGAGGTCCGATTGCCTTGATCCGGGAAGGGGATATTGTAAAGATCAATATTCCGGAGCTGACTCTGAACGTGGACGTTTCGGAGGAGGAACTGGAGCGGCGGAAGGCCGAATGGAAGCCGAGGGAGCCGAAGGTGACGAGCAGGTATCTGGCACGCTACGAGAAGATGGTAACGTCCGGGAACCGCGGGGCGATTCTTGAAATCAGGTAATTAAGGAGTAACATCATGCAGCTTACAGGAGCTGAGATCATAATTGAATGCTTGAAGGAACAGGGTGTGGAGGTTGTGTTCGGGTATCCGGGCGGGGCGATACTGAATGTGTATGACGAGCTGTATAAGCACCGCGATGAGATCAGGCACATCCTTACCTCCCACGAACAGGGCGCGGCGCACGCGGCCGACGGCTATGCCAGATCCACCGGAAAAGTGGGGGTCTGCCTCGCAACGAGCGGGCCGGGAGCGACGAATCTCGTGACCGGGATCGCGACCGCCTGCATCGACTCCGTACCGATGGTGGCGCTGACCTGCAATGTGACGCTGCCGCTGCTCGGAAAGGACAGCTTCCAGGAGGTGGACATCGCCGGAATTACGACGCCCATTACGAAGCATAATTTTATCGTTAAGGATGTAAAGGACCTGGCGAAGACCATCCGCAGAGCCTTTACGATAGCAAAACGCGGGCGTCCCGGCCCGGTGCTGGTGGATGTGACGAAGGATGTGACGGCACAGAAAACGGAGTATAAGAAAGTGACGCCCGAGGAGATCGTGCCCTATACGGATTCGATCACGGAGGAGGATCTGAAGGCCGCGCTTTCGATGCTGTTAAAGGCGAAGAAGCCGATGCTTCTTGTGGGCGGTGGGGGAGTGATCTCCGGAGCCGCAGAGGAGCTTAAGGAGCTGGCAGAGCTTTTGGACTGCCCGGTCTGTGATACCCTGATGGGAAAGGGCGCGTTTCCGGGAACCGATCCGCGCTATACGGGAATGCTCGGTATGCATGGCACAAAGGCCTCCAACCTCGGGGTCAGCGAATGTGATCTTCTGATCGCGGCAGGAAGCCGGTTTTCGGATCGGGTGCTCGGAAACCCGAAAACCTTTGCACACCGCGCGAAGGTGCTGCAGCTTGAGGTGGACCCCGCGGAGGTGAATAAAAACGTCCGGGTGGATGCCGCCGTGATCGGTGATCTGAAGGAGATCTTAATGCGCCTGAACGGGCAGCTTAAGGAGAGAAGGAAGGAGATCCCCGACCACAGCGAGTGGAACGCCTTTATCCGAGAGCTTTCGGAGCAGAACCCGCTGAGGGTGCCCGGGAAGGGCTTAAGCGGCCCCTTCCTTGTGGAGAAGGTCTATGAGATGACGAAGGGAGAGGCGCTAGTCTGTACCGAGGTCGGGCAGCACCAGATGTGGGCGGCCCAGTTCTACCGGTTTGAATTCCCGCGCCAGTTTATCACCTCGGGGGGCCTCGGCACGATGGGCTACGGCCTCGGCGCCGCAATCGGGACGAAGGTCGCGAATCCGGACCGGATCGTCGTCAACTTCGCCGGAGACGGGTGCTTCCGGATGAACCTGAACGAGCTGATGACCGCGGCGAGAAACAAGCTTCCCGTGATCGAGATCATTGTAAACAACCACGTTCTCGGCATGGTGCGGCAGTGGCAGGACCTTTTCTATGAAAAGCATTATTCGGCCACGGTGCTCGATGATCAGGCGGATTATGTGAAGATCGCCGAGGGCTGCGGAGCGAAGGCGGTCCGGGTGAAAACAAGAGAGGAGTTTACGGACGCCTTCGGAAAGGCTCTTGCAGAGGACGGACCGGTTGTGTTAGATTGTATCATAGATTGCGACGACAAGGTGTGGCCGATGGTCGCGCCGGGCGCTGATATCTCATCTATGATGAACGGTCTGCCGGAGGGCTGACCGGGGAGCGGCAACGAAACGAGCTGACCCGGAAAAGCGGAGGCGTTTGCATCCGGGCCGGTTGTTAATAAAGCATGAAACATAAGAGGAGTGAAAAAATGAGCAGAGTGTTTAATTTTTCCGCGGGGCCTGCAGTCCTGCCGGAGGAGGTCTTACGTGAGGCTGCCGATGAGATGCTGGATTATAAGGGCAGCGGAATGAGCGTGATGGAGATGAGCCATCGCTCGAAGGTCTATGATGATATTATTAAGGACGCCGAAAAGGACTTAAGAGACCTTCTGAATATTCCGGATAATTATAAGGTGCTGTTTCTGCAGGGCGGCGCGTCGCAGCAGTTCGCGGCGGTGCCCATGAACCTGATGAAGAAGAAAAAGGCGGGCTACATCCTGACCGGTCAGTGGGCGAAGAAGGCGTATTCCGAGGCGAAGATGTACGGAGAGGCCGTGGAGCTTGCGAGCTCGGCGGACAAGACCTTCTCCTATATCCCGGATGTGAGCGACCTCCCGATTACAGAGGATATGGACTATGTCTATATCTGCGAGAACAATACGATCTACGGGACAAAATATAAGACCCTGCCGAATACGAAGGGGATCGATCTGGTCGCGGATGTTTCGTCGTGCTTTCTGTCGGAGCCGATGGACGTGACAAAGTACGCCGTGATCTACGGCGGTGTCCAGAAGAATGTGGGACCGGCCGGTGTCGTGATCGACATTATCCGGGAGGATCTGATTACGGACGACGTGCTGCCGGGAACGCCTACGATGCTGAAATGGAAGACCCAGAGCGACAACGATTCTCTGTACAATACGCCTCCCTGCTACGGGATCTATATCTGCGGCAAGGTCTTTAAATGGCTGAAGGCCATGGGCGGTCTCGGTGAGATGAAGAAGCGGAATGAGGAGAAAGCGAAGATCCTGTATGACTATCTGGATCAGAGCTCTCTGTTCAAGGGAACGGTTGTAAAGGAGGACCGGTCTCTGATGAACGTTCCCTTTGTGACCGGGAACGAGGACCTGGATAAGGAATTTGTCGCGGAGGCGACGAAGGCCGGCTTTGTGAACCTGAAGGGACATCGTACCGTAGGCGGTATGCGTGCGTCCATTTATAACGCGATGCCGAAGGAGGGTGTTGAGAAGCTGGTAGAATTTATGGAGAAATTTGAGGAGAGCCACAAATGATCAAATACGCGACCTTAAACCCCATCTCCGAGGTGGGGCTCAGAGAGTTTTCTGAGGACTATGAAAAGACCGAAAAGCTGGAGGAGGCCGGGATCGCCCTTGTGCGGTCGGCCGCCATGCATGAAATGGAGCTGCCGAAGGATCTGCTTGCGATCGCGCGGGCCGGTGCCGGGGTGAACAATATTCCGCTCGAGAAATGCGCGGAGGCCGGGATCGCTGTCTTTAATACGCCGGGAGCCAACGCCAACGGGGTGAAGGAACTCGTCCTCGCCGGAATGCTTCTGGCGGCCAGAGACATCAGCGGCGGCATCGCCTGGGCAAAGGAAAATGCGGCCGATCCGGAGATCGCGAAGACCGCGGAAAAGCAGAAAAAGGCCTACGCCGGAACCGAGATCGCGGGAAAGAAGCTCGGCGTTATCGGGCTCGGCGCGATCGGAGTCAGGGTAGCGAACGCCTGTGTGAATCTGGATATGGAGGTCTACGGATATGATCCCTACATCTCCGTAAACGCCGCCTGGAGCCTGAGCAGAGCCGTACACCATGTAGACTCGATCGAAGATATCTGCCGGGAATGTGATTACATTACGATTCATGTGCCGCTGATGGATTCCACGAAAAAGATGTTGTCGAAGGACTGCGTCTCACAGATGAAGGAGACCGCGGTGATCCTGAACTTTGCAAGGGATCTTCTTGTCGATGAGGAGGCTGTGCTTACGGCCCTTTCGGAGGGAAAGCTCAGGAAATACGTTACGGATTTCCCGAATCCCCTGACCGCGGGCAAGGACGGCGTCATCGTCATTCCCCATCTCGGCGCCTCCACGGAGGAGTCGGAGGATAACTGCGCGAAGATGGCGGTGGAGGAGCTGCGGGAATTTGTGGAAAACGGAAATCTTGTCCACTCCGTGAACTACCCGGACTGCTCCATGGGAGAGCTGACGACGCCGGAAAGGATCGTGGTCCTGCATCGGAACATCTCCGGCTCCATCGGCCGGTTTACCAGCGTATTCGGAGATGCGAAGATCAATATCGCGAACATGACAAAC
The DNA here is from genome assembly GCA_017450105.1 of Lachnospiraceae bacterium. GTDB lineage: Bacteria > Bacillota > Clostridia > Lachnospirales > Lachnospiraceae > RUG12461. The sequence continues at coordinate 22,198 of JAFSXC010000068.1, read as the reverse complement.
AAAGGAAAAGGAGAGTATGCGGTTACCCTCCTGGATCTGGATGAAGAGGCCTCCGAGGAGACCCTGAAGATCCTTTCCAATGTCGAAGGCGTTCTTCGGGTGAGGAATATCAAAAGGCGCTGAATACCGTCAGTGGGCGTTCTTTGGCCGCTTACGGGATTCGCATCCGCCGGATTAAGTCAGATATGAACTGACGTTTACAGAGGAGATAAATATGGCAGGGATCAGGCCATTTCGGGCCATACGGCCAAGGGAGGAGCTGGCGTCGGAGATCGCGGCTCTTCCCTATGATGTTTATGATCGAAGGGAAGCAAAGGAAGCGGTGGATAAAAACCCCGGTTCCTTTCTTTGCATAGACCGTGCAGAAACCTTCTTCCCGGATTCGGTCAGTACCTATGCCCCCGAGGTCTACGAGCGGGCAAAAGCCCTGTTCTGGCAGTGGCTGAAGGAGGGGCGTTTCCTGAAGGAGGAAACGGAGTGCTATTACATTTACGAGCTTACGATGGACGGCCGTGTCCAGACCGGTATCGCGGCGACAGCCTCCATTGACGACTATGAAAACGGTGTGATCAAAAAGCACGAAAATACGCGGGCGGAGAAGGAGGAGGACCGGGTCCGCCACGTGGATACGATCGGAGCCCAGACCGGACCGATCTTTCTGGCCTACCGGAGCAACCCCGTCCTCGAGGAAATTCTGCAGGCGGAAAAACAGAAGGAGCCTCTCTATGATTTTACCGCGGAGGACCGGGTGCGCCACCGCGTATTCCGGATCGACGATCCCTTTGTGATCCGCCGGATCGAGGATACCTTCCGAACCATCGATAAGATCTATATCGCGGACGGCCACCACCGTGCGGCTTCGGCGGTCCGCGTCGGAAAAAAGAGAAGGCAGGAGAACCCTGGCTACACCGGAGAGGAGGAATTCAATTTCTTCCTGTCGGTGCTGTTCGCCGATAAGGACCTGGCGATCATGGATTATAACCGGGTCGTAAAGGATCTGAACGGACTGACCGAGGAGGAGCTTCTTACGGAGGTGAAGAGCCGGTTTGAGGTTGCTTCTGAAGATACAGAGATACTCCGGCCTGACGACCGGTACAGCTTTTCCATGTATCTGAAGGACAAATGGTATCTTTGCAGGATACGGAAGGAGGACCGCCTTTCGGATCCGGTGAAGGGGCTTCTCGTATCGCGGCTGCAGGATCTGCTTCTGGACCCGGTGCTCGGGATTCGGGACCCGAAGACGGATGAACGGATCGATTTCGTGGGAGGGATCCGCGGGCTGAAGGAGCTTGAGCGCAGATGTCATACCGACTGCAGGGTGGCTTTTGCGATGTATCCGACATCGATCGGGGAGCTGTTTTCGGTGGCGGACGCCGGGCTTCTTATGCCGCCGAAATCGACATGGTTTGAGCCGAAACTGAGAAGCGGGTTGCTTTGTCACGAAATTTAGTATTGGCTTCGCGGACGCGGCCCGAGGAAGGATATGGGCGGGCCGCTGATCGTGGGGGGACTTATTTGTTCGGCGGGCTTAGTATTGGCTTCGCGGACGCGGCCCGAATAAAGAAATAGGCGGGACCTCCCACTGCGGTGTGCCTGAAAAAATTTTCCCCAGTCCCCACGTTTCTTGTCTCCGGTATCTAACCTTTACCCGGTTCATCATACCGGTATCACGACAGGGGAAAATTTTTTCAGACACACTCTCCGTTCGCGGCCCGAGGCAGGTTATGGCCGGGCCGCTGATAGCGGGGGAGTGTACTTCTTTGGCGTGTTTTACGTCTAATTATCGGGGCTGCCCACAATAAAGGAATAGAATAATTGAGAGCTTTAAGTCGACTTGTTACTCAAAAAGATAACGCGCGGCCCCGCCAAAAACTACCTCGGGTCGCGAACGGAGTGTGTTTGAAAAAATTTTCCCCAGTCGTGATACCAACATGAGGAACCGTGTGAAGGTTAGATACCGGAGACAAGAAACATGGGGACAGGGGAAAATTTTTTCAAGCACACTCCAGTGGGAGATCCCGCCGATACGTATCATCGGGGCCGCTCACAGCCTATAGGGATATTCGCAAAAAGGTGTGTCAGAGATAGTGACACATTGAAAAAAGGAGAGAAGTATGAAAGAATCAAAAGCCTACGAGATCATAAGAAAGCATGAGCTGAAGGACCTGAAAACGGAAGGAACCTTGCTGCTTCATAAGAAGAGCGGGGCCAGGATCCTGTGCATGGAGAATAAGGATCCGAACAAGGTCTTTTATGTGTGCTTTCGGACTCCGGTCAGCGACAGCACGGGAGTGCCGCACATCGTCGAGCATACGGTTCTCTGCGGGTCGGATAAGTTCCCGATCAAGGATCCCTTTGTGGAGCTTGCGAAGGGCTCTCTGAATACGTTTTTGAATGCACTGACCTTCCCGGATAAGACCATTTATCCCGTGGCCTCGGAAAATGCGAAGGACTTCCGGAACCTCTGTGACGTGTATCTGGACGCCGTTTTCCACCCAAATTTTTATCATGAGGATAAGATCTTCAAGCAGGAGGGCTGGCATTATGAGCTCGAGGACCCCGAAGGGGAGATCACGATCAACGGGGTTGTCTATAACGAGATGAAGGGCGCGTTTTCCTCGCCGGACGATGTGCTCTCCCGCCAGATCTTGAATGCGCTGCATCCCGATACCAACTATGCTTTTGAATCCGGCGGGGATCCGAAGGATATTCCCACCCTTACCTACGAGGATTATCTGAAGTTCCACGGCCGTTATTACCATCCCTCCAATGCCTATATTTACTTCTATGGCGACATGGATATGAACGAGCAGTTGGAGTGGCTGGATGAGGCTTATCTTGGCGCTTACGACAGGATCGAACCGGATTCCGAGGTCGGGAAGCAGAAGCCCTTTACCGAACGGAAGGACGTGGAGGTCAAATACAATATCGCAGAGAGTGAGGAGGAGAAGGAGAATACCTTCCTCTCCATGAATTATTCCGTCGGAACGATGCTGGATGAAAAGCTGTGTCTGGCCTTTGAGATCCTGGATTATGCGCTGATCGGCATGCCCGGGGCCCCGGTCCGACAGGCCCTCCTGGATGCGGGGATCGGAAAGGACGTGTACGGCGGCTTCTCTTCGGAAACCTATCAGCCGATGTTTTCCGTGATCGCGAAAAAAGCGGATCCCGAACAAAAGGAAGACTTCTTAAGGGTCATCGAGGAGACTCTGAAGGAGCAGGTGAAAAACGGGATCGATAAAAAAGCGCTTCTGGCCGGGATCAACAGCTCGGAATTCCGTTACCGCGAGGCGGATTTCGGGTCCTTCCCGAAGGGGCTGATCTACGGACTGCAGGTCATGGACAGTTGGCTGTATGATGAGAAGGAGCCGTTTATCCATCTGGAGGCTCTGCCTGTGTATGCCTTTTTGCGGGAGAAGATTGACGAAGGAAGGTTCTTCGAGGATCTGGTGGAGAAGTATCTTCTGAACAATCCCCATGCCGCCTTTGTTTGCGTGTCCCCGAAGAAGGGACTGGCGGCGGAAGAGGAGGAGGCTCTGCGGCAGGAGCTGGCTGAGAAAAAGGAGCAGATGACGGCCGATGAGCTTCAGAAGCTTACCGAGGCTACAAGGGCCTTAAGGGAGTGGCAGGAAACGCCCGATAAGGAGGAGGATCTGAACCGGATCCCTCTTCTGAAACGGGAGGAGATCGGGCGGGAGCCCCGGCCGATCCGAAACGAAGAAGACGCTGTCGACGATCTGCCGCTTCTGTATCATGAGATAGATACCAACGGCATCGCTTACCTTCGCATGTACTTTACGGTCCCGGACCTCAGTGAGGAGGAGCTGTCCTGTCTCGGCATCCTAAAGTCCGTGCTTGGCTTTATGGATACGGAGCATTTTTCCTTCCGGGAGCTTACAAACGAGATCAATCTTTATACCGGCGGGATCAGCTCGGGCGCTCAGGCGATGTACGATACCGTAAAGAAGGAACGGGTCACCTTATACGAGGTGCGTATGAAAGTGCTTTATGAGAACCTCGAGAAGGGGATCGAGCTTTTGAAGGAGGTGTTCTTTACCACCGACTTCTCCGATGACAAACGGCTGTATGAGATCCTGGCGGAGGGTAAGAGCCAGCTTTCCTCGACGCTTCCCGCGCTCGGTCATATGATGTCATCCCTTCGTGCCTCCTCCTATTTTTCCGAGACCGCGAGGGCTACGGAGCTGATGTCGGGCATCAGCCTCTACCGTCTGGTTTCGCGTTTGGAGGAAAACTTTGATGCCGAAAAGGAGGAACTGAAGAAGAAGCTTCAGGAGCTGCGCGAAAGGATCTTCGTCCGTTCACGGCTTCTCGTCAGCTTTACCGGGGACCGTAGGGGACTTGAACTGATAAAGCAGGCCCTGCCTTCCTTTACGAGGGAGCTGAAGGAAGGAGAGATCGCTCCGAAGGCGACTCTTTCGCTGCACAGACGAAACGAGGGCTTTCTGGATGCTTCCCAGGTCCAGTATGTGAGCCGGGCGGGAAGCTTTGAGGGGGCAGGCCCCTACCGCGGGACCTTGCGGATCCTGAGGACCCTGTTAAACTACGACTACTTATGGCAGAACCTGCGGGTCATGGGCGGCGCTTATGGCTGCATGAGCTCCTTCAACCGGAACGGCGTCGGCTGGTTTGCCTCCTACCGGGATCCGAATCTGGAGGAAACAATTAAGATCTATGAAGGAATCCCGGAGTACTTAAGAAGCTTCTCCGCGGATGACCGCGTGATGACAAAATACATTATCGGTACCATTTCCGATATCGATACTCCGCTGACGCCCGATTCGCTCGGGGTGCGCTCCACCCTGTTCTATTTCTCCGGCACGACGGAGGAGGATTTAAAGAGAGAACGGGAGGAGATTTTGAACGCGACGGAGGATGATGTCCGGGCGCTGGCGCCCTATGCCGAGGAAATTTTAAAGGGCGATAATTTATGCGCGATCGGAAACGAAAACGTGATCGGAAAGGCGGAGGGTCTGTTTTTGAATAAAGAGGCGCTGCTATGAAAAGCGGCTTTGTGACCATCATCGGAAGACCGAACGTCGGAAAGAGTACGCTGATGAACGCGATGGTGGGGGCGAAGGTGGCGATCACCAGCAAAAAGCCCCAGACCACGCGCCACAAGATCCGCGGGATCCTGACGGTGCCAAAGAAGGGTCAGATCGTGTTTTTAGATACCCCGGGCATGATCGAGGCCCGGAATAAACTCGGCGAATACATGGTTTCCTCGATCCGCCAGGCGGCGAAGGACGTGGATGTACTGCTGTGGCTGGTGGAGCCCACGGAGAATCAGGGTCCTGTTCTCGGAAAAAACGAGGAGAGGATCCGGGAGCTTCTGAAGGAGGAAAAGACGCCGGTGATCCTGGTGGTCAATAAGATGGATGTACTGAAGAATCCGAATGAGATCCTCGCCACCATCGACCGGTACCGGGAGGTGTTCGATTTCGCCGAGATCGTTCCGGTCTCTGCCAAGACCGGGGCGAACCTGGAGGAGCTGAAGGAGGCCGTTTTTTCCTGTCTTCCGGAGGGCCCGTTTTTCTATGAGGAGGACGATCTGACGGATCAGACGATGCGGCAGCTCGCCGCGGAGATCATAAGAGAGAAGGCGCTGCATGCGTTGTCTGAGGAGGTGCCTCACGGAATCGCCGTGACCATCGAGGACTTTCATACGAACCGTGACGGGTCGGTTACGATCTATGCCGATGTGATCTGCGAAAAGGACAGCCATAAGGGGATCATTATCGGAAAAGGCGGTTCGATGCTGAAAAAGATCGGGACCAACGCCCGGTATGAGCTGGAAAAAAGCCTTGAGAAGAAATGCCTTTTGAAGCTCTTTGTCAAGGTCAAGAGGAACTGGCGGGAGAGTGAAGCGATGCTGAAGAATCTGGGGTTTACGGATGAATCATGAGGATACGGCCGTTCAGGGAATGGTTCTTTTGGCGCAGCCCGTCGGGGAAAACGATAAACGCCTGGTGCTCCTTACGAAGGAGCTGGGCAAGATAACCGTGTTTGCGCATGGGGCAAGGCGGCCGAACAGCCCCTTTGTGGCTGCTGCGAATCCCTTCGCCCAGGGCCGCTTTGTTCTGGGATACGGGAAAACCGCCTACAATCTTCACAAGGCGGAGATTACCCACTATTTCCGGGAGCTTACAATGGACCTGGAAACGCTGGCCTACGGCTCCTACTTTCTCGAGCTGGCGGCCTATGTATCCCAGGAAAATCTGGAAGGGACGGGGGAGCTGGCCCTTCTTTTTTATTCTCTGAAGGCGCTTTTGTCGGAGCATTTTTCAAATACGCTGGTACGCAGGATCTTCGAGCTGAAGACCTTTGTAATCGACGGGGCCTACCCGGATATCTCGCATCTGAAATTAAGCGAAACGGCGCGCTATACCTTCTCCTTCATTGTGGGAGCGGAGCTGAAAAAGCTCTATTCCTTTCATGTGGAGGAGGGTGTGATCGAGGAGCTTTCCCGGGTTCTGGACGATTATATGAAAAGAACCATACCCCGTGAGTTCCCCTCCTTGAAACTTCTGTCTTAAAATGCTATAATGAGTCGTCATTTTGGAGGGAAGGAATGAAGAGGAGAGTATATCCACTGGTCCTGGCCCTGGTTCTGATGGTGTTTTTTTGCGCATGCGGGGGATATGATGCCGAAAAAAGCACGATCTTCGTCGACAAGGACGGAACCGTTACCGAGACCTCGGTAGAAAAAATGGACCAGAGCTATTACAGCGAATCGGAGCTGGAAAGCTTCATTACAGAAGAAATAGCGGAATTTCAGAGTACGGAGGGAACCGTAGAGGAAACCGGCTACGAGATGGAGGACGGGACTGCGACCCTGACGCTGACCTATTCCAACTGGAAGACCTATGCGGACTTTAACCGGCGGATCTTTTATACGGGAACCGTGGTAAAGGCCCAGGCCGAGGGCTTCGACTTCGATACGACGTTTACCAAGACGGAGGACGGGACAACAGCGGCTGTCGACGAGGTGCTGGAGATCCCGGAGCGGAAGATCGTGGTCCTGGAAACCTCGATCGGTGTGAATATAAAGGTTCCGGGAAGGATCCTCTATGTATCCGACCATGTAACGACCGATGAGAAGGATAAGGGTCTTGCGACCGTGGAAAAGAGCAAGAACGAATCCATGACGGAGCTTGCCTATATTATTTATAAATAAGGAGCCGGATCTTGTCCGAAGTCGGCTTTTGGGCGGTTGCGGGACCGGCAGCCGACCGGTGTGAGGCAGAAAAAACTACAATTTTTATAGAGGAGACAAACATGGAAAAAACAATGGAAAAGATCGTAACGCTGGCGAAGGGACGGGGCTTTATCTTCCCCGGCTCCGAGATCTACGGCGGGTTGGCCAATACCTGGGATTACGGAAATCTCGGGGTGGAGCTGAAGAACAATGTCAAAAAGGCCTGGTGGCAGAAGTTTGTCCAGGAAAATCCCTATAATACGGGCGTGGACTGCGCGATCCTGATGAATACCCAGACCTATGTGGCCTCCGGCCATATTAAGAGCTTTTCGGATCCGCTGATGGACTGCCGGGAATGTAAAGAACGGTTCCGGGCGGACCAGCTCATCGAAAGCTTTGCGAAGGAACAGGGCATTGCGCTTGAGAAATCCGTGGACGGCTGGACGAACGAGGAAATGTATGATTTTATCGAGGAGCATAAAATTCCCTGCCCCTCCTGCGGAAAGCATAACTTTACCGATATCCGCCAGTTTAACCTGATGTTCAAGACCTTCCAGGGAGTGACCGAGGACGCGAAGAATACCGTGTACCTGCGGCCCGAAACCGCGCAGGGTATCTTTGTAAACTTTAAGAATGTCCAGCGGACCAGCCGGAAAAAGGTCCCGTTCGGGATCTGCCAGATCGGAAAGTCCTTCCGGAATGAGATTACCCCCGGAAACTTTACCTTCCGTACCAGGGAATTCGAGCAGATGGAGCTGGAGTTCTTTTGCGAGCCCGGAACGGATCTGGAGTGGTTTAAATACTGGAAGGATTTCTGCCATCAGTGGCTGCTTTCCCTTGGTATGAAGGAGGAGAATCTCCGGCTTCGTGACCACGACAAGGAGGAGCTTTCCTTCTACTCGAATGCCACGACGGACTTCGAATATCTCTTCCCCTTCGGCTGGGGCGAGCTGTGGGGCGTCGCGGACCGGACCGATTACGACCTGACGAGACATCAGGAAACCTCGGGTCAGGATATGAGCTATTTTGACGATACAAAGAACGAGAAATACATCCCCTACGTGATCGAGCCCTCGCTCGGCGCGGACCGGGTTGTGCTCGCCTTCCTGTGCGATGCCTATGACGAGGAAAATATCGGAACCGAGGAGAAGCCGGATATGCGGACCGTTCTCCATTTCCATCCCGCGCTCGCGCCGGTAAAGATCGCCGTGCTGCCGCTCTCGAAGAAGCTGAATGAGGGTGCCGAAAAGATCTATCTCGAGATGAGCAAGTATTATATGTGCGAATTTGACGAACGCGGCAATATCGGAAAGCGCTACCGCCGGCAGGACGAGATCGGAACCCCGTTCTGCATTACCTACGACTTCGACTCCGAAACCGACGAAGCCGTTACCATCCGCTTCCGTGATTCGATGGAGCAGGAGCGGGTGAAGATCGCGGATTTAAAGGACTGGTTTGCGGATAAGTTTGCGTTTTAGGACGGGAAAAATACAGATAATGAGAGGTGAAGAATCGCGGCCATGCAAGGCCGCGATTTTTTCTGAACCAGAATGATTTGCATTATTCACTGATCAATGGCAGTTTCTGATAGAGCTTACGGTTGATCTCCTTTTTGATCCTTTCAATTTCTTTCCTTGCTTCCGTCTCTCCCAGATTCAGCGCATCCTCAAATCTTTCCACAATGGAGAGCTGATCAAACAGATTGTTGTTGATCTCCTTTTCATTTGGCGGCATAGTATCACCTCCGTTTTTTATGCTTAAACAGAATGTATCCATTTGCATTATACCACGGAATGCATATCTGCGCTCCTGTTTCCACAAAAACGATATGTGAGAATCAGAATCTTGGTTACTGTTCACACCCAATGTCAGCAGCTTAAGCAAATTTACGTATTGGCGTCGCTCCCATAAGCCATCTCCCAGACTCTGTGCGCGGGGGCCCCGCGAAAATAGTGTCCTCCCGGAAAAGCATCGGTCCCCCCGTGCTCGGTCCGGGGCCCTCTTACTCGCGCTCCGAGGAAGTATATGGGCTTAAGCTGCTGACATTGGGTGTGAACAGTAACGAATCTTGCAGCTTACGAAAAAAAGAATAAGAGGGTGCCCGCGCCCTCTTATTTTTTTTGGGTTTTTGTCCGAAATATACTTTATGATATGGGGTACTATGTTATAATGTAAGAGATTATATAATCAGGAATGAATTTAAGAGGAATCGGTATGAGAAAAGGGATTCTTTGGAAACGGATGGCGGCGGTGGCTCTGACGGCGGTTTTGGCTGCCGCAGCTCTTCCGCAGCAGATTCCGGCGGCGGAGAAGACGGTCGGGGACCTGACGGCTTTTGTGCATGAAATCGAGCCTTCGGGAACGGAGCCGAGGTTGAATAAAAGTAAGCTTAAGCTGATGGAGGGGGACACCGCGAAGCTTAAGGTCAGGAATTACGGCGAAAAGGTTAAGTGGATATCTGAAAATCCCGGGATCGCGACAGTCGATAAGAAGGGCTGGGTTCTGGCGACCGGCGAGGGAGCAACCCGAATCCGGGCAAAGGCCGGGAAACGAAAGCTCTTCTGCATTGTAAAGGTGTGGGCGCCCTCGATTACGATAGACAAGCCCAATGTAACGTTGATCGTCGGAGAGGAAGCTGTCCTTACGACGGAAACCAATCCGGCGGGCAGCTATACCTCCTGGGAATCAGACAATGTGAAGGTGGCCACAGTAGAGAATGGTGTCGTAAAGGCCCACAGCGTGGGAACGGCGACAATATCGGCAAAGATGCGGAATGCTTCGGCGAGCTGCATTGTTACCGTAACCGATGAAGCAGTCGCTCTGTCGGAGAGTACGTTGGAGATGATCCCGGGAGAAATCCGCGTGTTGAAGGTGACGACGGTGCCGGATTATGCGGCCGTGAGCTGGAGCTCCAGCAACAGCTCCGTGGCGACGGTAGAAAGCGGAACCGTATATGCGATCGCTGAGGGAACCGCTCTGATTATGGCTTCTACGGAAAACGGGTTTGCCGTCTGTGAAGTAAAGGTAAGGAAGGACTGAAGGAAACACGCATCTGCGAATCAGAATGGGGGATTTCGATATGAAGTGGAAAAAACGGGTAGCAGGGATTCTGGCAGTAATACTTATACTGACGGGCTTTGTCGTCATCAGACCAGAAGCTGCTGAGGCGGCGGTAAAGATCAGCAAACAGGAGCTGCAGCTTGAGGTGGGACAATCCAAAAGGCTTAAGATCAAGGGAGCCGGTCAGAAGGCTGTTTGGTCTTCCGAAAACCGGGATATTGCCCGTGTGAAAATGAACGGGAAGGTGAAGGGAATCTCGGAGGGTCTGACGACGATCACAGCGAAGGTAGGAAAGAAAAAGCTGACCTGCCAGGTTGTGGTCTATAAGTCTTCGGTGATTTTGGATAAGAATTCGGCTTCTGTGTGGGTGGATGAGGAGAAAAAACTGGAGGCCACCGTAACCCCGAAGGGGCGGATCCTGTCCTGGAGCAGCGAGGACCCGAAGATCGCTACGGTGAAAAACGGGAAGGTGAAGGGCGTTTCCCCGGGAACAACCTATGTGACGGCATGGTCACAAAGGTCCTATGGGAGATGCAAGGTAACGGTTCTGAAGGAGGGAATCTATCTGGACCAGACAGAGCTGGAGCTTTATCTTGGGAGGACGGCAAGGCTCACCGCATCTACTCTTCCGGCTGATCTGAAGGTACTGTGGAGTACCAGCGATGCCAGAGTGGCAACGGTCTACGAAGGGGCTGTCACGGCTGTTTCAGAGGGAACTGCTGTGATTACCGCAACGGCCGGTGGGTATTCTGCAGAGTGCGTGGTTACGGTCACCAGCGGATCCATAACGCTGGGGGAAACCTTCTTCAGTGCATATGTAGGGGAAACCCATACCCTGATGTATCAGACGGTACCTGAAAATGTCATGCTGAGCTGGTCCTCCAATAAACCGGATATCGCTGAGGTCCAGAATGGAGTTGTGACTGTTAAAAATCCCGGGGATGCGATCATCACGGCTTCCTTCGGGGAAGTATCGGAGACCTGTACGGTATCTGTCATGAGGGGTGCGATCGAGGTGACTCCGGAGACGGTGAGCCTGGATGTGGATGATACGGCGACGCTGAGCTGCAAAAGTACGCCGGATTATCTGCCTGTGAGCTGGAGCTCGGATGATACGAAGGTGGCGACGGTGCAGAACGGAAAGGTAAAGGCTCTCCGACCCGGAACGGCTATCATTACGGCAGAGTGTGCCGGTGCGAAGGATACCTGCACGGTAACGGTAGGCGGGTATTATATCGGTCTCCGGGATACGGCGCTCGAGCTCCTTGTAGATGCGACCCAGAGGCTGGAGGTGGAAACGATCCCGCAGGATGTGACCATCGTCTGGGAATCGACGAAGCCGGAGGTCGCAGTAGTGGATGAAAGAGGCTATGTGACGGCAAAGAAGAAGGGTGAAACGGACATCACGGCTTCGTTTGTGACAGCGGATGGCCTAGTGCAGACCTCGAAGCCCTGCCATGTGACCGTTGTGGATCCGTCGGTGATATTGGATGAAACGGAGCTGAAGCTGGTCGTGGGTGACAAGCAAAAGCTTGGAATGAAGACAAATCCGCTCGGGAGGGAAAATGAGGTTTCCTGGAGTTCGACAGATGAAGCCGTGGCGGAGGTGGATTCGAGAACCGGAGAGATTACGGCGAAAGGAAAAGGAAATGCCATCATACAAGCCAGTCTGGGTTCGGGAAGGCCTGCTGAGTGCTATGTGAATGTAAGGGAACCGAGGGTCATTTTGGAGGTGGAGCCCCCCCTGAGTATTGTCGTGGGTGAAACATTCGATCTTAAGCCTTATGCATCGACAGATCCGGCGGGGAGAGAAAATGACATAAAATGGAAGTCGGATGACACCAAAGTGGCCGTGGTCAAGGATGGTGTGATTACTCCTGTGGAAGCCGGCACAACAACGATAGAAGCCTGGCTGGATTCCTGGGAACCAACCAAATGCAAAGTGGTGGTAAGAGCACCATCGGTGAAGATAGAACCTTCGAGTATACAATTACCTGTGGGAGAATCGGAAACACTTAAGGCGATTACAGATCCTGAAGGGGACAGCGTTAAGTGGTCTACAAGCGACCCGTCTGTTGTGACTGTGGATAATAACGGGAAAATTGTTGCCCAGGATATAAAGGCGGCAGAAACAAAGGATGCGGTCATCACGGCAACCTGTGCCAAGACCGGAAAATCGGCTACTTGTATAGTCACAGTTTATAAGGCAACCATTACTCCCCTGCTGGATAAGCTAACGATTGAAGTAGGAGATAGCAGCTTCCTTTCCGCGGAGGTAACTCCTGAGACGGTGCCGTTGACCTGGAGCTCGAATAATCCGGCTGTGGCAGAGGTCGATCAGAATGGAGTGGTTACCGGGAAAGGAGCTGGGACGGCGTACATTACGGTTACGGGTGGAGGCGCGGAGACTCCGCAGCAGTGTAAAGTAACAGTTAACCAGGCTTGTGTCGCAACGTCAGTAATTTTGGAAGCAATTACGGATCCAGAGCCTTTTGTGAAGATCGAGGGAATGAGAGATGAAACAGGAGGTATAGTGTATGTTGTACATAAATCGATAACAGGCGATTATGAAAACCACTATTGTTCATACCTGGTCGTTCAGGCAACGGGAGATATAGAAGCGAAAACAAACAGTAGAGATCCGAAGGATTTATTTATGGCAGGACAGGCATATAAAGCTGTTTTCGTTCCAACAAATACTAAGGATTATTATTCATATACTTCGAAAGAGATGCCCGCCGCTGAATCGAAAGATACGTCGGTTGAAGGGACTGCTGAGTTTGATAAAAACTCATCAACTGCAAAGAACGGGGCTGAGCTTACCGCGGGATCAACGGTAGTAATAAAAGGCCTGACCCTGAAAGACCAATATGGCAGAGGAATGCCTTGGAAGACAGAAAGTGGAGAAAACATACAGGTGAAGGAAGAACCGACGAACCATAACACCTCAGCAAGTTGGAAAGCGGATAAGGAGGGTAATATTACCATAACGTTTACCTTAGGCAACGATCCGAGTGAGGGGGAGACACTGGAGGTAGAGATATTAAATAAAATAATCAAAGCCAACGCTCCCTCACAACCCAGCTTTAATGATTGGTGGGCGACCAGTTATGAAAAATGAAATTCGAGGTTTTTGAAATGAAAAAAAACAGGCTAATCTCATGTGGAACGATGCTGATCCTTGCAGCAGCACTCATCCTACCCGCGCCCATAGCGGAAGATACCTACGGTGCGGAGACCTATCAGAGCAGTGCGATTCCTTATGCTCCTGATCTGAAGGTATCGACGGAGCCTGCCTATCCCTATGCCTGGGATGATGAGGAACATCTGACGGAGGTGTTCTTTAAAGACCATCTGCCCGGCTTGAAAAATCAGGGGAGCAATAAGCAGGGCCTGAGCTTCTCCTATGCGACTACGGCGCTGCTCGGAGTGGGCATGATGCGAAGGGCATCGGTTTCGAAAAGTGCTGCCTCCTCTTATGGGGAAACGGAGCTCCTTACAGCCGTGTTCGGCGTCGGCTACGAGTCAGTTTCGGATCAGCTTCAGGGAACGGTTTCTCAGGCAGCCCAGGCGCTTCAGAAATGGAAGCCTGTTGGTTTCCCACGGCTGTTGGATGCCTATGAATATGACTACGGGGCGGCAGACGGTAAGGGAAGGACGAAATATTGGATCCGCAACTACGGCGGAGTTGCAGCAGTGATCGAGGACTTTGACCCCTCGGAAGGAAACAGGGGACGTTACAGCGCAGAGCATTTCTCTTATGCCAGCGAAGCTTCTGCAGGAGCTGGTTACCTACCGGAGCAGACCGTGGTGCTGGTTGGGTATGACGATGACTACCCGAAGGAGAATTTTGTCTCGGCTCCGTCGGAAAACGGTGCCTGGCTTGTCAGAAACAGTATGGGAACAACCGAGGAATTCGGGCTGGGTACCTACTTCTGGCTGTCCTATGAGGATCCGGGGTTAGAGGACCGGGTCATGGCATTTGCACCTGACTGCTCCGACGGTGGGCAATCGACCGGGCATGCCACCAGAAACACATATCAGACAACGGATGCGTCGGAAAACCGGATGCGCCCGGAAAGCGGCTGTCGTGCAGCGAATGTATTTACGGCAAGCGGACCGGAGCTCTTGGAAGCGGTTTCCTTCTTCTATGACCCGGAGGCCTTTCCTGTGGGAGAAGAGAGAGACACGGGGACAGGTGACAGCACCGCGGCTTCGGCGGAGATTACGATCCGAGGGACAGTAGGCGGAGTACCATCCGACAATGCGGGGGATGTGATCATTACTCTGGAAAAGCAGACTCTTTACGGAGGCGGCCTGTATACGGTGCCGGTTCCGGGGGAGTGTGTTCTGGAAAGCGGGAAGCAGTATGCGGTGGAGGTGAAGCTGGATAAGGGTTCGGTTGCCCTGGAAGCGGGAAATACCAGCTACACGGCGGAACGTCGTAGTGACGGCGTAACCGAAATTGAGAATACAAAGACTTATGAGAATCCGCTTCAGCCTGCGGTTACCATTTATGAAGGTGAAAGCTTTTTTAACGCCGGCGGAGCCTGGCAGGATGTATCGAAAACCTCCACGGGAAAGGAACAGGAGGAACTTTTTTGGGATGGGAATGAGTGGGTTGATGCAGCGGATTATTTTGCGGCCAATCCGGATAAACCGAAGAACGGAACCTATCTTGTTAACGGCTTTACCTACGGGAATTTCCATATTCACGCCCTGACGTCGGGCGGGAACGGCGGGTTGAGAGACCTTTCGGCAGGCAGTATGTATCTTAAGAATCCCGGGGAGGTATGCTATTTTACCGGCCTTCCGTTATGCCCTGAGATGGAGGTAAGGTTCGGCAACTCCACACTCGTAAAAAACAGAGACTACCGGCTGGTCTATGGGGAGAATCTGGATGCCGGAGAGGCCTTTGCGTATGCGGTCGGCATGGGCTCGTACCTCGGAACTCTTAGGACTCCCTTTACGATAAAGGCAGTGGACCTTTCGGGAGAAGGGGGAGCTGCGCCAGCCAAGGTTACCCTGAACCCGGAGGATGCCGGAAGCTGCACCTACGATCAAAAGCCGCAGAAGCCCGGTGTGAAGGAGGTTACGATCTCCTTGAACGGGAGGGAGGAAACGGTTTCCTCCGCCTATGTCCTGGCGGAATATGAAAACAATATCAATGCGGGAACGGAAACCGCCAAAGCCCATGTAAGCGCGAAGCCTTCGACTAGAAACTATATTAATTCCTCGGCAGACACGGCATTTTCGATCGCGCCGCTGGAGCTGAACGATACCAATACCCTTGTTCTTCTTACCGAAAGCCAGTTCCCCTATACGGGAAATCCCATAGAGCCTTCGTTTACCGTGACGGTTCAGATCGATGGTGTCGAAACCGTACTGGAAAATGGCAGGGACTATGACTATACCTATAACAACAATACAGAGATAGGGAACAACGCTTTTCTGACAATTACAGGCAAGGGAAATTATACCGGTACTGTCCTGAAATACTTCGCTATTGTATATGGAGGGATCACAATAGAGAATGTGACCCTTAACCCGAGCAGCTTCTCTTATAACCGGAAGGTACAAAGACCGGAGGTAATCGTTACGGTTGGCGGCAGGACCCTGAGGCAGGGAAGCGAATATGTAGTAGAGTGGCCGGATATGGATTATATAAATGTGGGAACGAAGAACGTTCGTGTCATCAGTGTCCCTTCCGGTAACGGAGTGGTGGATCTGACCTATGAGATCAAACAGAGAGACCTTTCCCTGACCCCGAAGGGCGAGATTGTGGTTATACCAGGGTCTCCTTTGGACAGGAATGATTTCCGTTATACCGGAGAGGCAATCGAGCCTTCCGAGTTTACCGTTTTATGGGATGGGAAAACGCTGGTGGAAGGGGAGGACTATACCGTTTCATGGCAGAATAATACCAACATAGGAAATACAGCGAAGGTTATCGTTCAGGGAATCGGGAATTTCACAGGGACTCTGAGCCAAAGCTTTTCGATCTTCCCGGCAGAGCTTTCCGAGTTTATCGTGTCCGTCGATCCCGTGGGCTACATTGAGGATGGCTATCCTGTGGATCCTGATCTGAGAAAGGACGGAAGCGGGATTATTGTAAAATCGCCGGAAGGAAAGGTGCTGACCCGGGGAACGGACTATGTTGTGGAGCTGTCGGATAACCTGCGGCCGGGAGAGGCGACGGTGACAATTACCGGCCGAGGGAATTATACGGGAACAGGGACCGCACATTTCCAGGTTCTTCCGAAGAACGGAGGCACGAGCTCGGGAAATGAGGATCCGGAGGGAGGAAGTGACTCCGGAATCGGACCGGACCCCGGAGAAAAACCGGAGGATGCCGGATTCTCACAGGTGTTTGTCGCAGGGCTTACCCTGAACGTGACCGATTCCAATCTGACCTTTGTCGGAGGGGAGAAGCAGAAGGTAACAACTTCGTTTTCCGGAAGGTATAAGAAATACGTTGTTGTTGAAGGAAAGAAGAATGCCACGGTCAGCCGGAAGGGTGTACTGAAGGCACAAAAGGCCGGTTATACGGTGGTCGTCGGTTTTGAAAGGAAAAAGAAAAAATGGGTGCCTGCGGAGGCAGTTCAGTTCCGCGTGGATATCCCTTCCTTTGCGGCGAAAACCGTGTATGCCAGAAAAACCGGCGAGCCCATGAACATGGCCTTTTTCCTGGACAGCATCAAGGTCCCCTCCAAGTGGACCGTGTCCGACAAGGCAACGGCAAAGATTGTGAAAAAAACGGGAGAGCTGATATTCAAGAAGGCCGGAGAAGTAAAGGTAACGGCCTGGTTCGGGAAAAAGGCGGCTTATTCCGTGAACGCGGTTCTAAAGGGGGAAAGGAACCCAGAGCGTAATACAGCTATTTCGGTAAGCGGCGAGGGGACGTCTGATACGGAAACTGACGGGATGGAGGAAGAAGCTGCCCCGGCCCTAAGCGCTCAGGGCCATAAGCTTGTCCCTACCGGCTATTCCTATCTGGACCCCAAGTACAACGACCCGTACTATATCCAGGTAGTGGTTCTTGCGGGGGATCCGAGGTATCCCGACGCGCATAAGTATTGCGGGAAATCGATCCGCCCGGATGTAGCTGTCCGGCTGATCAACACGCCGGATTATAGGGATGAACGTGCGCTGCAGGAGGGGATTGAGTACGAGATTTTCAGCTATGAAAATGACGTGGATGCCTGCACCGTAGTAGATTATGACAAAAACGGAGACCCGATCTTTTCCAAATCGAATCCGCCAAAGGTGACGGTCAAGGTCTGGTTCAATGACGGGTCGGTCGGTCTGTTCTCGCAGTACTATGAGATCCAGCCCTTCCTGATGACCGATGTGGTGGTAAGCCCGAAGAAATTCGTGGTGGCGATGGATAACGAGATTCAGAAGCCGGTGCCCATGGTGACAGCGACCATGTATATGTATGATTCGCACGGAACCTATGTCAAGACCACTCGAAATCTCTCCGAGGGCATTGATTTTGAGGTGGAGTATGTTGATAAGGGTCATACGGTGTCCTGGCCCAATGTGATCCGGAACAAGGGAATTTACTCCATCCATCTGAAGGGGATCAATAACTACGGGGATGTGAACAAGGAGTGTCAGGTGCAGATCGTGGACCCGACGTACGGAGCGGAGGATTTGTCCCGGGCACAGATTATCTTTACGAACAAAACGGGCGTTTATACCTATGATCCTCTGTACGGCGTGATCCCGGACATCGAGGTAAAGCTCGGGGGAAAAACGCTGACAGAGGATAAGGATTATTATCTTCAATACAGCCGCTATACAGCCGCCGGCACGGCGCAGCTTACGATCTCGGCGGTGGGCGGAAGCCGGTATACGGGAATCAGTTCGGCGATCTATACGGTTAAGCCCCTGAACCTGAAAAACTGCAGGATCCGGGGGATCGAGAAGCAGACCTGGAGGGAAAACGTAAACGGTGTGATCTGCCCGGATCTCTACGTTACCTATGGAGCGCAGGCGCTGGCGGAGGGAAGCGACTATACGGTTCAGTACGTGAATAACGCGAAGGTCGGAAAGGCGACGGTTACCCTCAAGGCGGTGGGCCCGAACTATGTCGGTGTTGTGACGAAGAATTACAAGATTACCAGAAAGAAGCTGAAGCTGCAGGAGGCGGATCTCAACGTTCAGTCCATTAAGAATGACGGAACGGTTCTGGTTTATGCGGATCCGTTTGAGATCGATGTACCGCTGCTTACCACGCCGCCGGATGTGACCTCGATCATCGACCGCTCTACTGGGACAACACTGGTGAGAAACAAGGACTACACCCTGACTTTGAGGGACTCCCTTCAGAGCTACAGGGATCCGACCTTCAAGCAGAAGAATCCGCCGACGATGATTATCAAGGGGATCGGAAACTACAAGTTTAAATTTATTATCCACTTTTTGGTGCATTGATGTAATTCATTTCCTGGGGATGGATGTATGGGATTCAGAGGGAAAAAAACGATGAAGAAATTATTTAAGACGGCCGCGGCCGAGATAATAGCACTGACGCTGGCGGTTGGTGGTGTTCCGGGGGTGGAGCTGCTTAGGGTGGAGAGAGTCTTTTCGAAAGCTACAGGCAAGGTGGTTCCTGTCTCGAACCTGGTGTACAATGGGGCTGATCAGGAATTGGCTAAGGCTTCTGGGCTCACCGAAAAAGAAAAAGTGTTCTATTATTCGGAAGTTAGTGTGGAGCAGCCTCCGAAGCCACTTAATCCGGCGGACCCAAAATCTGAGTGGCGTACTTCTGCCCCGAAAAAGACAAATGCCCAGACATATAAGGTTTATTATGTGGTGCTTGATTCCTCCAAGGAGGATGATTCGGAAACGGAAGATAATGAAATGGTTAGTGAAGTTGAATCTGTCAACGCAACGATCTTACCCTGTCCTGTTTCTGTTGTCGATGGTTTCACCTGTGATGGTAAGGAGTACGATGGAAATACAGATGCTGAGGTTAAATGTGAGAATCCGACGTTTAAACGTTATTCTGGACAGGATACTGAACAGGGATTATTTGGATCAGATTCCTTCTCGGTGACTGCAAAAGGCAAATATGATCAGGAAAATGCGGGGGATAGAACAGTTACTATTTCAAATATAACATTTGTGGGCAGAAGTGAAAAAAACTATACCCTTGAGCAGTCTGGAAGCCAACTTAAAATAGAGAATGTGAAAATCACAAAAAGAAAAGGATTGAAAATAAAGGCGGAGGATAAGGATATCAGCGTAGGAGAGGATGCGCCGGACTTAAGCAATCCTAAGGCAGGAAATGACTATACTGTAACCGGACTTGTGAATAATGATGATGTAAATGTATCTTTGAGATATCAATTTAAAGGAACTGATATTGATAAACCGGATACAAAACAAAAATCTGCTAATGAATATACTATCGTTCCGTCTGTAGATACTCTGGACAATTATGAAGTACCATCATTAGAGTCCGGAAAGCTTACGATTTACGCGGCTACATGCAGTGACCTGTTTTATTACGAAGGCAGTGTGCGCAAAAGAGAAAAGACAGTAGAGCTGGCCTCAGATGGTAAGGATGTAGCGATAGAGTTACAGGTAGAGGGTGAGCATCTTACCAACTATAACGTAAAAGAAGCTATCAAGATTGATGAAGCAGGGCAGACAGATGCGGCTGAGTGCAGCGCAGGTGTTCCCGAATCCGCATCTGACAATGGAACGATCTATACTGTCCCTCTCACGATCAGCAAAACTGGAAGCGGTCAGACCGTATTTTCTGTGAAAATGATTGGTAAGACGGTGACCCTGAAGGCCGTAACCGACGATGTCAATGCCGGTAAACACGGAGAAGTGAAAATTACCCCCGATACAAAGAACGTAGGAGAGAAGATAACGGCAGAGTATGTCCCCAAAACGGGAGATGGGACCGGGACAACAATCAGAGACGGTCTTAAATGGAAATGGTCCCGGTACAGCTTCATAAAGGATAAAGGCGAATATGATGTTCTTGATGATAATGTCGGGGAGGAGAAAGAGTATACACTGACTTCGGAGGATGTAGGAAAATATGTTGCTGCGGAAGCGTGGGTGGAAGGAGCGGAATGCGGGAGTGTGAAAAGCGCCTTCCTCGGACCGATCACGGACCCTTCATCTGAACCCGAAACGGAGCAGGAGACCGAGACAGAGACAGAAACGGAGCCGGATACTGAGGAAGTTAAGGATGTTACTATTGTCGGGGCCGATGATGAGGTCACGCTTGAAACAGGAAAGACTCTGCAGCTAAAAGTGGAAACCGAACCGACCGGGAAGACGGTAAAATGGTCATCCTCAGATCCTTCGACAGCCACTGTCTCCGATGCCGGACTCGTGACTGGTGTGAGTAAGGGGACTGCGTTTATAACAGCGGCGATCGGAGATAAATCCGATTATGTTCGTGTAAATGTGATAACAAAGACTGTACCGGTGGATCCCAAGATCGTTATGATTACCCCGACCTCCCTCGAGCTGGAAAAAGGAAAGGTCGGAATGGTAGTTGCCATAACGAATTCTGCAGATACGGAGGTCACCTGGTCCTCTTCAAATGAAAGGGTCATGAAAGTATCCGGGACGACCGGGAGCTCCTATGCTGTGGTAGAAGGTGTCTCGCCGGGAACAGCCGAACTGAAGGCTACGTGCGGAAAAGATACCAGATCCATTCCGGTGACGGTTACAAAATCGGATACGGACGATGAATCGGAAACAGAGAAGGTAACAAAGCCCCAGCTACTTTATGTATTTCCTTCCTCTGTTGTAGTGCCGGTGGGTGATACGCAGGAGCTTTCCGCTATGACCAGCCCCTGGGATTCTACGGTCATGTGGATCTCCGAAGATCCGACGATTGCGAAGGTTACCGGCAATACGGTGCAAGGGGTCACGGACGGGGAGACGTACATCACGGCTTATTGCGGGGATGACAGTATTACGATACCGGTTGCCGTAATCGGGAACAGCTCCGGCACGTCAGGGGGCGTCCCGTCTACAATTATTCCGGGCTCTGTTTCGCCCAGCCAGGATAAGGACCTCGCAGGAGAGCCGGAGGTGTACCTGAATCAGGACGCAAATACATTCCGTATCATAAACGCTTATACGGATGGATCGGTCAGTGTGGTGGTACAGATGACCTCGGGGATCCGGACGGTTGCGACGGAGACAGTAACAGAGGCAGATGGAACCGTGAAGGTTGTTACCGTGGAAAAATATACCACGGGGAATACGACGACCACAGAGGAAACGATAGATGCTTACGGAGAAAATACCACCAGCGTGACCACTATCGTCGACGCCCAGGGAAATATTCTGGAAAAGGAGACCAGAATTCGAACTACGGATACCGAAACGAATAATGTCACAGAGATAAAGGAGACGGAAACCGGGGCGGGTACGGTGTACACAAAAGCGGTCACGAAGCCGAATCAGGATGTGGAAACGACCATTGAGGTCAGGAATACCTCCGGCGCCGTGACAAGTAAAACGGAATCGAACACCACTACCGTGAAGGGAACCGTAACAGAGAAAATCCGTGAAACCACGAATTCGGCTACGACAGAAATAACCAGAGTGTCGGACACTTATGGTGCGGGGAAAGAGACAAAAACGGTAAAAACTTCCGATGCGACCGTCACCACGGAGGCAGACAGAGGAGCCTACGGACAGTATACTGACCTGTTCAGAACAACGGTAACTAAGGCGGGTACCCGCCGGGAAAAATACAGCCTTCAAACAGGGGCGGCCGTTCTGAAGGAAATCAGCGGCACCGGAGGGGATATTGTTATTCCGGATGAGATGGAAACACCGGGAGGAACAAATTTTTCGGTGACAAAGATCAAAAACGGCGCCATGAACGGAATTTCCGTTACAAAGCTTACGCTCGGCTCCGGTCTGACACGA
>JAFSXC010000067.1 GCA_017450105.1 Lachnospiraceae bacterium | reverse complement strand
TTTCTCCCTTTGTGGAGCAGGGCTACCGGGAGGCGGAGCTGGAAGCCATCCGCATTGCCCTGGAAAACAATCTGAACATTGCGCCTTACATTACCCCGGATTTTAACGGCGAATCCATAAAGGAGATCGCTACGGGCTTGGAACGCGGGCTCGAGGTGGAGCTTTATGCCTTCCCGGAGTACAACTGGGAACAGATGCGGGAGCTCCGGCGGGGGCTTGAGAGCCGCGTCGATATTTCTCTTTACAAGTCCAGCTATTTCCATGCAGAGCAGATGTACGAGATCCGCATCGGCATGGAAAACGGTCTCGACGTTACGCCGTATGCAAACCTTATGTATACGGCGAAGGACATGCAGCGCATGCGCCTTGCCATCGAGGAGGAGCTGGCGGCGCAGAAGGCAAGTATGCCGCGCGAGGAGGAATCCTCCGAATTCGATGAATATGTGATCAACATCAGCCCCGACGAGATGAAGGCGACGCTGGTGCTGCTTGGCGAGCATAAGCCTTTGAACGAAACGAAGCTCCGGAGAGAGATATCCTCCTGCGGGATTGTTTTCGGGATCCAGCACCAGACCGTGGAGATGCTTGCGGACGGGAAATTTGCGGGGACCGAGGCGGTTATTGCCCTCGGAAAGCCGCCGGTGGACGGACATGACGGTTACTATGAATTCCTGTTCGATCTGAAGCAGAAGCATGCCCCGACGGTGCGTGCCGACGGCTCCGTGGACCACATGGATCTGAACAATTTCAACATGGTAAAAAAGGGCGACCGCATAGCCTATTACCATGAGGGCTCGATCGGGAGCGGCGGCTCTACGGTAACCGGGCGGTTTTTGAAGGCCAAGAACGGCAAGGAAAAGGGAATCCTGGTCGGCAAGGGCTTTATCGTCGAGGAGGATAAGAAGACCTATGTCTCGGTCATGAACGGACGGATCGAGATGCGGGACGGAAAGATTACAATTACAAACGTTTTAGAGCTCCGGGGCGTTTCGATGGTGACGGGCAGCGTGGTTTACGACGGGGATCTGCATGTAACCGGGGATGTGGAGCAGGGCTCAATCATCAAGGTCTCCGGCGATATCCTGATCGACGGAAACGTGGAAGCAGCTACGATCGAATGTGACAAGTCCATTACGATCCGACAGGGCGTTTCTGCCGGAGGGAACGGCCTCATCAAGGCGAAGGGACCGATTCAGGCCAAATATCTGGAATCCGCGAATGTGGAATCCGAGGACGATATTACCGTGGGCTACAGCGTAAACAGTACGATCCGTACGAAGAAGAGAGTACTCATTAACTCGCGGAACGGGATGCTGACCGGCGGGCTCTGCGCCGCGGAGGAAGGGATCGAGGTGGAGAATCTCGGGAACAAGCTGGGGGTTCGGACCCGGGTTGAGATCGGGAGCAACGAACAGCTCAAGGCGGCCAGGATCAAGGCGGAGGATGAGATCAAGGCCATCAAGACAGACCTCCAGACCCTGTACAACGCAAACAACGAGTTAAAGGCGAAATACAACGCGGAAATGCGCGCCACCATGAGCATCTTTACCAAGCTCGAAAACGCCATCTATACAAAGGAGCTGGAGCTGCGCGAAAAGGAGGAGCAGAGAAATCTGCTGAAGTCGAGAGAGGGAGCGATCCGCGTAGCGCGCGCTGTCGTCCATGGGCGGATCTTCGAGGGCGTAAAGCTTTCGATCTGCGGCGTTTTTATGACCCGTGGGGAACACTACGAGGGCGTTTCGGTCTGGCTCGACGGCGAGAGAGTATCGATTACGCCTTTATAACCTTTTCCTTGATCGCGGCAAAGCTTTCCGGGCTGATGACGTGTTCGATCCGGCAGGCGTCTTCGATCGCGATCTTTTCGGGAACGCCGAGGGAGATCAGCCATTCGGAGATCTTTTCATGCCGCTCATAAATCGTTTCCGCGATTCTGCGGCCGCTTTCCGTCAGCACAATAAAGCCCTGGTCCGTTACGCGAATATGGTCCTTCCCACGAAGGTTCTTCATCGCGACGCTGACGCTGGACTTTTTATATCCCAATTCGTTTGCGATGTCCACGGAGCGTACCGCGGGCAGCTTCTTCTGCAGGATCAGGATGGTTTCCAGATAATTTTCCGAGGATTCGTTTGTGATCAGGGCCATAAGCGGTTCCTTTCTTTTTATCCTGACTTTTCAGTCGATGTGCAGGCCCAAAACAGGACTGCCTGGTTTACGGGCTGCGGATCACACTCCGGGAGACGGGCAATTTTTGTCCCGGGCAATGAACGGCTTCGGACGTCCCTTTAAGTGTGAATAGAAACTATCCTAGCATATTTCGTATAAAAATACAAATATAGGGATACACGTAGGCGAAATTGTATGGTATAATTCCTTGGATTTTATATTTCAAAAGGAGGAACGCTTTTCATGAAGGAAGGAAAGAAAAGAAATGTAATCGTCGGTCAGTCCGGAGGCCCCACCGCGGCTATTAACTCATCGCTTGCCGGTGTTTACCGTACGGCCATCGACCGGGGATACAAGAAGGTATACGGTATGCTCCACGGCATCCAGGGTCTTGTGGACGGCCGCTATATCGATCTCTCGGAGCACATCCGGACCGGTCTGGATGCGGAGCTTCTTAAGAGAACGCCGTCGGCCTATCTCGGCTCCTGCCGCTTTAAGCTGCCGGATATCCATGAGGACCAGGCCCTCTATGACAAGATCTTTGCCAAGCTGGACGAGCTGGAGATCGACTGCTTTATCTACATCGGCGGAAACGATTCGATGGATACGATCAAAAAGCTGTCTGATTACGCTTTGTTCTCGGGCTCGCAGATCCGCTTCGTGGGCTGCCCGAAGACCATCGATAACGACCTTGCCTTAACAGACCATACGCCCGGCTATGGCTCCGCTGCGAAGTATATCGGAACCTCCGTAAAGGAGATCATCCGCGACGGCTTCTCGCTGGAGACCGAAAAGGGACAGGTTATCGTCATCGAGATCATGGGACGTGATGCCGGCTGGCTTACCGGTGCGGCTGCTCTTGCCAAGAGCGAGGACTGCGACGGACCCGACGCCATTTACCTTCCCGAGGTGGACTTCGATATGGCCGCTTTCCTTCAAAAGTGCAAGGATCTTCTGAAGAAGAAGGCCTCCGTGGTTGTGGCTGTTTCCGAAGGAATCCATACCGCGGACGGAAA